>NZ_JBZXDY010000019.1:0-76819 GCF_058725285.1 Flavobacterium sp. DW-iso2 | reverse complement strand
AATTATTCTTGATACAAATCAGATTTGGAAATAGTCTTGTTTAGTTTGAATGAAATAATTTTATCAAAACTGTTTTATTTATGTAAAATATTAAGATCAAGTAATTCTATCCAAATTATAAATCCGTTCTTTTAAAAAAGGGTATGAGTTTATAAATTATAATACTATTACGAAGACTGAACAGTAATATTCCTGCGGTCTGTAAGGTGTATTGTTCACATTATTAAGGTGATAATACGTTCGTTTTTTGTATATTCGTCACTCCAATTCGTCATGGAGTGACGAATTTATTTAAATGAAAAAACCCTTAAACAGTTGATGTTTAAGGGTTTGTTTTTGTAGCGAGAACGAGATTTGAACTCGTGACCTCAGGGTTATGAATCCTGCGCTCTAACCGACTGAGCTACCTCGCCAAAAGGGTAATGTGCAGCCATCCCTGATTGCGGGTGCAAATATATAAATAATTTTAAAGCAAGCAAGTATAAATCAAAGAAAAAAAAATATTTTTAAAAACGTTTTTTTTATGGCATTATATTCTATATATTCGAAAAAAATATAAATGTAGCTCATGGATTTAAAAGTACGTTACGAAATAGAGTTCCCCATAAACTCTTCTCCTCAATTGTTATATCAATATATTTCGACTCCATCAGGATTGTCGGAATGGTTTGCGGATAATGTAAATTCACGAGGTGAGTTTTTTACGTTTATATGGAATGATTCTGAGGAAAAAGCTAGGCTTGCTTCAAAGAAATCAGGCGAAAAAGTAAAATTCAAATGGGTGGATGGCGACGGTAAAGATACCGAGTACTTTTTTGAACTTCATATTTTAGTTGATGAGCTAACTAAAGATGTTTCATTAATGGTAGTTGATTTTGCTGAAAAAGAGGAGATTGATGAAGCATCACAACTGTGGGAAAATCAAATATCAGACCTTAAACATCTAATTGGATCTGTATAGTAAAAGTGTATATATTATAGCTTACATTTGCCCTAAACTAAATTTAGGGCTTTTTTTATGATTAATTTTAATGGAACTATTGTGTCTCAGGACAGCAATATATTGACACAGAATCGTGCTTTTTTATATGGCGATGCCGTTTTTGAAACGGTTAAAATCGTAAATTCTAAAATTCTTTTTTTAGAAGACCATTATTTTAGGTTAATGGCGTCCATGCGTGTCGTTAGAATGGAAATACCTATGAATTTCACTATGGAGTACCTTGAAGGGCAAATTCTCTCTTTAGCAACTAATAATTCGTTGTCAAACTCCTCTCGAGCCAGAATTACTGTTTTCAGGAATGATGGCGGGTATTATTTGCCTCAAATTAATACAGTTTCTTTTTTAATCCATACTATAGGTATGGAAGACTTCTTATATTCATTCAATCAGGAGAAGTATGAGGTAGATTTGTTTAAAGATTTTTATGTGACGAAGCAATTACTGTCTTCCATAAAAACGACAAATAAAATTCTAAATATTACGGCCAGTATTTTTGCTAGTGAAAATGGATATGACAATTGTTTGTTGTTAAACGATAGTAAGAATGTTGTGGAAGCAATTCAAGGTAATCTATTCATGTTAACCGGTAACAAATTGATTACTCCTCCGGTTTCTGAAGGCTGTTTGAATGGTGTGATGAGAAAACAGGTGTTAGAATTCGCTAAAAAAATGGTCAACTTGGAGGTGGTAGAAGAAGCAATCTCTCCATTCGACTTACAAAAAGCAGACGAATTGTTTATCACAAACGTGATAAAAGGAATACAACCTATAACCAAATACAGAAAAAAAGAGTTCGATATTGTCCTAGCTAAAGTATTATTGGAAAAATTAAACGAAGTGGTAAGTGCTACTTAGTTTAAATAGGGGTTTTCAGGTGCGTTAGACCAGATCATGTAGTCGCCACCTAATTCTAAGATTTGTTCTTTCCAGAAATGTGCAGAGGACTTTCCTATGATTTTATTTTTATAACTATTGGGAGCAACAATCCATGAGTTTGATATCATTTCCAACTCCAATTGATTTTCTTCCCATCCCGTGTAACCTAAAAAGAAACGGATATTATTTTTGTTTATTTTTCCGTTATTGATTAGTGATTTTGTAGATTCAAAATCACCACCCCAATAGATTCCATTAGAAATTTCTATACTATTTGGTATCAGTTCTGGGATATTGTGGATAAAATAAAGGTTGTCCTGTTCTACAGGGCCTCCATTATAGATTTTAAAAGAGGCGTTAATCTCTGGCAGTAGATCATTGATAGTGTATTTCAATGGTTTGTTTATTATAAAACCTACTGATCCTTCTTTATCGTGGTCCGCTAATAAAATGACAGATCTATTGAATGATAGATCTCCAATTATAGAAGGCTCTGCTATAAGTAGTTGTCCTTTTATTAGTTTTTCTGAAATCATAATACCGTAATTTTTTTAATAAATTTAAGAAAAAATAACAGAAATAACCAAATAAAATCGTTTAAAGGCAAAAAAAAACCCTCCATCAGGAAGGTTTTGTATATTAGGTTTGAAAACTTACAATTAGTTTACTGCACCTTCTAATTCTGCACCGGCTTTGAATTTTACAACATTCTTAGCTGCGATTTGAATAGTTTTTCCTGTTTGAGGATTTCTACCGTCTCTTGCTGCTCTTGCTGAAACTGACCATGATCCGAAACCTACTAGAGATACTCTACCACCTGCTTTCAAAGTTCCACTTACATTTCCTAAAAATGACTCTAAAGCTAATTTTGCAGCTGCTTTTGTGATTCCTGCATCAGCAGCGATAGCGTCGATTAATTCTGATTTGTTCATAATAATAGTTATTAATTGTTGGTTATAAAAAATTGTTAATACACAAATTTAGCAGGAAATCCCTTCCTCGCAAGCGTTTTGGTGGATTTTAGTCCGTTTTGTTAATAACTTATTTTTTTTGTTCATAAAACCTCTGTTATTTGTGGTGATTTGTAAAAAACACCCTGTTTTATTGAGGTTAATAGACTTTTGCGTCGGCAGAAAACGTAATCCCATTTAGGAATTCGGGTGTTGTCATCTTCTTTTTACCAGGGAACTGTAAATTTAGAACCTGAATAAACCCATTTTCTACTGCAATTTTCATTTCTTTTTTGGTACAAACCATTATGCCTGTATCTAAACCATGATCTTCATGTACTATTTTAGCATCATAGATTTTCACATTCCATTCTTCCTTTTTATCTGAAAAAATGCACCAGGCGGCTGGGTATGGACTCAATCCTCTTATCAGGTTGTTAATTTCTGAAGCTGATTTTGTCCAATCGATTTTGCAGTTTTCTTTATTTAGTTTAAATGCGGATTTGATGTCAGAGGAATCTGTTTGAATCGTAGTTGTTATATTTCCTTTTTCAATTAGTTCCAAAGTACTTATTACGGTTTCACTGCCTAAGTGCATTAAACGGTCGTGCAAGTGTCCTGCGTTTTCAATCGGGTCAATCTCAATTTCTGAGCTCATAATCATCGCGCCAGTGTCAATCTTGTCGTCAATGAAAAAAGTAGTGACTCCTGTTTTTGTTTCTCCATTTATTATAGCCCAGTTTATAGGTGCGGCACCACGATAATTGGGGAGGAGTGATGCGTGAAGATTGAAGGTGCCTAAGGCAGGCATTTCCCAAACTACTTTTGGTAACATTCTAAAGGCAACAACAATTTGTAAATTCGCATTCAGAGATTTTAGTTCCTCTAAAAAAGATTCCTCTTTAAGGTTTGTCGGCTGTAATAGTCTTAAATTGTTAGCTAAGGCATATTCCTTTACTGCTGAATATTTTAATTTTTGGCCGCGGCCTGCTGGTTTATCGGCGGCAGTAATGACCCCGACAACTGTATAATTGTTTTTGATTATAGTATCCAAAATGCCAACGGCAAATTCTGGTGTTCCCATAAATACGATTCTTAATTTTTCCATTATAGTTTTAAGGTATATTTATTATTTGATTTTATCAATATGCGTTCGCTCTCTAATAGTTGCCGCAACGCAAAGATAACATACTCTGATTTTTTATTTGTTTTATTTTCAATCTCTCTCGAATTTAAATCCTCGATGTTTAATAACGTTATTATTTCTTGTGAAAGACTGAAACTGTCTGTTTTCTTATTTTTTTTAGTAATACAGTAGGAACATATGCCGCAATCAGTATCCGTTTTTTCGCCAAAATAGCTCAGGATCAATTTGCTTTTACAAACCTTTTGTTCACTAATATAATGCAATACCGATTTAAGTTGGTCTTTTTTCAGTTGATTTTGGTTTTCTAAATATTTAGAAACTCTAGAAATCGTCCTTTCATCTTCCCTTATTTCATTAAAAATCAAGGTGGCGTCATTATTTTTTGACTGGTAATCAACAATATCTTTTTCTTTTAATTTTTGCAAAACTGCCAGTACTTGAGCTTCAGTATGTTTTGATTTTTTTGCTATTAATTGTAAATTAAATGCGGTTTGCGTATCATAAATTCCAGCATAGGTTCTAAGGATGGCTAGAATGATTTCCTCGTCGTTGCGATTCAAACTCATATAACGAATTAGTTCTTTGGAAGGAATAATGAACTGCAACATTATTTTTTCTGAAAATTCTTGTGACAGCGTTATAATTCCTTGTCTGTCTAAAAATTGCATGGCATTGTACGTTTTTAGAACGGGAAACTTATATTTTAAACAAAAATGATTTAAATTAAACGAAAATCGTTCGTTAATTCCTTCTCCATATGCAATCTGGAAAAAATTACAAAGTTTATTATACATTTCGTTCAGAAACTTTTTGTCAGGTAGAATTTGGATAAACTGGTTTTCGGCCTGTTTAATATCCGAAGGGTTTGTGAGTAGCACGGCAAATGCTTTTTCGCCATTTCTACCAGATCGTCCTGCTTCCTGATAGTAATTTTCAAGATTTTCTGGTAGTTGAATATGAATTACTGTCTTGACGTCTGCTTTA
The DNA here is from genome assembly GCF_058725285.1 of Flavobacterium sp. DW-iso2. NCBI lineage: Bacteria > Pseudomonadati > Bacteroidota > Flavobacteriia > Flavobacteriales > Flavobacteriaceae > Flavobacterium > Flavobacterium sp. DW-iso2. The sequence goes on along the minus strand of NZ_JBZXDY010000019.1, from coordinate 71,859 downwards.
TCGATTCCCATCCCAAATGCATTTGTAGCGACAATAACTTGTGCTTTGTCTTCCATCCAAAGCTGCATATTCTTGTCCTTCTCTCTTGAGGTCAGTCCGCCGTGATAATAAGTGGCTTTAAATCCTAAGGATTGCAATTGTGATGAAATTTCGATACAGGATTTTCTGTTTCGAACATAGATTATTGAGGATTGCGGATTTTTCTTTAGAATTTGCTCGATTCGAAAGAGTTTGTCCTCCACTTCAAAAACCATATAAGCTATATTTTTCCTTGCAAATGATTTTTCAAAAAGCTGCGGTTCTTCTAAACCGAGTTCGTTGATGATATCTTCTTTAACTTTAGGTGTCGCGGTTGCGGTTAAAGCCAAAAAAGGAACTTTAGGAAAATGTGTTTTTAAGTTGGAAATTTTTAAGTAGGCTGGGCGAAAATCATGTCCCCATTGCGATACACAATGTGCCTCATCAATGGTTATCAAATTGATTGGGAGATTTTTTATTCTGTCCAAAATCCAATCTGATTGCAAGCGTTCAGGAGATAAATAGAGAAATTTATAATTCCCAAATTGACAATTATCTAACAGGTCAATCATTTCGTCTGATTTTATTCCGCCTGTCAATGCGATTGCTTTGATGTTTCGCTTTTGCAAATTGGCAACCTGATCTTTCATTAAAGCTACCAAAGGAGAAACTACTAAACAAATCCCTTCGTTCATCATCGCAGGAATCTGAAAGCATACTGATTTTCCTCCGCCAGTTGGCATCAAAGCAAAGGTGTCCTTGCCGCTTAAAACGGAATCAATGATTTCATTTTGTAACGACCTAAAGGAATCGTGTTTCCAGTATTTTTTTAGGATTTGTAATGCTTGTGACATCAATTATGAATTTTGATTACAAATTTCGAATTATAAATCAATGATTCATAGTTCCTGACTCAAACAACTAATTACTTAGAAATTTCATCTAATATAAAAAGAATTCTGTTATCTATAGTGTCTTTGGGAACTTCTGTAAGAGAATAACCATAGCCTTCGTAGGTTTCTATCAGATGATTTTGAATCAATTTAGCTTGTTCGTAGTTTTCATAGCGGGCTTCATCACTCACATAAATTTCTTCCCAGGGAGGAAGAATGAAAATTTTACTATAAACGTGCTCTTTGCAAATCGCATCAAAAGAAGCAGGGTAACTGTCTCCAATATAATGCATGTATGCCAAAACATCAGGAATTCCACGGTCAATAAAAACAACATCATGCGGTTCATTCTGTGCATCAACGAATTGTTTTTTTCTTCCTTCAAGAAGTAGTTCGCTGAACAATAATGGCTTTTCGAGAAATAATTGCTCGATACCTTGTTTTTTTGCCTCTAAGGTTACCTCTCTGGAAATTTCTGGGTAACAACAAAAGCCTTTGCCTATTAATCCATCGATAATAGTACTTTTTCCTGTTCCCGGACCTCCGATAATTACTATGATTTCTTTCTGCACTTTTTGGAAATAAGGCGCAAAAGTACTTAAACTTATTGGAAATCGAAAAAATCATTACCATTAAAATAATAGTTTTCGGGAAAATTTAATAATTGATAATTCGTAATTTGCATTTGAAACCGTATATTTGCTATTATTTTTTTAAATATAAAATGGATAAAAACACCGAAGAGTTTTATACTAGATTAAAAGTAGAGTTGGATATGAGTAATACCTGGCCTGCTTTATATTTGTTTAAATTTATTGTGCCTTCTGAAAATGATAACATTGTTCGAGTAGAACAGGCTTTTGACTGTATGGGCGCCGTTATTAAAACGACAAAATCCAAAACAGGAAAATTCACCAGTATTTCAGTTGATGTTCAGGTTAAGGATTCTCAAGAAGTAGTTGATAAATACCTGGAAGTTTCCACAATTAAGGGTATCGTTTCCTTATAAATAGGAAAAGGACTGTTTAAAGCAAACGCAAATACTTAATTTGTCCGTTCTTTATATCAGGCTGTAACATAGATTCAAAATTAAATTCACTTATGAATTCAAAATACCAAAAAGAAATCGCGAACGATGTCGTTCATCATTTAGAATATAATGCAGAGAGATCGCATCTAATTATTCCTGAATATGGTCGTCATCTGCAAAAACTTATTGAGCAGGCAACTGCAATCGAGGATGCCGAAGAGCGAAATAAAGCCGCAAAGTACATCATTCAAGTAATGGGTAGCTTGAATCCTCATCTGCGTGACGTATTAGATTTTCAACATAAATTATGGGATCAACTTTTTATTATGTCTGATTTTAAATTAGATGTAGAGTCGCCGTACCCAATACCGTCACGTGAAGTGTTACAACTGAAGCCAGACGTGTTGCAATACCCTCAGAATTTTCCAAAATACAGGTATTATGGTAACAACATTAAGTACATGATTGATGTTGCCAATAAATGGGAAGATGGGGACATGAAAAATGCGCTTGTTAAAGTGATTGCAAATCATATGAAAAAATCCTACTTAAGTTGGAACAAAGACACCGTTAAAGACGATGTTATTTTCGAACATTTATTCGAACTTTCGGATGGTAAATTGAACATGATTCAAAGTACAGAAGAATTGATTAGTACAACGGATTTATTGCGAACGAACAAGCGAATATCTAATAAGATTTTGCCGGTTGGCCAACCAAAAATTCAAAGTAATAAAAACACAAAAACGGGCAAATCAAAAACATATACAAAAAACAATAATAATCAGAAATAGTGATGCTTTAAATAGGATACGGGATTAATTCTCTAAATATTTCCGTTTCAGTTTTAATGTATCGCGCAAATCTTACTACAATCATATGGGAATTTTCAAAATAGAAGGAGGCATTCGACTAAAAGGAGAAATCACTCCACAAGGGGCAAAAAATGAAGCATTACAAATTTTATGTGCAGTTCTTTTAACTCCTGAAAAAGTAACAATCAACAATATTCCAGATATTATTGATATCAATAAATTGACAACACTTTTAGGGAATTTAGGTGTAAAAATCCAAAAAAATGGTCCTGGTTCTTATACTTTTCAAGCTGACGATGTTAATGTTGACTATCTTGAAACAGAGGCATTCAAGAAAGAAGGAGGATCACTACGTGGTTCTATTATGATTGTTGGTCCATTTTTAGCTAGATTTGGAAAAGGATACATTCCAAAACCGGGCGGCGATAAAATTGGAAGAAGAAGGCTAGATACACATTTTGAAGGTTTTATTAACTTAGGCGCAAAATTTCGTTACAATAGAGAAGATCATTTTTATGGTGTTGAAGCTCCAGATGGCTTGACGGGAGCTAATATGCTCCTTGACGAAGCTTCTGTAACTGGAACAGCAAATATCGTTATGGCTGCTGTACTGGCAAAAGGAATAACAACGGTTTATAATGCTGCTTGTGAACCTTATTTGCAACAGCTTTGTAAGATGTTAAACTCTATGGGTGCTAAAATTACTGGAGTTGGATCAAACTTATTGACTATTGAAGGCGTTGAAAGCCTTGGTGGATGCGAGCATAGAATTCTCCCTGATATGATTGAAATTGGGAGTTGGATTGGATTAGCCGCAATGACTAAAAGTGAAATTACTATTAAAAATGTCAGTTGGGATAACCTGGGAGTAATTCCAAGTACATTTAGAAAAATTGGTATTACATTAGAACGTAGAGGAGATGATATTTATATTCCGTCGCATGAAAATGGATATGAAATAAAAACAGATATTGACGGTTCTATTCTTACTATTGCCGATGCGCCTTGGCCAGGATTTACTCCTGATTTATTGAGTATTGTTTTGGTTGTGGCAACGCAAGCAAAAGGAGATGTTTTAATACATCAAAAAATGTTTGAAAGCCGACTGTTCTTCGTCGATAAATTAATCGATATGGGTGCAAAAATTATGTTATGTGATCCACATAGAGCGGTAGTTATGGGGCACAATTTTGAATCGCAATTGAAAGCGACAACCATGTCTTCTCCAGATATCCGTGCGGGAATTTCTTTATTGATTGCGGCGCTTTCAGCAAAAGGAACAAGTACGATACAAAACATTGAGCAAATTGATCGTGGTTATGAAAGAATTGACGAACGATTAAGAGCTATAGGCGCAAATATTGTTCGTGTTGAATAAAAAAATGTAACAACAAGTAATGACGAATGAACAAACTGCTGTAAAAGCAACTTATTTTAGTATTATTGGAAATACCTGCTTAGCCCTTATTAAAGGAATGGCAGGTTTTTTTGGCAATTCATATGCCTTGATTGCTGATGCGATTGAGTCCACGACTGATATTTTCGCATCATTTTTAGTATTGTTTGGAATTAAATATTCTAATAGACCAGCAGATAAAAATCATCCATATGGACATGGTCGAGTTGAGCCATTAATCACCTTTATAGTGGTTGGTTTTCTGATTACTTCAGCTACCATTATCGCTTATGAGAGTATTTCAAATATTCAAACAACACATGATTTGCCTAAACCATGGACGCTTTTTGTGCTTGGAGCAATAATTATTTGGAAAGAATATTCTTTTCGGTTGGTTATGAAAAGGAGTATAGAAACCAATAGCTCGTCATTAAAGGCAGATGCTTGGCACCATAGAAGTGATGCAATTACTTCTGTTGCAGCTTTTGTAGGGATCTCGATCGCTCTATTATTAGGAAAAGGATATGAATCTGCAGATGACTGGGCAGCACTTTTTGCTTCAGGATTTATTCTGTTTAATGCGTATCTTATTTTTAGACCGGCACTTGGGGAAATTATGGATGAACATGTATATGATGATCTAATTGAGAAGATTAGAGAAGTGTCGCATCAAGTGGAAGGAATTATTGATACTGAAAAATGTTTCATTCGAAAAGCAGGTATGAAATACCATGTAGATTTGCATGCAATTGTAAATGCTACAATTACTGTAAAAGAAGGACATGATTTAGCGCATAAATTAAAAGATACCTTGCGGGAAAAATTACCCGAACTGGGTCATGTTTTAATACATGTCGAGCCTCATAAGTAGCGTTTAAAAGAGAAAAATAAAAAAAGGAGTCGGGATTTTAACCCGACTCCTTTTTTTGTTCTGTGCTGTCCTGAAAACACCAACTATTTTATAAATGATACTATTGCCAATTCGTAGCTTTGTAATCCAAACCCTAGGATAACTCCTTTAGCATTCCCTGAAATATAAGATTGATGTCTAAAACTTTCACGCGAATAGGTGTTCGAGATGTGGACTTCAATTACAGCAGTGGTTATCGCTTTCACAGCATCTCCTATGCCTATCGAAGTATGCGTATAGGCGCCTGCGTTTAAAATAATTCCGTCATAGGTAAAACCATATTCTTGGATTTTATCAATCAATTCTCCTTCAATATTACTTTGGAAATAGCTGAATGCTATAGTTGGGAATTTTATTTGTAAAGAGGTAAAATACTCTTCAAAAGTTGTGCTTCCGTATACTTCAGGTTCCCGTTTTCCTAGAAGGTTGAGGTTTGGGCCATTGATTATGCAAATTTTCATAGTTGCTGTTTTTGTAAAAATAAAAAAACCGTTCCAATTAAAGAACGGTTTTAATAAAATTAGTGTTTTATTCTTCTAGAAAAGGAATCCAGCAGAGACTTGAACTACTGAGTTTTTTACTTGTGCATCCTTAGAGGCATCTGTTAACCCTAAACTGTAACGGCCTTGAAGGAAGAAATTCTTAGTGATTTTGAAACCAAGTCCAGCATTAGCAGCAAAATCAAATGTAGTAGCATTGTTGACATCAAAATTATTTCTTTCGCTTAATAAGAAAGAAGCCTGCGGGCCTAGTTCTAGGCTAACCACTTTATTCAAATAAATTTTGGCCATAACTGGAACTGATAGATAGCCCACTTCATTTTTAAAATCATCTACAGCATTTTTATAAGTTGCTCCCACTGTAGAGTAAAGTACCTCAGGTTGTATCGAGAAACTGTCTGCGAGTTTTATTTCGGCTACTAAACCAGCGTGATAACTTGTAATGGCAGAGGTTTGATAGTTATTACTATTTATGGTGATATCTGAGCCATTTTGATTGGCATAGTTTAATCCACCTTTAATTCCTATTTTCACTAATTGTGCCTGAACGGAAGCAGTCATAGCAATTAACGCTACGACAGCTAAGATTGTTTTTTTCATAAAATGGTATTTAAGTAATAATTTGTAATTTGAAGTTTCAATTTATAACACTTTAATAGTATAAATATTGCCCTTCACTTTTCTTTAATTTTTTTGTTGTTATAACAATGTCCGTAATTCAAATATGGTGCCGTAAATTTTAAATGGTTGTTATTGCTTATTGCAGGAATCAAAAAGAGCAGCGGATTGATTGTATCTAATGTTGTAATTGTATGAGTATACTTTTGTACAAACTATACTATTCGTATAAACCTTATGTTAGAAATGTCTTATGACCTTCTTAGCTTAGTGGCAAAGAACTCTATTTTGTGGGGAATAAGAGTGTGAAAATTCTATGTTTCAATTTTCCTCAAGCTGAGAATTGTATTTTTAGGTTCTAAAAAACAAAATTAAAATAAGTTAAAACTTGTTAAATTAATCAATTTTAATTTATAATTGAATATCACTAAATATAGTGAGAATACCTTTCGTAAGTTTTTAATTTTAAGGTTATTATAGTTCGTAATTGTTTTTTATTTTTGTAGTTTTTGGATGTTTAACTTATTCTGTTAGTATAAATTTTATTTGTTTTAACAAGAATATTTATATATTTGCATTTCAAAAATTAAATAAAAATAAAATAAAAAAAATTACATTAACAGTTGCGGCTGTACTTGCTTTTGCATTTTCTAATGCACAAACAACTAAATTCGGTATTAAAGGTGGATTAAATGTTTCAAATTTTTCTGGAGATGTAGAAGATAATTCTGCACTAGTTGGTTTTAATGTAGGTGGTTTTGTAGAAATTAAAGTTTCTGACAAATTTGCTGTTCAACCTGAATTATTGTTTTCTACTCAAGGTGCAAAAAATGAATTTACTGAGCCAGGGGGCTATAAAGTTGATTCAAAATTAACTCTAGGATATATAAATGTCCCAGTGATGTTAAAATATTATGCAGCTGAAAAATTTAGTTTAGAAGCTGGTCCACAAATTGGATTTTTAGTTAGTGCGAAGTCAAAAGCGGATATAACTGATGGAGGTACTACAGTTACAGTAAAGGAAGATTCAAAAGATCAATTTAAGTCAATTGATTTTGGGATGAATTTTGGTGCTGGATATGATTTCACAGAAAATTTATCTGCTGGTTTAAGATACAATCTGGGATTGTCTAACATTGCTGATGTAGAAGCTGGAGATGATTTTAAATTGAAAAACAGTGTATTTTCAGTATCTTTAGGATACAAGTTCTAATTCATTTAGATTGTAAATATTTAAAACCTCCCAATTGGGAGGTTTTTTTATGCGTATAAAATGCGTTAATTTGTAAAATGAATTGGAATTCGTATATCAAAAGTTATCAATCCTATCTAAAAATAGAACGTGGCTTATCAAAGAATACTATTGAAAATTATTCTTTTGATATCGAACGATTGTGCTTATTTCTTAGTGAAAATAAAATTAAAGTTTCGCCACTTAAGATTGAGGAGGAGACGATTCAGCAATTTATATATGCAGTATCAAATCAGGTTAATCCACGTTCGCAGGCACGAATAATATCAGGACTAAAAAGTTTTTTTGGGTATTTGATTTTTGAAGATTATCGACTCGACAACCCTTTAGAACTAATTGAATCGCCCAAAACAGGTAGGAAGTTGCCAGATACATTATCAGTTGATGAAATTGATGCGTTGATCAAGGCGATTGATTTGAGTTCAAATGAAGGAGAGCGCAATCGTGCTATGCTAGAAACCCTCTATGGTTGTGGTCTTAGGGTTTCAGAATTAGTTTCCTTAAAAATTTCCGATTTATTCTTTGAAGAGGGTTTTATTAAAGTCACTGGGAAAGGAAATAAACAACGTTTTGTACCTATTGGGGCCTTAGCTCAAAAATACATTCATATCTATAAAGACACCATCAGAATCCGTCTGAATGTAAAGAAAGAACATGGTGATATTTTATTTTTGAATAGAAGAGGAAGCCAACTCACAAGAGCGATGATTTTTACCATTATCAAAGATTTGGCGGTTAAAATAGACTTACATAAAAAAATAAGTCCACATACCTTTCGTCATTCTTTTGCGACTCATCTTCTTGAAAACGGTGCCGACTTGCGTTCCATTCAGTTGATGCTTGGACATGAATCAATTACTACAACAGAGATCTATTTGCATCTGGATAGGAAATTTTTAACGGAAGTGATTAATAACTTTCACCCCAGAAAATAAAAAATTCCAAAAACCATTTGACTGGAATTTGGAATTTTGATATTGGAAATTAAAGTTTTACTTAGCAATATTTACTGCTCTTGTTTCTCTAATTACTGTTACTTTAACCTGACCTGGATAAGTCATTTCAGTTTGAATTTTTTGTGAAATTTCAAAAGAAAGGGTAGCTGCGTTATCATCAGATACTTTTTCGCTTTCTACAATAACTCGTAGTTCTCTACCAGCTTGAATCGCATAAGCATTTTTAACACCAGTGAACCCGTAAGCTACTTCTTCTAAGTCTTTCAAACGTTGAATATAAGAATCTAATACTTGTCTTCTTGCACCCGGTCTTGCACCTGAAATGGCATCACAAACTTGGATAATTGGAGACAATAAAGATTTCATTTCTATTTCATCGTGGTGCGCTCCGATAGCATTACATACTTCTTCTTTTTCACCATATTTTTCAGCCCATTGCATTCCTAATAAAGCGTGAGGTAAATCGCTTTCTGCATCTGGCACTTTACCGATATCATGTAATAAACCAGCTCTTTTAGCTAATTTTACATTCAGACCCAATTCAGCTGCCATGATTCCACAAAGTTTAGAAACTTCACGGGAGTGTTGTAATAAATTTTGTCCGTAAGAAGAACGGTATTTCATACGTCCCACTACTTTTATTAATTCAGGGTGTAATCCATGAATTCCTAAATCGATAACGGTGCGTTTTCCAACTTCGATAATTTCATCGTCAATTTGTTTCGCTGTTTTAGCAACAACTTCTTCAATACGAGCAGGGTGAATCCGTCCGTCCGTTACTAGCTTGTGTAAAGCTAAACGTGCAATTTCTCTACGTACAGGGTCAAAACAAGATAGGATGATAGCTTCTGGTGTGTCATCTACAATGATTTCTACTCCTGTTGCTGCTTCCAGTGCTCTAATGTTACGCCCTTCACGGCCAATAATTCTACCTTTAACATCGTCAGATTCTATGTTAAAAACAGATACACAGTTTTCTACTGCTTCCTCTGTTCCAACTCTTTGGATAGTGTTAATGATGATTTTCTTAGCTTCTTGCTGTGCCGTTAACTTAGCCTCTTCAATTGTGTCTTGAATATGAGACATTGCTTTAGTCTTAGCTTCAGCTTTTAAACCTTCTACTAACTGATTTTTAGCGTCCTCAGCAGATAATCCTGAAATTACTTCAAGTTGTTGTAATTGGCTTTTATGTAGTTTATCAACTTCTACTTGTCTTTTGTCTAAAACTTCAATTTTAGCAGTGAATTCCGTTGTTTTTGCTTCAAAATCGTCGTTGACTTTCTTAACCTTAGATAATTCGTTAGAAACTTGGGATTCTTTGTCTCTAATTCTTTTTTCTACTTCAGCTACTTTCTTGTCTCTAGTCAGAATTACTTGTTCGTGTTCTGATTTAAGTTCAATGAACTTTTCTTTTGCCTGAAGGATTTTATCTTTCTTTATGTTCTCAGCTTCAAGATTGGCATCTTTTAAAATAGATGAAGCTTCTTTTTTTGCGCTTTTAATAAGATTAGAAATATTGCTTTTTTCTATAATTTTAGCGATTCCAAAACCCGCTGCAATACCTATAATTCCTGAAATAACGATCGTTAATATGTCCATGTTTGTTAAAATTTATATATAAAAAAAGCCTACATTAGGTTGATTGAATAAACTCGAAAATGACAAGTTTTGAGCTAACTCACTGTTCAAGTTTCCTCGCCTAGGCGTGGCATGCTTTAGTAGTGATGATTTGCTCATTCTAAATTATTAGTGTTGAGTTTACCAAATGTGAACTAATGTAGGCAGTATCTTAGTTTCTGTAAAGAACGTTTAATTGTCGAGATATTGATCTAAAAGCGCATTCAATTTTTTAATTCTTTCAATAGTTTCCTCTCCATTGATAGTATTATCTATTTGTTTTTGTTCTACTTGAGAAGCAAATTGCAAAGCGCACATGGCTAAGACATCTTGCTTGTCTCGTACAGCATAATTTTCTTCAAACTGCTTCATCATCACATCAATTTTTTTAGAAGCACTTCTAAGTCCTTCTTCTTGAAAAAGTTCTACCGTTAATGGATAGACTCTGTCTGCAATTGATATTTTAATTTTAAGCTTTTCGTCCATATTTTTTACTAATCAGATAGCTGTGCTATACAGTAATCAATTTCCCGAATTAATGAATTTATTTTAAGCTTTGTATCTCTTTTATTATCGTCACTGCCTAATAATGAATTGGCAATCTTAAGTGTTTCATATTGCGATTTTAGCGCTTCAATCTCATTTGACTGAGTTTGTATGATGGTTGCAGATTTTGTTAATTCGGTTTTTAACTCTTGGGTGTTTTGATCTAAACGGTTTATTTTTAGAATTAGTTTTTCAACTTTGTTTTCAAGAGTATCAATTATTTCTGCAATTACACTCATTATTTATCCTATTCATTACTTAATATTACAAATTTAGTATTACTTTTTATTATTACAATATATTATTCGTTTTTTTATTATAAAATAATCAAATTGTTGTAATGTAAATGGTTACAAAATGTATTATTTTATAAAGGAGAACAAATTACTTTTTTTATCTTAGCAAAAATGTATACCATGAGATTTTTATTTTTTTTTCTATTGTTTTCGGGGGCTGTTGTAGCACAAACGGAATATCCAAAGGACTATTTTAGTGCTCCTCTCGACATTCCTATGCAACTTTCAGGTAATTTTGGAGAATTACGTCCCAATCATTTTCATGCGGGTTTTGATTTTAGGACGTTGCAGCGTGAAGGCTTGAACGTACATGCTGTTGCAGATGGGTATGTATCGAGAATAAAGATTTCGACCTTCGGGAATGGTAGGGCGATTTATATAACGCACCCCAATGGGTTTACTTCTGTCTATTGTCATTTGCAAAAAGGAACTGATGCCATAGAAAGTTATATTAAAAAGACGCATTATAAAGAAAAATCATTTGAAATAGAAATGTTTTTGAAGCCGAATGAGTTGGTCGTCAAAAAAGGCCAAACCATTGCGTTATCTGGAAACACGGGATCTTCAGAAGGTCCGCATTTGCATTTTGAATTTCGCGACAGCAAAACAGAGAGAATTATCAACCCCATGTTGTTTGGTTTTGATAAAGATATTAAAGACACTAAAAAACCATCGGTTTCAGCAGTATATGTTTATCCAGTTGACGGTAAAACTTCGGTAAACCAATCGAAACGTCCGTTATTATTGAACTTGTCCTTGCAAAAGGATGGTAGTTATCTTGCGAATAAGGTGGTCGCTAATGGTAAAATAGGTTTTGGGATCACAGCTGCGGATTATGATAATGCATCAGGGAACAGGAATGGAATTTATAAATTGCAGTCCTTCTTGAATGGAAAGCCTAGTTTTGGTTATCAATTAGACACCTATTCATTTGATGATATGCGTTATGTAAATGCCTTAATGGATTATCGAAGATATAAAACAACTTCACAAAGGGTACAGAAACTATTTATGGTGAATCCTTATAAATTAAGTTTTATAGAAACAGATGATGCAAATGGTGTTGTTACAGTACGCCCTAACTTAACGTCTGTTTATCGAATTGAAGTTTCGGATTTTATGGGGAATACAACGACAATTTCTATTCCTATTAGTTATGATTTATCGTCAACCATTGTAGAAAAGGAGACTGTGGTTTCTAATTATTTTGTAAAGGTAAATAAGGACAACAATTTTGCTAAAAATAATATGTCAGTTTTCTTTCCTGCCGGAACTTTTTATGAAGATTTTGATATGAATTTTGATGTTAAAGACGACATTTTATATCTTCATGATGAGACAATTCCTGTACACTCTAATTTTACAATTACGATAGAGGATAATAAATATACAGATAGTCAAAAGGAAAAAGTATTCCTTGCAGATATTAGTAAAAGTGGGAGAGTAGGCTATAATAGTACGTCTAGAAAGGATAACGTATTTACGGCTAGAGTACGATCCTTAGGTAAATATACCTTGGCAATGGACACTACTGCGCCATCAATTACTATTGGTAGATCTATTGAAGGTAAATGGTTGAGCACGCAAAAAACAATTCAACTTTCAATACATGATGGTGGTTCAGGAATAAAGAGCTATAATGGGTATTTAAATGGGAATTGGATTTTATTCGAATATGATAATAAAACAAGAAAAATTACACATGATTTTAGTGACGGAGTTGTGGCGGAAGGCGCAAATGATTTAAAAGTCGTTGTCACGGATAATGTAGGAAATTCTACTATCTTTGAAACTCAGTTTTTTAGAAGTCAAAAATAATAATATACGGACATCTTGAGTATTACTAAAATATTTTTTGTTTTTATCACTTTGTGGGTTAGTTTGCCTTCGTTTGCGCAATCCGCGCGGGTAAAGGGAGTTATTCTCGATAAAAATAATAAGCCAGTAGAGAATGTAAATGTTACGGTGGCGGGAAGTAGAACAGAATCTAATGAAAACGGGTTTTATCTTATCAGAATTCCTGTAAATCAAAAGGTAGCAGTTGTTTTTACTCATGTTTCTTTAAAAAAAGCAACCGTCTATCTTACATTAAAAATAGACGAAGACTATGAGTTCAACTTGGTTATGAATGACCGGGAAGAGCAAATGGGCGAAATTATCGTCACTACGAACAACAAGAAGCAAGTTCAAGGAATTACTACTATTGAACCTGAGGTTATTCGGAAAATTCCCGGAGCCAATGCCGGTATAGAAAATATTTTAAAAACACTTCCAGGAGTTAATTCGAATAACGAACTGAGTACGCAATATGCCGTACGAGGTGGGAATTACGATGAGAATTTAGTTTATGTAAATGATATTGAAATTTATCGCCCTTTTCTAATCCGTTCTGGACAACAGGAAGGGCTGAGTTTTACCAATACTGATTTGGTTCAAAACGTAGAATTTTCGGCGGGTGGTTTTCAAGCAAAATTTGGGGATAAATTGTCTTCCGTATTAGATATTACGTATCGAAAGCCTACACAATTTAGAGCTACGCTTGAAGCGAGTTTTATTGGCGGAAGCCTGTCAGTAGATGCCATTTCGAAAAATAAAAAATGGACAGCAATTACCGGAGTTCGCTATAGAAACAACAGTCTTTTAGTAAAGAGTCAGGATACACAAACTAATTTTACGCCAGCCTTTGTTGATGTACAAACGAATATTAATTATCAGGCTTCGCCAAAATGGCAATGGAGTTTTCTGGGGAATATCTCGCAAAATAAATACCAATACCAGCCCTTAACACGGGAAACCAAGTTTGGAACCATAGATAATCCAATGGCGCTTACGGTATATTATGAAGGACAAGAAAAGGATAAGTACGATACCTATTTTGGTGCCGTTAAAACAACTTTTAAAGCTACAGAGAACTTTACATTAAAGTTTATTGGTTCTGTTTTTCATACTTTGGAACAAGAACATTTTGATATTTTTGCTCAATATCGTTTAGGCGAAGTGGATTCAAATATTGGATCAGAAACCTATGGAGACGTTGCTTTTACCCGAGGTATTGGTAGCCAACTCAATCATGCTCGAAATGATTTGGATGCATTAATCGTAAATACCGAAATAAAAGGATTCCATGATTGGAGAAAAAATCTATTGGAATGGGGCGTTAAATATACCCGTGAATCGATTCGGGATAGAGTAGTGGAATGGGAAGTAATTGATTCAGCTGGTTTTTCAATAAACCCACCGATTATTAATTTACCTAAAAATGACCAACCTTATTCATCTTATGCTGGGCCATTGGTTCCTTATCAGAATGTACGAGCTACTAATTTCAATACAATCAGTAGATTTTCTGGTTATGGGCAATGGAGTAGAAAAGATAAGATAGGCAGTAGTGAAGTTTGGTATAATGCGGGAGTGCGAATCCATAATTGGGAAGTTACAGGCGAGAATGTTATCAGTTCTTCCAAAACTGTCGTTAGCCCTAGAGCGCAGTTTGCCATAAAACCGGATTGGGAGAAGGATATGGTTTTTAGGCTTGCAGGAGGCGTGTATCATCAACCACCATTCTATCGAGAACTTAGAGATGCTGCCGGAGTGGTTCAGCCTAATGTAAAAGCGCAACAATCCATTCATTTTGTATTAAGCAATGACTATAGTTTTAAAATGTGGGATCGTCCTTTTAAACTCGTTTCGGAGTTGTACTACAAGTCGCTTACAGATGTGAATACTTATACAATTGATAACGTTAGGATCCGTTATGCCGCTTCTAATGTAGCCAAAGGATATGCGCAAGGATTGGATTTTAGGTTGAACGGAGAATTTGTTCCTGGAACAGAATCTTGGTTTAGCTTTGGTTATCTTAAAACAGAAGAAAATAGCGAAAACAAAGGCTATATCGACAGACCTACAGATCAGAGATTGAAATTCGGACTTTTATTCCAGGATTTTATGCCTAATATTCCAAGTGTTAAAATATATCTGAATTTGGTTTACAATACAGGATTGCCTGGAGGTTCTCCTTCGTATGCTGATCCGTATTTGTACCAAAATAGATTAAATGATTATCGTAGGGTAGATGTAGGTTTTTCAAAAGTGCTGCTTGATAATACTGTAGGGAAATCAAAAACAAATTGGCTGGGGAATTTCAAAGAGCTTGCGATAGGATTAGAAATTTTTAATCTGTTTAACAATCAAAATGCAATTACGAATACATGGGTAAGGGATGTTTATTCTAAAAGCGAATATGCAATTCCAAATTATATGACCACACGTGTTTTTAATGTTAAGTTGAGTGCTAGATTATAGAGTAAGACTAGCTGTCACTTTTGGTTAAGTGCTCGGTTTATCATATAATTTAGTTATAAATATCAGAACCATTTTTAAAATTCATTACATTTGGATTTATTTTAATAGTACATCATCATGAAAAAATTACATATAGCCTTATTAAGTATTACCGTTTTGCTTTTAGCCAGTTGTAAGCAAGAAGTGGAAAAGCCAAAAGTTATTTATGATGCTACTAATAAAGGAAAAGGAATCTCTAAAGTGGATTCTACTCAAGTGGCCATTTCTGATTTGCCTATTCAGATGGAAGGAACAGACTATTTAATTCATCCAGTAGGAGATTTGAGAGTGTATGAAAGAGGTACAAAAGCAAGATATGGCTCTTCGAGTGTAATTGATTTGAGTTTTACGATTTCTAACTATGGAGAAAATGAGATTACGGGCTATTTGCAAAATTTAAAGTTTCAAAAAACCGATTCAGATTCAATACGTCCTTTAACAGATAAACCTGCTTTGATTCAAACCGCGACCTATTTAAAGTCTGTTGCTGATAGAGCTAAAAGACAAATTATGGTGTACACCATGTTTGATACGGATACGAATAGGGACGGGAAATTAGATAGCAGTGATATTAAATGCTTGTACTTAAGTGATATTAGCGGCAAGCGATTTACAAAAGTTTCTGAGGATTTTCAGGAATTGATAGATTGGAATTTAATCGATTCTAAAAGCCGATTGTATTTTAGAACGGTTGAAGACACAAATAAAAATGGACAGTTTGATAAAAGTGATGTGGTGCATTATAATTATATTGACCTGTCATATAATGAATGGAAAGTAATCAATTACGAGCCCATTTAGAATAAAAGCGTAACGCTAAATCAAAATATCACTCTCCAAATCTGATTTTTCAATGGTAAAATCAAAGCCAAGTTGCTTAACTAATTGGATGACTAGATTTTTATACCAGTTTTCTGATTTTGGGTGAATGTAGATTTTATCAATCAGTTGACTCAGGTCGACATTGATTTTTAATCCATCATTTAATGTAATGTTGCTTTCGGCTACGTCTGATATAATACGGACTTCTCGCTCGTACTGAAAGCTTTTTCTTTTGAACAAAAAAGGGAAAAACATATCGTCAAAAGGGATGTATTCCTTTTTGTAATCGATATAATTCACTTCGCCAATATACTGTTTGAAATTATTTTCGGGAGCAAGGGCCTTTTGCAACCGACCAATGGTAGATTGTATGGCAATTCCCTCCGTGTTTTGCGTGAATATTTGCCACATAGCAAAGGATTCATATTCATTGATGTGCCAGCTACTGACGGCTACTTTTTCACGATGTATTTTGTAAAACTTTAAAAAATCAGGATTGTCAATCGATAATTTTCTGATTTCTTCAAAAGTAGGTTCGCTAAATGTACCTTCATATTGATCCTCAAATTTATCAGAGCGCGACATGAAAAGTTTTTTGGACATTAATAAATCCAAAAACTTAGACAGATCCAAATACTTCCAGACAATAGTGTCAGGATCTTCTGGAAGTTTTATATTTTGGTTGTTGAGATACATTTTTAAATAGATTTTGGAAATCGCATGGAATATTGACCAACAAAAAAAGCAATTAGAATCCAAATTATAATAAATTTAGAAATATGCTCTTGTACAATATACTCTCCGAAAATATAATTGAAAGCAAATATTGAGCAAACAGAAACTATTAAAAACAGCATTCCAAAATATTCTCTTTTCATGTTATTTATTTTAAAAGTCTAAATTAAAACTAGTTATGGTTGAGTTATTATTCAAATGACTGCAAATTAACTAATTTATTATACATTCCATTTAATGCAATTAATTCGTCATGGTTCCCTTGTTCTACTATTTTTCCTTTTTGCATCACTATAATAGTATCTGCTTTTTGAATGGTCGAAAGTCGGTGCGCAATCACAATAGAGGTTCTGTTTTGCATCATATTTTCCAAGGCCACTTGTACAAACTTTTCGCTCTCGGTATCCAAGGCCGATGTAGCTTCGTCCAAAATCATAATTGGAGGGTTTTTCAAAACGGCACGGGCGATAGAAAGTCTTTGTTTTTGACCACCAGAAAGTTTGTTACCACTGTCTCCAATGTTAGTGTGAATCCCTTTTGATAACTCACTAACGAATTCATAGGCATTAGCAATTTTCAAGGCCTCGATGATTTCGTCATCTGTAGCATCCGGTTTCCCTAATGAAATGTTCGCTTTAATTGTATCATTAAATAAGATGCTATCTTGCGTAACCAGTCCCATTAATCCACGAAGCGATTGTAAGTTCATGTCTTGTATGTTTATGCCGTCGATACTGATCGTACCGTCGTTGACATCATAAAAACGGGTCAATAGATTAGCAATGGTGCTTTTCCCGCTGCCTGATTGTCCTACAAGTGCTATGGTTTGTCCTTTTTTAACTTGAAGCGAAAAATCTTTTAAGACATTCTCGTCTTCATATTTAAAGTTGATATTTTTGATGGTAATATCCGATTCAAACGTGTTTTTTACAATAGCATCTTCTTTGGATGTAATTTCGTTTTCCACTTCTAGAACTTCAAAAACACGATCTGCAGCTGCTAATCCGTTTTTTACGGAATAAGATGCTTTAGAAATCGCTTTTGCCGGAGTAAGAATATTAAATGCTAACGTCAAATAGACAATAAAAGCAGATCCGTCTAAGGTTTTTTCGATAAGAACTAAATTACCACCATAAAAAAGCAAAACGGCTATTGTAGTTACTCCCAGAAACTCACTTAATGGCGTGGCTAAATTATTCCTACTTCCTATACTATTCGTTAAGTTTAATAAGCGCGTTACTGAATCATGGAACCTAGTTTTAAAATTAGGCTCGGCATTGTAACTTTTAATCACTTTCAATCCTCCTAAAGTTTCATCGACAATAGAGATTAAGAGTCCACTTTCTTTTTGAGCTTGCAGTGATTGAGCTCTTAGATTTTTGGCTAACTTAGAAATAATCCATCCCGAAATAGGCATGAAAATCAAGACAAATAAAGTTAGTTTTGTACTGATGATAAACATCGTTGCTAATGCAAAAATAATAGTCAGCGGTTCTTTTACAACTAGTTCTAAGATTGAAAAGAACGAATTTTGAACTTCGTTGACATCGCCAAGCATTCGAGCCATAATATCTCCTTTTCTCTTTTCAGAATAGTAAGAGATAGGTAATTCGATGATTTTATTATACATTGACTTTCTTAAATCTCTTAAAACACCATTCTTAAGGTGCATAATATGATGTGATGCCAAATAGTTGAATAAGTTTTTAAGTAAAAATGTAGTAATTACCATTAAAACAACAAATAACAAGGCAACTTGAATGCTATTATCTTTTGTTAATGATGAAATTTGAAAATACATATAATCAGTACCAAACTGTTTTATATTTCCTATTCCACTATAAACTGGTTTAGTGAGTACCGCTCTTGTTTTTCCAAATAGTACTTCAAGTACTGGGAGAAGCGTAAGCATAGAAATAGTACTAAACAATGCGTATAAAACATTGTATACCACATTCCAGATGATATGCGACTTATACGGTTTAGTATAAGGAAGTAATTTTAATAAACTTTTATCCATTAGTTAATTTAATTGCATTGCAGTAATAATAGTTGCAATTTTTTGGTTTAAAACAGCTTCTAGTTCTTGGAAGTCCGCTACGTCATCTAATATCGTGTTTACACTAATGTAGAATTTTATTTTTGGCTCTGTCCCACTTGGTCTGGCGCAAATTTTAGAACCGTCTTCGGTGTAATAAATCAATACGTTCGATTTAGGAATGCTCATTTCTATTTCTGAACCGTCTAATAGGTTCTTAGCCATTGAAGATTGATAGTCTTCCACTATTATCACCCTTTGTCCATTGATTTCTTTTAATGGGTTTTCACGCAAATCAATCATCATCTGGTTTATTTCTTGCAATCCTTCCATTCCTTTTTTAGTAATCGAAACTAAAAATTCTTTGTAAAATCCGTGATCTACATACAATTGTTGTAATTCTTTGTAAACAGTGCTTCCTTTAGCTTTGGCTTGTGCCGCTAGTTCGCAAATTAATAGTGTAGCGGCAACGGCATCTTTATCACGTACGGCATCACCTACCATATATCCAAAGCTTTCTTCGCCACCACCAATAAACTCTTTTTCAGGAAAGTCTTTGATCATTTTGGCAATCCACTTAAATCCCGTCAAACCAATTTTACATTCTACATCGTAGCTTGTAGCTAATTCCATCATCATCGGAGTAGAAACAATCGTCGAACCTACAAATTGATTACCATTAATTTTACCTGCATTTTTCCATTTTTCTAATAAAAAGGCGGTCATCAAAATCATGGTTTGATTTCCGTTTAACAAAGTCATTTGCCCTTCGTTATTTCGAACAGCAACACCTAAACGGTCGCAATCAGGATCAGTCCCAATAACGATATCTGCATTTGTTTTTTCAGCTAAAGCTAACGCCATTGTCAAGGCTTCTGGCTCTTCTGGATTTGGAGATTTTACTGTAGGGAAATCACCGTTTGGAACCGCTTGTTCAGGAACAATATGTACGTTTGTGTATCCGGCTTTAGATAAAGTATCAGGAACTAAAGTTATAGAAGTCCCGTGTAGTGAAGTAAAAACGACATTTAAGTTTTCTTTTGCTTCAGCGGGAGTATTAAAACTCGCGTTTTCAATAGATGACTTTATGAAAGCGGCATCCACTTCTGCACCTATATAGTGAATTAAATCTTCATTAGCTTCAAACTTAATTTGATTGAAGTTCAGCTTTTCGATAGTATTTATTATTGCTTCGTCTTCTGGAGGAACAATTTGTCCGCCATCTTCCCAATAAACTTTGTATCCGTTATATTCAGGAGGATTGTGTGATGCTGTAAGTACAATTCCACATTGGCATCCTAAATGCTTAACAGCAAATGATAATTCTGGTGTAGGTCTTAATTCTGAAAATAAAAATACCTCTATCCCGTTTGCAGAGAAAACATCGGCAACCACTTTTGCTAAAGTGTCGCTATTGTGGCGACAATCATAAGCGATGGCAGCTTTTAAAGGTTGGTTAGGAAACGCTTTATGCAAATAATCAGAAAGTCCTTGCGTGCTTTTTCCAAGGGTGTATTTATTGATTCTGTTGTTTCCTACGCCCATTACGCCGCGCATGCCACCCGTTCCAAATTCTAGGTCTTTGTAGAAACTTTCTTCAAGTTCTTTAGGGGAACCAGCTATTAATTCTTTGACAGCTTGCTGTGTTGCAGCATCAAATGTTGGGGTTAACCATTCATTTACTGCATTCAAAATGTTTTGCTTAATTTCCATTTTTATATGTTTTTAAGTTTTTAGTTCAATTTTAGGAGCTAATCCTGCTATTCGTTACAATCTTTTATGCTGAACCCCAGCATAAAAGGATTTTCACTACTATCAGGGCTAGGGGCAAATTATAAATTAACCTCGCTCGAAATTTTATAACGTTCTTCGTTGCTTTTAGTACGTAAAATAATTTCGCCAAGAAATCCCGCCAAAAACAATTGAGTACCCAATATCATCGTCGTTAAGGCAATAAAAAACCAAGGATTGTCCGTTACTAAGCTATAGCGCACATTAGTATACATATGGTATAGTTTTGAAACTCCAATGTATCCTGCCAGTAAAAACCCGATAATGAACATTAGCGAACCCATGGCTCCAAATAAATGCATTGGTCTTTTTCCAAATCGCGACAGAAACCAAATGGTAATTAAATCCAGAAATCCATTGATGAAACGCTCCATTCCAAATTTAGTTTCCCCGTATTTGCGAGCTTGGTGTTGCACCACTTTTTCGCCAATTTTCCCAAAACCAGCATTTTTTGCCAAAACCGGAATGTATCGGTGCATTTCACCCGAAACTTCAATGTTCTTTACCACTACATTTTTGTATGCTTTTAGTCCACAGTTGAAATCATTCAGTTCTACACCAGAGGTTTTTCTAGCGGCCCAGTTGAATAATTTTGAAGGTAGGTTTTTAGCCACCACTGAGTCGTAGCGCTTCTTTTTCCATCCAGAAACTAAATCAAAATTTTGGGAAGTAATCATATTGTATAAGCCTGGAATTTCTTCAGGACTATCTTGTAAATCGGCATCCATTGTAATGATAACATCGCCTTTAGCTTTAGCAAAACCAGCATGTAGAGCTTGAGATTTACCAAAGTTTTTCATGAAACGAATTCCCTTTACATTTGGGTTTTCAGTCGCAAATTTTTCGATAATCGACCAAGAATTGTCCGTGCTACCATCATCTAAAAAGATGATTTCATAGGAGTAATTGTTCGATTGCATCACTTTAATAATCCAAGTATAAAGCTCTTTAAGTGATTCTTCTTCGTTAAGAAGGGGTATAAGTATGGATAAATTCATTGATTTGTGTTATTCTCTTGATGAAGGTTTGCTTTTAAAAAATGCAGCCAGAATTAGTCCTAATATACCACAGAAAAATAAGGTAAAAACAGACCCTTTTAATTGTTCTACTACTGAAAATGGATCTGTTTCCTTTAATTTTCCGATCATTTCATTTAAAGTTGTCGGAGGAACTCCAAATTTTTCGGAAGTGCTAATTAGGTATTTTACCGTAAGATCCAGAAGGGAGTCTTTTATAGAGGGGTCGATGAAATTGAATAAAATAATTTTAAATGCAACAGATATTAATATTCCAATAAGAGCACATATAAAATAGGTAGTAAATGCATCTTTAAAAACAAAAACACCGTTTAATTCTTTTTTAGTTTTGGACAATAATATAATTGGGATGATTATGTAAACTGAAAAAGTTAAAAGATTTGTCCACCAAGCAATGAATAGAGAGATGTCTATGGCGTAGATGACTGCCGTTATTAACGACAATATGACTCCGGTTACGACTCCATAGCTAAGTCCATTTCTTTTTATAATTTCATTTATCATTACAACTGTTTTAAGATTAATGCACAAATATAGCAATTCCCAATATATTGGGCTACAAAAAACAGTTTTTACGATTTAATAAAAAAAAAGAAAACAAAGATTTGTTTATTCAAAAATAATTGTAAATTTGCACACTCAAAATAATATTGTAAAACAAAAAGTTATAATGAGTTTACACCTTTTCTGTCGAAAGAAAAGCTTCAAAACAAATTGTAACCAAACAAATAAAAAAGATGAAAAAAGGTACGCACCCAGAAAATTACAGATTAGTTGCATTTAAAGACATGTCAAATGAAGACGTTTTTATCACTAAATCTGCTGCGGATACAAGAGAAACAATTACAGTTGATGGTGTTGAATACCCAGTTGTGAAATTAGAGATCTCTAGAACGTCTCACCCTTTTTACACAGGAAAAAACAAACTTATCGATACTGCAGGACGTATTGACAAGTTCAAAACTAAATACGCTAAACACGTTAAATAATTTTAACTTGTTTTTAAATACACTAAAGCCTTCCTTATCGGGAGGCTTTTTTATTTTTATCTATTTGAAAACTTTGTAACTTTGACCTTTATTTAAAAACAAATTAATGTATGGCCAAGTCAATACTTGACCTTTCACAAATAAACATTTTATGAATTACATACTTTTTGACGGACCCGCTCGAAATGCCTTATTGCCTTTTACATTTACACGTCCTGTAGCTGATATTCTTATTGGGATTATGACGATTCGTCAAAAATGGGAGATGCATTTGGGTTCTACCACCACAACATTAACGGAGGAATATTTATCAGATAAATACCCGATGGTGGAGTTAGAAGAGAATGTAATGATTAATGCTTCGTTTCTTCCTAATGCTGTTCTAGTTGAAATGATCAGTAATCTTGAGGCCAATCAGGTTATTTTTAGAGGAGAAGATGTTGTTGCGTTTTATACGGATGAAAATCAGGAAGAAGTGAATTTTGATTCCTACGAGATTATTGAATATAATGACGACTGCTTAACAGTGATGCATACTTGGGATATTTTTTCGAAAAATGATGCTGCTATTCGTGAAGATTTTGAGTTTTTGACAGTAGATCGAAAATCAAAACCAATTCCGAAAAGTGTCAATGTGCTTGGACATGAAAATATATTCATCGAAGAAGGAGCTAAGTTAGAGTTTGTGACTTTAAACGCTACTTCAGGTCCTATTTATATAGGGAAGGATACTGAAATTATGGAAGGCTCCGTTATCCGTGGGCCGTTTGCATTGTGTGAAGGAGCGGTAGTGAAAATGGCGGCTAAAATATACGGTGCTACTACTGTAGGGCCTCATTCTAGAATAGGAGGAGAAGTAAACAACTCGGTTATTTCTGCTTATTCTAATAAAGGACATGATGGATTTTTAGGGAATTCAGTACTTGGGGAATGGTGTAACATTGGCGCAGACAGTAATAATTCGAACCTAAAAAATAACTACGAAGAAGTGAAATTATGGAGTTACGAAACAGAAGGTTTTGCTAAAACTGGACTGCAGTTTTGTGGATTGATGATGGGGGATCACAGTAAGTGTGGAATTAACACCATGTTTAATACAGGAACAGTCGTTGGAGTTAGTACAAATATTTTTGGAAGTGGCTTTCCACGTAATTTTGTACCAAGTTTTTCCTGGGGAGGTGCTTCTGGGTTTACTACCTATATCACTAAAAAAGCATTTGAAACGGCAAGGATTGTAATGAGTCGCAGGAATGTAGATTTTGATGAGAAAGACGCCGCTATTTTAGAACATGTTTTTGAGGAAAGTAAAAAATGGCGAAAAGAGTAATTGCTTTGTTAGATTAAAAAATAGTATAAATGCTTCATTATCTTGTAATGAGGCATTTTTTTGTTGTTGTGGTGGTTTGTTTTTGATAATTATTTTAATACAGGGTGTAATTAGTGTTAAAAAACAGAATTTTGTTTAAAACAGACTGTTTTTAGAAGTATTTGTTTTTTGGTTAAATGAATAGTTTATGTTATTTTATATAGCAGTTCGTTAGTTTTTTTTATTGATATGTTATAGTTTTATAAAAAAAAAGTTGCAAAACGTTTGTTTTGCTCTTTTTTTGATAATTATTAATGTAAAATATATTTATGGAAGAGGTTATTGGAATGTTAAATGATATTATTTGGAGTAATGCCTTAATCGTTTTGTGTTTAGGAACGGGACTTTATTTTTCTATAAGAACACGTTTTTTGCAAGTGCGTCATATCAAAGAGATGTTCCGATTGTTATTTGATGGTAAAAGTTCAGAATCTGGAGTTTCTTCTTTTCAGGCATTATCAATGTCTTTGGCAGGTAGAGTAGGTACAGGGAATATTGCAGGGGTAGCTACGGCAATTGCTTTTGGAGGTCCCGGAGCTTTATTCTGGATGTGGATGGTTGCTTTTTTAGGAGCCAGTACAGCTTTTGTAGAGGCGACTTTAGCACAAATTTATAAAGAGAAACATTT
Organism: Flavobacterium sp. DW-iso2; assembly: GCF_058725285.1. NCBI lineage: Bacteria > Pseudomonadati > Bacteroidota > Flavobacteriia > Flavobacteriales > Flavobacteriaceae > Flavobacterium > Flavobacterium sp. DW-iso2. Next base: position 47,265 of record NZ_JBZXDY010000019.1, on the reverse strand, counting down.
GGGTGAATTTCGCGGGGGACCTGCCTTTTATATTGAGAGAGGGTTAGGCGTGAAATGGTTTGGTATTTTGTTTGCGATAGTTTCTATTATCTCGGCAGGAGTGTTATTGCCTGGAGTTCAAGCTAATTCTGTTGCCGACGGAATACAGAATGCATTCGAAATTGAAACTTGGAAATCAGGAATAGTAGTAGCATTAGTATTTGGAGCTATTGTGTTTGGAGGTGTTAAAAGAATCGCCAAATTTACAGAATTCGTCGTTCCGATAATGGCCATTGGTTACATCCTTATTGTTTTGGTAATTATAGCAATTGATATCGATCAACTTCCGGGAGTTATTGTTTTGGTTTTTAAAAGTGCTTTTAATATGGAAGCTGGTTTTGGAGCTGTATTTGGTTTAGCCATTCAATGGGGTGTCAAAAGAGGGATTTATTCAAACGAAGCGGGTCAAGGAACAGCGCCTCATATTGCAGCGGCAGCAAATGTTTCGCATCCCACTAAACAAGGTTTGGTGCAGTCATTTTCTGTTTATATCGATACTTTATTAGTGTGTTCGGCTACTGGATTTATGTTGCTGATAACAGGTAAATATAATGTTCAAAGTCCTGTGTTAGGGGTAGATGGTGCTACACAATTTTTATATCAAGGAGCAGAAAATGTTTCTGCTGGTCCTGGGTTTACACAAAGCGCGATGGATAGTGTTTTTCCTGGTTTTGGTTCTTATTTTGTTGCTATTGCGTTATTTTTCTTCGCATTTACTACGATTTTAGCTTATTACTATATTGCTGAAACGAATATCTCTTATTTGACAAGGAATTTGAATTCTCCTATTTACAGTCATTTACTTAAAGTATTGATGATGGTAGTGATTATGTATGGTTCTATTAATCAGGCAAAATTAGCTTGGAATATTGGAGATTTAGGAGTGGGATTAATGGCTTGGTTTAACATTATTGCTATTATTCTGCTGCAAAAGCCAGCATTGTTGGCCTTGAAGGATTACGAAAAACAACGAAAGGCAGGCAAGGACCCTGTATTTAATCCAGAGGATATTGGTGTTTCAAATGCCCATATATGGAATACGATAAATAAAAATAAAGAAGAGTAGTTCATTTTTACTACTGCCTTTAAAAGCTTCTAGAGATCAGATTTTATTCTGTTTCTAGAAGCTTTTATTTTTTAGCGAACAAACTACTTAATTAATCTATCTTTGCACTTTTAAAAAATAACTCGGTTTTCAAATTGATGATCAGCCGAATTTACAAATCTATAATTCAATGATTACAGTTAACGATATTTCAGTACAGTTTGGTGGAACTACCCTTTTTAGCGATGTTTCTTTTGCTATTAATGAAAATGATAAGATTGCCCTTATGGGTAAAAATGGAGCAGGAAAGTCAACACTTCTTAAAATTATTGCTGGGCAAAGCAAACCGTCAACAGGGAATATCTCTGCACCAAAAGAGGCTGTAGTAGCTTATTTGCCTCAGCATTTGTTGACTACTGATGGGGCTACTGTTATTGAAGAAACTTCTAAAGCATTTGGCGAAATTTTCGGCATGAAAGCGGAGATAGATGAAATCAACGAGCAATTGACGATTCGTACGGATTATGAAAGTGATGCGTACATGAAGTTGATTGAGCGCGTTTCTGATTTAAGTGAGAAATTCTACGCAATTGAAGAAGTAAATTATGAAGCTGAAATAGAGAAAATATTAATAGGATTGGGTTTTGTTCGTGAAGATTTTACAAGACAAACTTCTGAATTTTCTGGAGGATGGAGAATGCGAATTGAGTTGGCTAAAATACTTTTGCAAAAACCAGATTTGATTTTGCTCGATGAGCCTACCAATCATATGGATATTGAAAGTATTCAATGGTTAGAGGATTTCTTGATTAATTCGGCCAAAGCGGTGGTGGTGATTTCACATGACAGGGCCTTTGTTGATAATATTACGAATCGTACCATAGAAGTAACTATGGGGCGTATTTATGATTATAAAGCCAAGTATTCTCATTATTTAGAATTGCGTAAAGACCGTCGTATGCATCAGCAAAAAGCTTATGATGAACAACAACGTATGATTGCGGATAATAGAACTTTTATTGACCGTTTTAAAGGGACTTTTTCTAAAACGGATGCCGTTCAATCGCGTGTTAAAATGTTAGAGAAGCTGGTTATCGTACAAGTGGATGAAGTAGATACTTCGGCATTGAAATTAAAATTTCCTGCAGCGGTTCGTTCTGGACAGTACCCAGTAATTGTAAAAGATTTGTCAAAAGCATATGGAGACCATGTAGTTTTCAAGGATGCGAATATTGTTATTGAAAGAGGAGAGAAGGTTGCTTTCGTTGGAAAAAATGGTGAAGGTAAGTCAACCATGATTAAAGCCATCATGAAAGAAATTGGTATTGATGCAGGAAGTCTAGAGATTGGTCATAATGCGCAAATTGGTTATTTCGCTCAAAATCAAGCGTCTTTATTAAATGAAAATGCTACTATTTTTGAAACGATAGATGATATTGCTGTTGGTGATGTTCGTACAAAAATTAAAGATATCTTAGGTGCTTTCATGTTTCACGGAGATGATGTTACTAAGAAAGTAAAAGTGCTTTCTGGTGGAGAGAAAACGCGTTTGGCAATGATAAAACTATTGTTGGAACCAGTTAACTTGTTGATTCTGGATGAACCTTCAAATCACTTGGATATGAAGACTAAAGACATCATTAAAGATGCGCTACGTGATTTTGACGGGACTTTGATCTTGGTTTCTCACGACAGGGATTTCCTTGACGGATTAGCGACAAAGGTTTTTGAATTTGGAAATAAAAGAGTAGTAGAGCATTTTGAAGATATTACAGGTTTCTTAGCACACAAGAAAATGGATAGTATGAAGGAAATCGAAAAATAATTTTTTATCTAATTATAAAAAAGGCATAAGTTGATTCTTGTGCCTTTTTTTGTTAAACTAGATATTAGTAAAAAAAGCGTTTGAACATACTAAATGATACAGCCGCTTTTTCTTAAAGCCTAATTCCAGGAGGAAGCAGTTCTTTGTAAATGGGGTTTTTTTTAAAAAACACCACGATTTTCGGAAGTATTGGAACTACTTTTAATTTTCGTTCAATGGCAATTGCCATTATTTCAGAAAGTAACTGAGCTACAAATTCTTCATTTTCAAATTGATCTGGTGTATTTATTTTTGTCAAAAATATTTTTTTTTCTTGAAAAGAATATTCAACTGAAACTAACCCTTCTTCTACTGTAGTTTCAAATTGTCTTGCGAAAGTATTGTCTTTGATTTCCATGATGATATTAGATTGTTCCATATTGTTTGTTTAAGTATTTATGACTTGGGTAATGTTTATCCAAGTTTTATTATTGAGGATTTATTGGTATTTTAACCAATAAATTTTTTAGATTTAGTGTTGTTTTTATTTCAAATTAATAAAAACCAACCGCTTTCTTGATTGCTTCTGGCTATCAAAACTTGGTTATTTAATGCTAATGACCCTAAGTAAAAAAAAACAGATAAACGCCGTTTTATAGTGAAGTGTACCTTATGTATTGTGGTAGTGTTGTTTTCTAAAATTAAAAAAATTAAAAAAAGTTTGTCAATGAACCAATATTATATTTATAGTGTTGTGTTTTTTTTATAAAAAAACCTTTACAAAGGTATCGCTTTGCTTCTCAGTATCAAATTATTTTAACTTATAACTTAATGTTAACTTACTCTTTGTCAGTAAAAATAGGTCCTTACAGTGTTTTTGTAAGTTAATTTTGGCTCGTATTAATTTCGCAGTGTTCTACTCTTGTTAGGGTACTTATGGCCTGAATCACTTATCCACTTTTAATGCTTTATTACCGAATGGAGTTTTAATATTTTAAGATAAATTGGAAGGGAATGGCATAAATATCCAAAGGAAAGGTAGCAATTGATCTTAGGTTATCCTAAAGCTGCTATGCCTTCAGTTTTAGATTTCTGAAGTGAATTAGTCATAATTTAATGCTAATATAAAGGAAGATTCGAAGTTGGTTTCAATAAAAAAATTAATTTTATAGGAAATTTGTAATAATTAGATGGCAATCTGTTGTAAAATTAGGGAACACAATTATGAGTAAAATACCAGTTTATTTTATGCCGGGATTAGCGGCCAGTGCTGCAATTTTTGAGAGAATACAGCTTCCGGATGTTGATTTTGAAGTACATCTTTTAGAATGGGAGATTCCGCTGGCTAAGGAGTCTTTGGACGAGTATGCTAAAAGAATTGCCGAAAAAATTAAACGTGAAAACCCAGTTTTAATTGGCGTTTCGTTTGGTGGTATTCTGGTTCAGGAAATGGCAAAGCATATTGATGCTAGAAAAGTAATTATCATCTCGAGTGTAAAAAGTAATTTGGAATTCCCCCGAAGGATGAAAATTGCCAAGACCACTAAGGCTTATAAGTTGATTCCGATGAGTTTGATATTGAATTTGGAGAATTTAGCTAAATTTTCCTTTGGTGCAAAAATTAATCATCGATTGAAATTATATGAAAAATTCCTGTCAGTTCGCGATATCGGATATTTAGAATGGGCAGTAGAGAAAGTAATTCTTTGGGATAGGACAGTCGTTGATGAAAGCGTAATCCATATTCATGGTGATATGGATGATGTTTTTCCAATAAAGTATATCAAAGAATGTACCGTAGTAGAGGGAGGAACCCATATCATGATTTTGAATAAATACAGGTGGTTTAATGCTAATTTGGCAGCTGTTATTTTAGATACAAAGGCAACTGTGGATTGATTGTTGCGGCCTGATATACATGCTAAAAACGAGAAAAATGAAAAGAATAGAAAGAATAAGTATCATCCTTACAATAGTTTTTGCAAGTGGTCTTTTGATTTTTGCGACTGCTTATGAACCCAAAGACAAAATAGATAAAGCTTATGTGTCTTCCTATTTTCCTGCCACGGCTAATTTTGCAGGAGAAGAGACACCGCTGAGAATTTCGGATGTCAAAGAACGCTTGGATCGAGAGTTGGTCGTGAACATAAATCTTCATGCTTCCACTATTTTAGCAATAAAAAGAGCGAACCGAGCTTTCCCTGTTATTGAACCCATTCTTAAAGAAAACGGTATTCCTGATGATTTTAAGTATCTAGCAGTGATAGAAAGTGGTTTGGTCAATGCAGTATCTGGTGCCGGTGCGAGAGGAGTATGGCAATTTATGCCTGAAACAGCTAAGGAAAGAGGGATGGAAGTGAATGATATTGTTGATGAGCGCTACGATTTAGAAAAATCGACACAGGCAGCTTGTAGTTATTTTTTAATTGCGAAAGCAAAATTTGGAACCTGGACATTAGCTGCTGCCTCATATAATGGAGGAATGGCTGGGGTAAATAGGCAAATGGATATTCAAAAAGAATCCAATTACTATGATTTGCTGCTTACCGAGGAGACGTCTCGTTATGTATTCCGAATTTTAGCACTAAAGGAAATTATGAAAAATCCTGAAAAATATGGGTTCTCTTTGGCAGACGAAGAATTATATACGATATTGCCAACCAAAAAAATTGCCGTGGACAGTACCGTTTTGGACTTAGCCGATTTTGCCAAAGCACAGGGTATAAACTATAAGATTTTGAAAATTCACAATCCTTGGCTGAGGGATAAAAAATTAGAAAATCCAACCAATAAAAAATATACAATCGAAATTCCATTAAGTGGATATTAATCTAAAACGACATGAAAATGACGATTCAAACTATAATTTTGTTAATGTGCATTGGCTTGACTGCTGGCGTTTTGAGTGGATTAATTGGAATAGGAGGAGGGATTATAATGGTTCCGCTTTTGTTGTTGATGGGATTTACACAAACACAGGCCCAGGGAACTAGTTTAGCTGCTTTATTGCCGCCAGTTACCTTGCTTGCCGTAATAAATTATCATAAAGCGGGATTTATAGATTGGCGCTTTGCCATCATAATTTCACTGGTGTTTGTGGTAGGCGGTTATTTCGGAAGTAAATTGGCTATTCATATTGATCAAAAAATATTAAAGAGAGTTTTTGCAGTTACTTTATTGGTTATTGGAGGATTTCTTCTCTTTGAAAAATGACGAAAGGAAAAGGTGGTAGAGTACCGTGCTTTTGGAGATTGTATAAAAAAATGCAGCTTCGCAATTACTATTTTTCAATAGACCTGCGAAGCTGCGTTTTTTATCACTGAGATTAAGTATAATAAAAAAGGGCAAAATGAAATCATTTGCCCTTTTTTAAATTATATCTTTTTCATTTGACCTTTCATCATGGTAATCTGTTCTTTCAGCATACCTTGTTTGTCTAGTCTTTTTGCTTCGTTAAGAAGGTTAGTGGCTTCTAGCTTTCTTCTTCTTGACATCGCAACTCCTGCCAGATTCAATTTGGCAACAGCCAAGTCCATATCCATAGACAATCCCAATTCGATTGCTTTTTTGAAATATTTCTCTGCTTGATTGATATTAGTTTGCGAAAGCATGATTCCGTGTAGGTAATTGAAGTACCCTTGTTGTTTTCTTACTAAAGCAGATTTTGGATTTTTAATGAATGACAACCATTTTTTTGCTCCTTCAAAATCTTGTTTTCTTAGTTTTAAGAATGCTAAAAGGATGAATTCATTTTTGAAATAAAGGAAAATCGGAATTGCAGTCAATAATATAAGGAAAATCCCATTGCCGATATTGTTTTCAGTAAATTGCCAAATGCCAGTAATTACGAGAAGTCCGGCGATAATAAGTTTGATATTCTTGTGAAACATAGTGAGTTTGTTTTATGAACGCAAATATAGTAAAATGAATTGAAAATATTTTTACAAAACTACTTGTGAGAAAAAAAAGTCTTTGTATATTTGCACTCGGTTTTAGGGTAACAGATATTCAAAAACGGGAAGACATATAAATAAGATTTTAAAGATACAAAGCAATGAGCAAAAGAACGTTTCAACCATCGAAAAGAAAAAGAAGAAATAAGCACGGATTCATGGACAGAATGGAGACTCCGAATGGAAGAAAAGTTCTTGCTAGAAGAAGAGCTAAAGGAAGACATAAGTTGACTGTTTCTTGCGAACCAAGACACAAAAAATAATGTTTGTATAAACATAAATAAGGCGTTACTTTTTTTAGTATCGCCTTTTTTTATACCTAATCGTTAAAATTTAATGAAGGTTCAGGGTTAAGGTATTTAAGTTCAGTAACTTTAGCCTTTCTAAAAATAACTACACAACACAATAATTTCAATACAATGCCAAAAGATACATCCATAAAATCAGTCTTAATTATAGGTTCAGGTCCTATTGTTATTGGTCAAGCATGTGAATTTGATTATGCAGGATCACAATCAGCTCGTTCTATCCGTGAGGAAGGAATTGAGGTTATCCTTATAAATTCGAATCCGGCAACGATTATGACCGACCCATCCATGGCCGATCATATTTATTTGAAACCCCTAACAACTAAGTCGATCATTGAAATTCTAAAAGCACATCCTCAAATCGATGCTGTCTTACCTACTATGGGTGGACAAACGGCTTTGAACTTGTGTTTAGAAGCAGATGAAAAAGGAATTTGGCAGGATTTCGGAGTAAGAATGATAGGTGTTGATGTAAATGCCATTAATATTACTGAGGACAGAGAGCAGTTTAAACAATTGCTTAAGAAAATTGGAGTACCGTCTGCACCTGCAGAGATATGTACTTCTTACCTTAGAGGTAAAGAGATTGCACAGGAATTTGGTTTCCCGTTAGTGATTCGTCCTTCTTTTACTTTAGGAGGAACTGGAGCAGCTATTGTGTATAAAAAAGAAGATTTTGATGAACTTTTAACCAGAGGTTTAGAAGCATCACCCATTCATGAGGTGTTGATTGATAAAGCTTTAATGGGTTGGAAAGAATATGAGTTGGAGCTCTTGAGAGATAAAAACGACAATGTTGTAATTATCTGTTCGATCGAAAATATGGATCCTATGGGAATTCATACTGGAGATTCCATCACAGTGGCGCCAGCGATGACGTTATCTGATCCGACTTTCCAAAGAATGCGTGATTATGCAATTTTGATGATGCGTAGTATTGGTAATTTTGCAGGAGGTTGTAACGTGCAGTTTGCCGTTTCGCCTGATGAAAAAGAAGATATCGTAGCAATTGAAATTAACCCTCGTGTATCGCGTTCTTCTGCATTAGCGTCTAAAGCAACCGGTTATCCTATTGCAAAGATTGCTACCAAATTAGCTTTGGGGTACAACTTAGATGAATTACAAAATCAAATTACCAAATCGACTTCGGCTTTATTCGAACCGACTTTGGATTATGTAATTGTAAAAATACCACGTTGGAACTTTGATAAATTCGAAGGAGCTGATAGAACTTTAGGACTTCAAATGAAATCGGTTGGTGAAGTGATGGGAATTGGACGTTCGTTCCAAGAAGCTTTGCACAAAGCCACGCAATCATTAGAAATAAAACGAAATGGTCTAGGTGCTGACGGTAAAGGGTATACAAACTACGAACAAATTATCGAGAAACTGACTTTTGCAAGTTGGGACCGTGTTTTTGTGATTTACGATGCTATTGCCATGGGAATTCCTTTGAGTCGTATCCATGAAATCACTAAAATTGATATGTGGTTCTTGAAACAATATGAAGAACTTTATACCTTAGAGAAAGAAATTTCTACTTATAAAGTAGATACTTTGCCAAAAGAATTGTTGCTGGAAGCGAAACAAAAAGGTTTTGCCGACAGACAAATTGCGCACATGGTAGGTTGTCTTGAAAGTCAGGTACACGCTTTGAGAATGACCATGAATGTCAATCGCATATTCAAATTAGTGGATACTTGTGCGGCAGAGTTCAAAGCAAAGACACCTTATTACTACTCGACTTTTGAAGCCGAAATTGAAAAGGCAGACGGAACACGTTATGTAGACAATGAAAGTATTGTTACTGATAAAAAGAAAATAATTGTTCTTGGGTCAGGCCCAAATAGAATTGGACAAGGAATCGAATTTGATTATTCTTGTGTACACGGAGTATTGGCTGCTCAAGAGTGTGGTTACGAAACTATCATGATCAACTGTAATCCAGAAACAGTTTCGACTGATTTTGATACAGCAGACAAGTTGTACTTCGAACCAGTTTTCTGGGAGCATATCTACGATATTATCCAACATGAGAAACCAGAAGGAGTAATTGTACAGCTTGGTGGACAAACTGCTTTGAAATTAGCTGAAAAATTATCTAAATACGGAATAAAAATTATAGGAACCAGCTTTGATGCTTTGGATTTAGCCGAAGATAGAGGACGTTTCTCTGAATTGCTAACGGAATTAGAAATTCCTTTCCCACAATTTGGAATTGCAGAAACAGCTGATGAAGCGTCTGCTTTAGCTGATGTATTAGACTTTCCATTATTGATTCGTCCTTCTTATGTGTTGGGTGGTCAGGGAATGAAAATTGTAATCAACAAGCAAGAACTGGAAGAACATGTTGTCAATTTATTGAAAACCATTCCAGGAAACAAATTGCTTTTAGACCACTATCTTGATGGTGCGATTGAAGCTGAGGCTGATGCGATTTGCGACGGAGAAAACGTGTACATCATAGGAATTATGGAGCATATTGAACCGTGCGGTGTGCACTCTGGAGATAGTAATGCAACATTGCCACCGTTTAATTTGGGTGAATTTGTAATGCAACAAATAAAAGACCATACTAAGAAAATTGCACTAGGTTTAAGAACTGTAGGTTTAATCAATATACAGTTTGCGATAAAAGACGATATCGTTTATATTATCGAAGCTAATCCTAGAGCATCTCGTACCGTTCCATTTATTGCAAAAGCCTACGGTGAACCTTATGTGAACTATGCGACTAAAGTTATGTTAGGCCACAATAAAGTAACGGATTTCAAATTCAACCCACAGTTGAAAGGATATGCCATCAAACAACCAGTTTTCTCTTTCAGTAAGTTCCATAATGTGAACAAAGCATTAGGACCAGAGATGAAATCAACAGGAGAAAGTATCTTGTTTATTGATGACCTGAAAGACGATCAATTCTACGAATTGTACTCTCGAAGAAAAATGTATTTGAGCAAATAAGCTTGAATTGAATATATTGAAAAGCCCCTTGATTGGGGCTTTTTTTATAGAATGAATTTTGAAATATTTATACTTTTCAAAGGATTCATACTTATGGTGTCCATAGTCTCCCGATTTTTTGCAGTGAGTTTTCAAATGGACTAGTCATAAGTCATCCTTTAATTTTGTATTTTTTTGAATTGGATTTAATCAACAAATATGGAACTCCAATAAGTATGGAACTCCAAAAAGTATAATCTTCAATTTTTGGACTTTCAAACCATTTCGCAGTAAAAAAGCCAATAATAATTAGTAAAGCCATACCAAACATCGCATTTTTAAATACTGTTGCAATTCCTCTAATGTCCTGTTTTTTCTTTTCCTCCTTCGGCATGGTATTATAACCTGCTATTAGGAAATTCATTTTCCCGTATTTTATTAAAACACCAAGAATTATAAATAATATAGCAACTACGATCATTTTTCTATTCTGTTAATTACGGCCATTATTTATTCATTAGTAATAATTATTTTCAACGCTTTTTCTTCTGCAGCATTTAAAAACACTTGATACGCATGCTCAAGTTCAGAAAGAGGGAAACGATGTGTAATCATTTTCTTTAAATCTATACTATTACTTGAAACTGCTTTTAATAGCATCGGAGTTGTATTTGTGTTTACAAGTCCAGTAGTTATGGTTAGGTTTTTAATCCACAGTTTTTGAATATCAAAATCTACTTTTACACCATGAACGCCTACATTGGCAATGTGAGCTCCTGGTTTAACTATTTTTTGACAAATATCCCAAGTTGAAGGAATACCAACCGCTTCAATAGCCACATCTACACCATCACCACCCACTATTTCTTTAACGGCTTCTTCAACGTTTGTAGTTCCAGAATTAATAGTATGTGTAGCACCTAATTCTTTGGCTAACTTAAGGCGGTTGTCATCTAAATCAATCATGATTATTTTAGAGGGAGAGTAGAACTGCGCTGTTAAAAGGACAGACATCCCTACCGGACCTGCGCCAACTATTGCAATTTCATCGCCAGGCTTTACGTTTCCGTATTGAACCCCTATTTCATGGCCTGTTGGCAGAATATCGCTTAACAAAACGGCTATTTCATCATCAATGCTTTCAGGGATTCTATGTAAGCTATTATCAGCATGCGGAATTCTAACATATTCTGCTTGAACGCCATCAATCATATATCCTAAGATCCAACCTCCATCAGTACAATGAGCATACATTTGTTTTTTACAATATTCGCAAGAACCACAAGAAGTAATACATGAGATTAATACTTTTTCTCCCTTTTTAAATTGCGATACACTAGGACCAACTTCTTCAATAATACCTATTCCTTCATGACCAAGAATACGTCCACTTTCAATTTCGGGATTTTTACCTTTGTAAATACCTAAGTCTGTTCCACAAATAGTTGTTTTTAATACTTTTACAATTACATCTGTTGGTTTTATGATTGTTGGTTTAGGTCTTTCTTCTAAAGCGATTTTATGATCGCCATAATAAACTAATGCTTTCATTTTTTTTCTGTTTTTAGATTTTATTAAAGATAGTCAACTTTTATAGATGTACTACCCAATAGCGTATATTTCTAAAATTAAACACATACTATTTTATTTAATTACTATTCTCAGTTCTTATAGGAGTTTGAATTTCAGTTCTTTTACTGTGATTGTGTTATGGTACATCTTGTAGTCGTGGATATTTATAGCTTTTAATTTGCTACTCGAATTCTCATGTGTTCATGAGGAATACCAACCTCCGTAAAAGGATCGTCATAGATTTCAAACCCTAAATTTAGATAAAAGGGAACGGCATTGTCTCGTGCGTGGCAAACCACTTCTTCAATTCCATTAGATTTGCAAAAAGACAGCAATTCCTTTACTAGTAATTTTCCAATGCCTTTTCCTTGCTGGTTGGTTTCAACAGCCATCTGCATCAGTTGGGTTTTGGTTTTTATAGGATTTAGCGGATTCAATACCACGCATCCGATAACAGTATCATTTTCAACCGCCACAAAATGCCAGGCTTTTTCATCGTGCATTTCCCAAGTATGGTCTGGAATACCAATGGGGCGCAGTAAAATACGGTTTCTTAAATCTTGTTCATTTGGGTAAAGAGCATTGCTGGTATCGATTTGTTTTATCGCAATCATTAATTTGTAGTGTCTGGATTTTTAACGGCATTGTTTTTCTTGCCAAATATTTTTTTAAATGCTTTCACAATCACTAATGCTAAGATTCCACCAACTAGTCCAGCAAGGGATTCTCCTACTATTGAAGGCAGGTTTTGTAATAAATGATGCAGCGGTTCAATTTTGTGCATGAATATTCCTCCTGCGACCAAAATCAAAGCGATGGTTCCTACAAAGCCTAGGCTTTTAATAACTATGGGTAGTAATTGTATCAGCTGCTTACCAATAAATTTAGAGGTTTTACTTTTATTAGCTGTTAGTAGCATTCCTAAATCGTCCATTCGTACAATCGCGGCTACAATTCCATAGACTCCTACGGTGGCTAAAAAGGCGATAAAAGTGACTACAATAATTTGGGTAGCAATCGGTTTTCCTTCTACACTACCCAAGGCTATAATCACGATTTCTATCGATAATATAAAGTCAGTTAATATGGCTGCTTTTATTTTTCCTTTTTCGAGCGTTAATACTTCCTCTTTACTAGGAATTATGGTTTCAATTTTAACGACCTCATGTTCATGAGGAATTATATATTCGTATATTTTTTCGGCACCTTCGAAAGCAAGATAAATAGCTCCTAATATAAGTACGACCGTGATTAACCACGGTACAAAATAACTTAATAGCAATGCCAGCGGTAGGATGATCAATTTATTTAACAAAGAGCCTTTTGTTATGGCCCACAATACGGGAATTTCTCTAGAGGAAACAAATCCTGATGCCTTTTCAGCATTGACAGCCAAATCATCACCTAATATTCCTGCGGTTTTTTTGGTCGCGATTTTACTCATCACCACAACGTCATCCATAAGTGCTGCAATATCGTCCAGCAGTGCAAAAATTCCTGATGCCATAATCTATTATTTGTTTAGTTTTTGTTTAAAAAAATCAATTGTTCGTGTCCATGATACCGTAGCCGCAGCTTCATCATATCTGGGGGTTGTGTTGTTGTGAAAACCATGATTGACTCTGGGATAGAAAAAAGCAGTATTTTCTACTTTGTTCTTTTTGAGAATGGCTTCATAGGCAGGCCAACCCTCATTTACTCGGCTATCTAATCCTGCGTAGTGCAGTAATAGCGGAGCTTTTATTTGCGCGGCTTCTTCGGTAGTGGGCTGACCACCGTAATAGGGCACCGCTGCCGCTAAAGTTGGGATTTTAACCGCCATCATATTGGCTATCCAACCTCCAAAACAAAAGCCTACAACACCTACTTGACCATTACAGTCTTTGTGAGACTTGAGATAGTCATAGGCTGCAATGAAGTCTTCGAGCATTTCTTCACGTGTCCGTTTTTTTTGTAATTCTCTTCCATCGTCGTCGTTCCCTGGATAACCGCCTAATGGAGATAAGGCATCCGGTGCTAAAGTGATGAACCCTTCTAAGGCAGCTCTTCGGGCTACATCTTCGATATAAGGGTTTAGTCCGCGATTTTCGTGTACTACGATAACTCCGGGTAGTTTCTTTTTTGTCCCCGTTGGCTGAGATAAAAGCGCCTTGATTTTTCCTCCACCTTTCGGGGATTCATAGGTCATGTATTCTGATTTTAACCTTGGATCACCAGGTTTAATCAAAATAGAATCCAAATAATTAGGCGTCATAAAACTAAGTAAGGAAGGAACAGTAAGAGCTCCTACGGCAAACAAGGATAATTTTTCAACAAACCTTCTTCTATCAATTTTGTTGTGGGCGTAGTCATCGTATAGGTCAAATACTTCCTGACTAATATCTTCTTTAGTTAATTTCTTCATAGTCCTTACATTTATATAATGGTACGCTTTTGTAGCAATCAATAGAAAACACAAATGTCTTCGAGTCCTTTTCTTTGTATGTCCGGAACCCAACAGTCTTCGGCTGGATAGCCCACTGGAATCAATAGAAAAGGTTTTTCATTTTCCGGTCGGTTTAGGGTTTTGGTCAAGAAATTCATTGGGCTAGGAGTATGGGTTAAGGAAACCAAACCAGCATTATGTATTGCTGCCAACAAAAAACCGGCGGCTATGCCCACACTTTCTTGAACATAATAATTATTTTTCTTCTTGCCGTCAGTAGCAAATTCATAAATGCGCCTAAAAACGATGATGAGGTAGGGAGCGGTTTCTAGAAAAGGCTTGCGCCAATCTGTTCCTAAAGGTTTTAAATCTTCGAGCCAATCGCTTGACATACGGGATTCATAACTTTGTTGTTCTTCTTCTTCGGCAGCGATACGGATTTGTTTTTTAATTTCGGGATTTTCGACCACGCAAAAAGTCCACGGTTGTTTGTGCGCGCCCGAAGGAGCCGTAGAAGCTGTTTTTAGTAGATTTTCAATCACTTCGCGAGGTACAGCTCGATTTGAAAATTCCCTTACTGAACGCCTGCTGTCCATAGCTTCATAAAAAGAGATGGAGCGCTCTAGCATTTCTTCGTTAGAAAGAATGGGTTTAGTGTAACTAATATAAGGATGGTCTTCAATTAATTTTTTATCGAGCATTTTGAATGTTTGTTTCTTATTGTCAAATATAAAAAAAAATGAGTCTAAATTGTAGATTTACTGCTCAAGTATGTGTTTCTTTCGAGAACTAAAAAAATCCCATGATTGGGATTTTAGAAGTATTGTGATTGGAATTTAATGATACTCCTTTTCAGTTGCCAAATGTTTTTTATACCAACTAATCCCTAGATCAGCGACTTCTGAGAGTTTTCCTGGTTCTTCGAATAGATGGGTGGCCCCGGTCACAACTTTCATTTCTTTTGTGCAATGTAATTCGTCATAAGCCGTTTTGTTCATTTCGATTACAGGCATATCATCGCCGCCTACAATTAGTAACGTAGGAGCCGTCACCTGATGCAAGGCGCTTAATGCTAAGTCAGGTCGACCGCCGCGAGAGACCACCGCTTTTATCACATCGCCAAAATAAGCCGCTGCCCGCAATGCTGAAGCCGCTCCTGTACTGGCTCCAAAATAACCAATGGGTAAACCTTTCACTTCTTTATATTTCATAAGCCATTCAGTCGTCTCGATCAAGCGGCTGACTAATAGATCGATATTAAATCTATTTTCGTAAACGCTATCTTCTTCTACTGTCAGCAAGTCAAATAGTAAAGTACCTATTTTTTGTTTTTGAATGAGTTTAGCCACCATTCTGTTTCTGGTACTGAACCGACTACTACCACTTCCATGGGAAAATACAACAATTCCAGTTGCCCCTTCGGGAATTATTAAATTTCCTTTTAGTGTCACATAAGTTAAGGGGATGTCTAGTTCTAGTTTTTTCATAATTTTCATTCTTAGAATAAGTAATTTTTTGTCTTATATAGTATTCAAGCAATGGGGTAGGTGGTTCCTAGCATTTGGATTACTTCTTCGTCTTCAACCTGCTGAAAATCTTCATAAAATCCGCCCACGCCCCTGAAATGTTTTGAGGCGATCAAATAGACGAGTTCATCCGTTTTTTTTTCAAATAGGGGAATAGTGTCGTAGGGTAAGACTGGAACGGCAACAATTATTCTTGCAGGATGCTGTTTCCGCAACATTGCTATACTTGCTAGCAGGGTGTTTCCTGTAGCTATTCCATCATCTACGAGGATAACATTCTTATGCTTAATGACTAGGGGTTCTCTATCGCCTCTATAGCGTTTGTATTTTTCGCGAAGGACACTACGGAGTCGGACAATTTCATTTTCTACGTATTCCTTTGAGACATCAAGATGTTCATCTATAACGGTAGAATCCATCGAAACGGCGCCAATTGCAAATTCTTTATTGGAGGGATGCCCAATTTTTTTAGAAAGTACAATGTCTAAAGGAAGTTGTAAATTTTTAGCAATTTCATAACCCAGGGGTACACCTCCTCTGGGTACGGCCAAAACAACCGAATTACTATTTTTGTACTTTTTCAATTTTTTCGAAAGCAAAATGGCGGCTTCCATTCGGTTTTTTAAAATCTCGTTATACATGTCTTATTGTTTTATACGATAAAATACTACTTTTTACATAAAGGTACTGATTTTCAGTTAGTTCTGAAATGGTAAATATAAATTTATTTGTATTATAAAATTTATTCGTTGGATTTTTTGTGACAATCCCAAGGGACTGCTATTCAGTTTCTGGAACTAATAAGGAAGGTCAAACTGCCAAAAAGGATTTGCCGGTAATGTCCTCATTGAATTAGATTTTATAGACTAAAAATCAAATAAAAAGAGTTGGTGTTGCGAGTTTGGGCTGTAATTGATAACGGACTTTAAACTTTTTTCACGAAGGGGCTTGATTGTTTATTAGTTGTAAATCAACTGTATATAAAAGTTAATTGAAAAACAATATCCTTGTGTTACATTATTTCTAAGTATTCTGCTGCTAAAGGGCTTATGGTTTATGCGACTCATTGTTGAAGGTGTTTTGAAGCGGATTTAATTAGGAATGTTTATCGTTGTTTATGATGGTCAGTTTATGATGGAACATAATTCTTGGATGCTAATTAATTTTATCTATTTTTGGTTTTATATAAGACATAGGAAATGGCATTGTTAGAAAGAATAAACTTAAGAGCAAAAGCAGATAAAAATACAGGATTTGGCACTAATGCTAGTAGTTATGGCGGCCGTTTTGTGAATAAAAACGGAAGCGCTAATGTAGAAAAGCGAGGGATGCCTATTTTACAGCGCATTAGCTGGTATCACACAATGATTGATATGGCAGTGTGGAGATTTATGCTGATTGTTCTCTCCTTTTATGTGAGTATCAATTTTATATTTGCCACTATTTATTATGTAATTGGGATCGAACATTTAAACGGAATTACAAGTACAGATAGTGAATGGGTAAAATTTGGACAGGCTTATTTTTTTAGCGCACAAACGTTTACCACCGTTGGTTATGGACATATCAGTCCCACCGGTTTTTTGACCAGTGCACTTTCAGCTGCCGAGGCTTTAATAGGTTTGTTAAGTTTTGCCATTGCAACAGGATTGTTCTTTGGAAGATTTAGTAAACCCACCGCTTTTCTAAAATTCTCTCACAATGCGGTGATTGCGCCTTACGGAGAAATTTCAGGGCTGATGATACGCTTAACACCTTTTAAAAATACGAATTTTACTGATGCAGAAGCTAAAATAACTCTGGGAATGAGCATTGAAGAAAACGGAAAGAAGGTCAATAAATTCTACTCGTTGGATTTAGAATTGGAAAAGGTTAATGCACTTCCATTAAGCTGGACCTTAGTACACCCCATTACGGAAGAAAGTCCCCTATACCAATTTACAAAAGATGATTATGCTAATACGCAAGGTGAAATCCTTGTTTTTGTGAAAACATTTGATGATATGTTTAGTAATACCGTCGCTACTCGTACTTCCTATACTTTTGAGGAAGTAATTTACGGGGCTAAATTTGAACCAATGTACACCCGAAGTACCGACAATTCTAAAACTATTTTGTATTTAGACAAACTGAATTCCTTCGAGAAAGCTCCTTTAAACGGATAGTTTTAATTTGTTTTCAGATTTATAACAAATAAATAAACTATATTTGTTTAATAAATATGAATAAATAATGAACAATATAAAAAATGTTTTTAGTATTAAGGATCTTGAAAATCTTTCTGGTATAAAAGCACACACCATACGTATTTGGGAAAAAAGATATAATGTGCTGCAACCCATGCGCACAGATACTAATATCAGATTGTATGATTTAGCGAGTTTGCAAAAACTGTTGAACATTACTTTATTACACGATTACGGATATAAAATATCTAAAATTTCTGCTTATCCAGAGGATCAAATTCCGCTGATGGTAAGGGAAATTGTATCTTCAAAGAGTGCTAAAAATCATGCTATTACCGCTTTCAAAATGGCGATGATGAACTTTGATCAAGAACTTTTTTTAAACACTTACAATTGGCTGAATGAAGAAAAGTCATTCAAGGAAATATTTCATCAGGTATTTATTCCTTTGCTTGAAGAATTAGGTTTGTTATGGCAAACTGATACTATAACTCCCGCTCACGAGCATTTTATCAGCTACTTAATCAAACAAAAAGTATTAGTCAACACAGAAAAACTTCAGGCGGAAAAACCTATTAAATTAGACAAGGTTTTTGTACTTTCACTTCCGATGAATGAAATACATGAGTTGGGGTTGATGTATCTGAATTACGAAATTTTGTTAAGTGGTTATAAAACAGTCTATTTAGGGGAGAGTATGCCCATTGATAACTTAAAAGACCTGAAAAAACATTTTGAATCCATTGTTTTTGTGTCTTATCTAACGGTTCAGCCGGAACGAAATGTAATTAACGAGTATATAGCTCAAATGACAGATGAATTATTAGATGATACTACTGAACTCTGGTATACCGGATGGTTGACTCAGTTTATTGACAAAGAAAATCTATCTGATAGAATAGTCGTTTTTAATTCTATGGCAGAATTAATAGAAAAAATATAGGTTTTGTTTAATGATTTTGTATATTTGCTAAACAATGAAAAGAAAAATTACAATTATAGGTTCTGGGTTTTCAGCATTGTCTGCTGCTTGCTATCTGGCTAAAGGAGGACACGAAGTCGTGGTTTTCGAAAAGAATGAAACAATAGGCGGTAGAGCAAGGCAATTAAAAAAAGATGGTTTTACATTTGATATGGGGCCAAGTTGGTACTGGATGCCAGATGTTTTCGATAGGTTCTTTGCTGATTTCGGTAAAAAGACAACAGATTATTATGAGCTTATAAAATTGTCTCCCGCTTATCGGGTTTACTTTGGTGTTGACGAATTTATTGCGATCGCAGATAATTTAGCAGAAATTGAGGCTACTTTTGAAGCCATCGAAAAAGGAAGCGGAAAGATCTTGCACGAATTCATAACAGAGGCAAAAAGTAACTATGATATTGCCATAAAAGATTTAGTGTACCGCCCAGGAGTATCACCGCTAGAGTTGGTAACTGTGGAAACAACGAAGAAGATAGGGCAGTTTTTCAGCAATATCAGTCGCGATGTCCGCAAGAAGTTTAAAAACGAACGATTAATACAAATTCTTGAATTCCCTGTTTTATTCCTAGGAGCAAAACCGTCTGACACGCCGTCTTTTTATAGTTTTATGAATTACGCCGATTTCGGAATGGGAACTTTTCATCCAAAAACAGGAATGTTTGACGTTGTACGAGCTATGGAAACACTCGCAAGAGAACTTGGGGTAACTTTTCATACTGATGCTAATATTGAAAATATTATTGTCGAAAATAAAACGGCAACAGCAATTGTTGTGAACGGCGAAACGATCGCCTCAGATCTGGTTTTAAGTGGTGCTGATTATCATCATACCGAAACATTATTAGACAAGGAATATCGGGCTTACTCAGAAAAGTATTGGGATAGCCGAGTTTTCGCACCTTCATCCTTATTGTTTTATGTAGGTTTTGATAAAAAAATAGAAAATATATCGCATCATGCCTTGTTTTTTGATGTCGATTTTTATCAGCATGCAAAGGATATATATGATAACCCTCAATGGCCAAAAGAACCCTTGTTTTATGCTAACTTCCCTTCTGTTACTGATAAGACTGCCGCTCCCGAAGGAATGGAAGCAGGTTTCTTTCTGATTCCGTTAGCACCTGGAATTAATGACTCGGAAGAGCTTAGAGAGGAGTATTTCAATAAAATAATCGATCGTTTTGAGGATTTGACTCAACAAAAGTTAAAAAATAATATTATCTTTAAGATATCGTTTTGTAAAAATGATTTTGTTAAAGAGTATAATTCATACAAAGGGAATGCCTATGGAATGGCGAACACTTTATTGCAAACGGCCTTTCTAAGACCAAAACTAAAAAGCAAAAAAGTACGTAATTTATATTTCACGGGACAATTGACCGTTCCTGGACCCGGTGTTCCACCAGCATTAATTTCAGGAAAATTAGTGTCAGATTTAATTAATAAACAATTTTTAGAGCAATAATTATGAAGCAATTATTTGACGACGTATCATTCAAATGCAGTAAGCTGGTAACAAAAAGCTATAGCACTTCATTTTCCTTGGCGGTATATATGCTTGCACCAAGTATCAGAGATGCAATATATAGCATTTATGGTTTTGTGCGGTTTGCTGATGAAATAGTGGACTCTTTTCATGGTTTTGACAAAGAAGATTTGATTAACGATTTCGAAAAAGAATATTATAAAGCCTACAATGCAGGAATAAGTTTGAACCCCATATTAAATTCCTTTCAAAGTACCGTGAAAGAATATAATATTACGGATGATCTTATTCAGGCTTTCTTAAAAAGCATGAAACTTGACTTAATCAAATCAGATTATAACAGTCTTGAAGAGTATAATGAGTACATTTATGGCTCTGCTGATGTGGTAGGATTGATGTGTCTTAAAGTTTTTGTAGCTGGTAAAGACCAGAAATATGAGCAATTAAAAGGAGAAGCCATGCGATTAGGGTCTGCTTTTCAAAAAGTAAATTTCCTAAGAGATCTGAAAGAGGACAACCTGCTATTAAATAGAAATTATTTTCCAGGGATCGATTTGAACTCTTTCGATGAAAAGGCTAAAAATGCAATTATAAAAGAAATTGAAGAGGATTTTAGGATTGCCTTCGAGGGTATTGTAAAGTTGCCTATTGAAGCTAAATTTGGAGTATATACCGCCTATGTTTATTATAAAAAATTATTAAAAAAATTAGAAAACACTCCTTATCACCAAATTGGAAATGAAAGAGTTCGGGTTTCTAATTATACCAAAGCAGCATTATTGGCACAATCTTTCGTGTCGTATAAGCTGAAACTGGTATAAGTCCACAAACACCTATTTCCAGCATTTAAAATTAATTAAAAACAAATAACAATGATTTCTTTTTCTATTTTCCTTGGCGTTTTTTTGTTTATGGAATGTGTTACCTGGTTAACCCACAAATATGTGATGCACGGTTCGATGTGGTATTTCCATGAAGATCATCATCAGCCTAAATATGCTAATGTTTTTGAACGTAATGATATCTTTTTTGTGATTTTTGCCTTACCAAGCATCGTCCTTTTTTACTATGGCGTTGAGGGAGGAATTAACTATTTATTCTTCATAGGGCTAGGAATTACAGCGTATGGTTTTTCTTATTTTATGATTCATGATGTATTAATTCATCAAAGATTCAAATGGTTCAAGAGTACAAAAAATAAATACCTTATTGGTTTGCGCAAAGCACACAAAGTGCACCATAAACATTTAGGTAAAGAGCATGGCGAATGTTTCGGTATGTTGTTTGTTCCTTTTAAATACTATAAAATGTAATAATTTTATCTGGGCGTGACCTCGTTGAAAAAACATTTTTTTGTTTTTTCAACGAGGTCGGGCTTTACACTCTCGCTTTTATGGTCTCGTTTTAAGAGCGAGACCATAAAGAGCTCCGCTGCAATCCCTCACGCAAGGCAGTCGTTCTGACAACAATTAAACATAAAAAATACAATGAAAATATATAAAAAAGAAACTGTTCAGCATGTAAATGCAACAGTAGAGGAATGCTGGGAATTTTTCTCCAAACCGGGTAATTTACAAAAAATAACACCAGAAACGATGGGTTTCCAAATCACAGATTTCGATAGCAAACCCATGTATGCGGGACAAATAATTCAATATAGAGTTACCCCACTGCTAGGTATAACAATATCTTGGATGACCGAAATTACCTTTGTTAAAGAAAATAGTTATTTTATAGACGAACAACGTTTTGGGCCCTATGCTTTATGGCATCACAAACACTTTTTTGAAGCTACTGAAAACGGTACTAAAATGACGGATGTTGTTCATTACGCTTTGCCTTTAGGATTTTTAGGCAGAATAATGAATACCTTGATGGTTAAGAATAAATTAAATGA
Organism: Flavobacterium sp. DW-iso2; assembly: GCF_058725285.1. Taxonomy (NCBI): domain Bacteria; kingdom Pseudomonadati; phylum Bacteroidota; class Flavobacteriia; order Flavobacteriales; family Flavobacteriaceae; genus Flavobacterium; species Flavobacterium sp. DW-iso2. Next base: position 25,099 of record NZ_JBZXDY010000019.1, on the reverse strand, counting down.
AATTTTTGAACATAGAGTCCTAAAGGTAAACGAAATCTTCAATTCAAAATAATGGAAAAAGAGACAGTATCTTTTTTTTGGTTTAGACGTGATTTACGTTTGGAGGATAATATTGGACTATTTCATGCTTTGGAGTCTATATATCCTGTCATTCCGTTATTTATTTTTGATGATTCTATCTTAGATAGTTTACCAAAAAACGATGCAAGAGTTGGATTTATCCATGAATCATTATCCACTATTAATGAACAGTTAAAACAAATAGGAAGTTCGCTGTTGGTTAAAAAAGGAGAAACTACTGCCGTATGGAAATCGCTTATCCAGGAATTTGACGTTAAAGAAGTATTCTTCAATAAAGATTATGAGCAATATGCCATAACAAGGGATGATGCTATCTGTAAACTTTTGCAAAGCGAGAACATCGTTCCCTTTTCCTTTAAAGACCAAGTTATTTTTGAAGAAAAAGAAATCACAAAAGCAGATGGATTGCCGTACACCATTTATACACCATTTAAAAATAAGTGGTTGGATAAATATAACGCTATGGCACCTGTACGTGAATATCCTGATGCTGCCATTTCTTCTAATTTTCTTAAATCAAAATATATTTTTCCAACCTTGGTAGAAATAGGATTTGAGGAAAGCAGCATAAAGGTGCTTCCGTACAATCTAAAACAGATTTCTGAGTATCAGGAGATACGTGATTTTCCTGCTAAAGATGGGACATCATATCTATCACCGCATCTTCGTTTTGGTACGGTAAGTGTTCGAAAAATGGTCAATTGGGCCGCTAAAACGAATGCTGTTTTTTTGAGTGAGTTGATATGGCGAGAGTTTTTTATGCAAATTCTGTTTAATTTTCCGAGAGAAGTCACGCATAATTTCAAGCCGGCCTATGATGGAATTCAGTGGTTGAATAACGAAGCCGACTTCAAGCGCTGGTGTTCTGGAACTACTGGCTATCCCATGGTAGATGCAGGAATGCGCCAACTCAATGAAACGGGTTATATGCACAATAGAGTGCGTATGGTTGTGGCAAGTTTTCTATGTAAACATTTATTGATAAACTGGCAGTGGGGTGAAGCCTATTTTGCCGAAAAATTACTGGATTATGAAATGGCGTCCAATGTGGGCAATTGGCAATGGGCAGCTGGAACTGGGTGCGATGCAGCACCTTATTTCAGAGTTTTTAATCCAGAAATCCAACTGAAAAAATTTGACGAAAAAGGAATTTACATCAGGAAATGGATTCCTGAATTTGAACTCGGGTACGGCGAACCTATGGTAGAACATGCTATGGCGAGGGATCGAGCAATCGCGACATATAAATCAGGGATATTGAAATAATGGGATTTAAGATATAAGTCATATAAGTTTTCAATAAAATAGTCAAAAAACTTAAATGACTTATATGTTTAAAAAAGAGATTTACTTAATCAATTTATTAAGCATCCCATTAAAAATGAAGCCGTGAAAAGGCAATACAGAATACCAGTATAATTTTCCCCAAATACCCTTAGGTTTAAAGGTGGCAGCTTGATACAATGTATTATTTATTATTTTGAATTCGAGCCATGCCTGTCCTGGTAGTTTCATCTCGGCATACAACACTAGTTTTCCTTCTTCTTTATTGGCGTACAAAACGCGCCAAAAATCCAAAACGTCTCCAGAGTGAATCTCGTGTCTGTTTGTTCTTCCTCTTCTAGAACCTACGCCTCCAAAAAGTTTGTCTATAAACCCTCTGATCCCCCAAAGCCAATCGCCATAATACCAACCGGATTCGCCACCTATGGACCAGATTTTATCAATAGTATATTCTCTATTTATAATTTCTTTTTTTCTTCTGTCAATAAAGCAATTTTTTTTTGGAATTTTTAAATATTCCGAAATATTAGTGCTAAACCTGCCGCTTGCTAAGGAATCTTTCCAACTAGAAACGACTTTATCTTCACCTACTTTGATTAACGCAAGAGAAAGTGCTTCTTTGTATGACATCGGCTGTACATCAAGCAGTTCATTTATTCTGGTGTCCCTGCAAACTACTTCAACCTTCATACTGCTTACTAATGCTGAAGCTAATTTATAAGAGGTAGAAGTAACGAAATAAAGCCAATAGGACGATAATTTAGGAGTCATTAAAGGCACTGTATAGATCCATCTTTTTAAGTTTTTAGCTTTGGCAAAACCCAATAGCATTTCTTTATAGGTAAGTATATCGGGGCCTCCAATGTCAAAATTTTGATTGTAGGTTAATGGATTTAATAACGACTGTGATAAGAATTCAAGGACATTACGGATGGCGATAGGTTGACACCTTGTGTTGAGCCATTTTGGGGTAATCATGATAGGAAGCTTAAGTACTAGATCTCTGATGATTTCAAAGGACGCGCTACCTGAGCCCACAATGATTCCCGCTCTTAAGGCTGTTAGTGCAAAAGTACCAGTGTTTAATATGTCTTCTACATTTTTTCTAGATGCAAGGTGTTTCGAAAGAGAATCGTCATTTACAATTCCTGTTAGATAAATGACTTGTTTTGCATTAGTAGTGTTTACCCTATTGACAAAATTAGTGGCTGACGTACTTTCTAATTCATCATAATTATCCTTTGAACTTGCCATCGAATGGATGAGGTAGTATCCAGCATCAATATCATCGGGAATGTTTTTTAAAGTTTCTTCTTTTAGAAAATCTACTTCAATTACAGTGATGCTTTTTTCGAATTCTTTCGGCGTATAAAACCTGTTTTTATCTCTCACGCAACAAATTACATCATGCCCTTGCCCAATTAAAATAGGTAAAAGTCGTTTTCCAATGTATCCTGTTGCGCCGGTTAAGAGAATTTTCATAGATTTTATTTTGAATACTAAATTTAACTAAATTTATTGGAAATCAGACTAATAAACTCTTTTCTTGTTTTGTCCTTTTCAAAGGCACCTGTAAAAGAGGAGGTAGTCGTTACTGAATTCTGTTTTTGTATTCCTCGCATCTGCATGCACATATGCTGCGCTTCAATTACTACAGCTACACCTAATGGATTTAAAGCCTCTTGGATACAATCTTTTATTTGATCTGTTAATCTTTCCTGTACTTGCATCCTTCTGGCAAAAGCATCCACAATTCTTGGAATCTTACTCAGCCCTACAATTTTGCCATTCGGAATGTAAGCAATATGTGCTTTTCCAAAAAACGGCAACATATGGTGTTCGCACATGGAATATACCTCAATATCTTTTACGACAATCATCTGTCTGTGGTCCTCCGTGAACAGTGCCGACTTTAAAATTTGTAAGGGGTCTAGCTCATATCCATGCGTTAAATATTGCATCGCTTTGGCGGCTCTAACTGGTGTGCTCAAAATTCCTTCTCGATTTACATCTTCACCTAAATTATTTATTATGGCTTTGTAATTTTCAGCAATGGCGTCTGTGATTTCAGTATCATAACGCTCTACTTTTTCGTAACTTTTTATTTGTTTAACTATCATATTCTGGTCTTATTAGTATTTGGTTTTAACTACATCTTAAATGTTACAATTCCGTAATCCATTTCAAAAATTTGACCTGAAATCGATTTTGCCTTTTCCGAAATAAGGAAATTTGCCATTTCGGCTACTTCTTCGGGTTTTAAATAACTTTTCATTGGGTGGCGTTCTATCATGTTTTCTTTCATTCGGTCGTTTCTCAGGATATTTGCTGATAGCGTCGTTTCAGTAATAGTAGGGGCTATGGCATTTATTCGCAAAGTTGATGCCAACTCTGCTCCAAGAGATTTTACAAGGCCTTCCACGCCCGCTTTTGCGGCAGCAATACTGGCATGAAAAGGCATTCCAAGCTTTGCAGCCACTGTACTAAACATAAGGATGGATGGGTTTGTTCCTTTCTTTAGTACGGGTAAATATTTCTGAATCGTTTTTACCGCGCCGATGACATTTATTTCAAAATCATTTCTAAAGTCATCAATGCTTAAGCTACCTATTGGTTTTAAATTAATAGAACCAGGGCAGTAAATTAAGGTGTCAATATTTTCTATAGCAGGAAGCTCATCCTTCAGCACGTCTAATGAATAATGAGTTAGATTGGGATGGGAAACATCTGGCGCATTTCTACTGATGTTGTGTACTCGATTGGTTTCTAATTGCTGCATTAAAATGGCATTCCCTATACCTTTGCTTCCGCCTATAATCACTATATTTTTCATTTGAAAAGTATTTTTGGTTTATCTTTTTGATATTTTATTATTGTTAATCTGTCTTTGTCTGCTGCACTTAAAACGACCTTCTCTATAATCACGAAGCTTCTCATGCTTTGTTTTGCGTCCTTGAACCCTTTTGCGCCACATTATAAAACTTGTTGGTTTCATTTCGGTGCGCATTAAATCAATGACTTCCTGCTCTTTCAGTCCAAATTGAAGTAAAATAGCATCAAATGTGGTTCTGTCCTCCCATGCCATTTCTATTACTCTATCTTTTTCTAGATCAGATAAATTATGTTCTACCATTGTTAGTATTTTAAATATTCGGTCACTGTAATTTTGGCTTTTAAATCGAACATTAGATTATAAAGACCAAAAAACGTTCTGTTCATGTATATAAAATGTTTCGAACCTCTATTTCCGTTCATTTTTCTAAGGTTGGTGTCACTGGCAAAACGCTCTCCAAGCTTGCCAATGTTTTCAAAGAATTCTTCATTAGAAAAGTCGAACGTTTTTTCCTGGAATGGTTTGGTGAACAAAGACAATAAATCATAAAACATAGCTGTAAAATAAACGATTTCTTCTTTAGAATCATCAGCTCTTAGGATTTCTAATTCAAATAACTTTTTGCTAAATAGTTCTTTGTTGTCGATCACTTTTGGATCTATCAATTCAAAATAAGGAACGTAAAATTCATTCGGGATCGTTTTCATACATCCAAAATCAATAGCGATTAATTCGTTTTTATCATTCACCAAAAAGTTTCCGGGATGGGGATCAGCATGTACTTTTTTTAGAACATGAATTTGGTACATGTAAAAATCCCATAAGGCTTGCCCTATTTTATTTGCTATAATAGGATCTGAATTTTTGAACTCAGAAAGGTGAACGCCTGTCATCCAATCCATAGTGATGATCTTCTCAGAGGAATACTCGGGGTAGTACTCAGGGAAAACGAGATTGTCTATTTTCTTGCACGCATCAACAACTTCCTGACTTTGTTGCAGTTCTAATAAGTAGTTGGTTTCTTCTATTAATTTGTCTTCGACTTCTTTAAAGTACTTGTCAGAATCTTTTCCTTGAAGGTTAAACATTCTGATGGCAATGGGTTTGACTAAAGCCAAATCAGAGGAGATACTATTAGCAACTCCTGGGTATTGAATTTTTACCGCTAATTTTTTATTGTTTTTTACCGCCGAATGAACCTGACCGATACTGGCTGCATTGACAGAATTAGCATTAAATTCATCAAAAATTTCATAAGGTGTTTTGCCGAAATTGGTTTTGAATGTTTTTAAAACTAATGGCGCAGAAAGTGGTGGTACAGAAAATTGAGACAAAGAGAATTTTTCTACGTAAGCCTGTGGTAAAAAACTTTTATCCATGCTTAGCATTTGAGCCACTTTCAAGGCACTCCCTTTCAGGCTTTTTAAACCATCGTAAATATCCTCGGCATTGTCTTCGTTAAGTTTATCACGGGTTAAGTCTGAATTAACCATTTTTTTACCGTAATATTTAAGGTAATTGACACCTACTTTTGCCCCTGTTTGTACGAGTTTTGTGGCTCTTTCAATTTTTGACGTTGGTATATAATCTATCGTTTTCATTATTTGTTTTGTATTTTTTCTTTGAAAATAAATTTCCCAAAGTCAATTAAACTATCTATTGGTGCGATATTCATCAGTTCAAAACTCAGTTTTACCGATTTTTCGATGTAGATATCTGTTTTCTCAAATGATGGGGAATCGTCGTCTAACCAGAATTTTAGTGTTAACAATAATTGAATCCAAGCACTTTCCTGAATTGCTTTTTGCTGAAAGTCTTGAAATTTTTCTTGCTTAATACGATATTCGTCTGTTATAATTTCACCAACATATTGCTTAAATGCAGTTCTCAAACTTGAAAGTTGCATTAGATTTTTCAGTTGGTTATCGTACTCTTTTAAACTCATCGTAACATAACTTCTATTGGCAGAAAGTAATTCGAAGAATGTAAAGTAAAAACTTAACATCTTTGTTTTCATATCATAGTCAGCATAGTCTTTATCTTTGTGCAGTAATTCAAGTGACATTTCCAGAAATGTTTTAAAGATTTCTTTTTCGACACTTTCCAAAGTTCCAAAAAAGGCATAAAAGTCCGTTTCTGTAAAGCCATTCGATTTTGCGAAAAGATATACTGATTTGGGTTTTTCGCCATTCTCTAATATATAGTTCATATACATAGAAACTATTTTTTCTTTTGTTATTGCAGTTTTCTTAGTAGCCATTTTCAATTAATTATAAAATTAGAGTATAAAGGTACGGAATGTTTAACTAAATAATCATAAAGTTAAACAAAAATTAGTTGTATCTTTGGTTTATATCAATTGAAGGATAAAATATACTGTCATGAAAAAGAATGTATTACTCACAGGAGGTACTGGTTTTGTTGGGAAGGAACTAACAAAAGTTTTGATAAATAGCGGATATACCGTTTCTATACTTAGTAGAAGTAAGAGAGAAAATACTGCATCTATTTTTTACTATACTTGGGACATACAAAAGCAAACAATAGAAAAGGACGCCGTACTGAATGCAGATTATATAATCCATTTAGCTGGGGCAAATATTGCTGAAAAACCATGGACAAATAAGCGAAAAGAAGAAATCATTAATAGTAGGCAACAGTCGGCACAGCTTATTTATTCTGTTTTAAAAAAGAATGGTAAAAAATTGGATGCCTTTATTTCTGCATCGGCTGTGGGTATTTATGGTGCGGTGAATGGGGAAGAAATTTGTACAGAGGACATGCCTCTAGCCAATGACTTCTTGGGACTTACTTGTCAAAAATGGGAAGCCGCTGCAGATCAATTTGAAAAGTTGGGAATACGAACAGCCAAAGTGCGTACCGGTTTAGTATTAGGCAAAAACGATGGCTTTCTAAATAAATTATCCCCTATTTTTAAATGGAGACTCGGATCGGCATTGGGTTCCGGAAAACAATACATGCCTTGGATTCATGTGGAGGATTTGTGCGCACTATATCTTGAAGCAGTAAAGAATCCGAATGTGGTAGGATCTTATAATGCCGCAATAAACGATAATACAACGAATACTGTTTTTTCTAAAACATTGGCGAAGGTGTATGGGTACAAAATTTGGCTTCCCAATGTTCCCAGCTTTTTGATTAAAATGGTATTGGGAGAAATGGCAAAAATAGTGCTGACCGGAAGAAGAGTTTCATCTGATAAAGTAGAGCAGTTAGGATTTCAGTTTAAACATACTGATTTAGAAAAGACACTAAGAAACTGTTTATAAAAATAGTTTTGAAATAGAGGTGTTTGGTCAATGTAGGACTAAAATTAAATAAAGTAAAAAAAACAGTAATTATAAGGTCCTTATATTTTAATAAAAAGTATGATTTAATAGGGTGTTTATGGCTAGTTAACCAATCATAAAATAGTTTTAACACTAACATTTATGTTTTTTGATATTTTACTTCTGACGATATATGGGATTTCGATATTGTAATCATCAGAGTTTAAGGTGAAGTTGGAGGTCAATTCTATCCCTGTAGCTACTTTTTTAATTTCGGCTCTAACACGGATGTTTTTTGATTTGCCATGCATGCTTATTTTTCCTTTGATGTAATACTCTTTGACATCAGTAGCAATATTTTTTAAATCGAATTTTTCAATTAATCCCTGAAAGGTAGCTTTAGGGTATTTTTTACTTTCCATATAATTTGCGTTGAAATGCTCCTGCATTAAACTTCTTTCAAAGGAAAAACGATTGATGTAGACTACAAAAGCTATTGTTCCTTTCTTCGTATTTAAAATACAATTTACGTATTCATTTTGGGCTTTTACGGGCTCAAAAAAAGGCACTGAGGCTTCAAAAATAACGATCCCCTTTGTGGAGGTCATTTTCTCTTGAGCATCAATGATAAATGCAGTTAATAGAAAAAAAAAGAGTAAAGTTTTTTTCATTTTAGAGTCTGTATAGTACTACTTAAAGTTACGATTTTTATTTTAAACAACCAGTAAAAATCAGCCGCTATAACAGTAAATATCACCTCAAAAACGGATTTTTAGTTCTCATTATGGATTTTATTCGATTTTATCTAAAATAAGGGGGTTAAAACAATAGAATTAGCCTAATTCGACAAGAACATTATACTTTTCTAAGCTGGCTAATGTCTCTATTGAACTGTAATTAAAAACTTCTTCATGACGGTCTTTCTCTTTTTTGAGGGAAATTTGCTTTAAGCAATTGCAGAAACGGCGGACTTCTTCTAAATTTGAAAGAATAAGACCTGGAACTTTTTCATTTTTCCCATCTTTGTCTTTTGAAACCATGGTAAAATAGGAGGAGTTGCAATGTTTGATCGCTCCTGTTTGGATATTTTCAGATTCTACTCGAATACCTATAATCATAGAACTCCGACCCACATAATTGACACTGGCTTTCATGGTTACCAGTTCTCCTACTTCGATGGGTCTCAAGAAGTCGACAGTATCCACGGAAGCTGTTACGCAATAATTCCCGGAAAACTTTGACGCACAGGCGAAAGCGATTTGATCAAGTAGCGAAAGAATATAACCTCCATGTATTTTGCCACTAAAATTAGTGTGAGATGGCAACATTAATTCTGAAATGGTAATATTTGACGAAGCAACTGTTTTAAAGGTGTTATTCATCTTTATTTTGATTTAAATGGAGATTCTTCTTCTTTTACTGCGATGACGAAATATTTAGTGTCGCCCCACCATGCGAATGTTTTGTAGCGCTCTATATAAGACAGTTTTACATACTGTCCTTCTAGTTCTTTTAAATCACTAATTACTTGTTTGTCTTTATCCAATACAGAAAAAGCAAATATTTGCGAACCTGATATGCCTTGGCTTATTTCTCCTTCCCAGGTTTTGAAAGCGACTCCTTTATGACTAAATTTGATTAGTTGGCCAGATCGAATGCCTTCACTGTAAGTGGCATAATACACAAACGTAAAATAGCTAACGATTGAAAGCATAAGTACTGCCGCAAGAATTCCTAAAAATTTTTTCATTTTATTTTAGTTTAATTGTTGGTTTTGATCTTTTTCGGCTCTTGCCAAAATGCTCTCAGGGAGCGATTTTTTTGCTTTTGCACCCATCTTTTTTAATTTTTCGACACTAGTAATTAGGTTTCCTTTCCCATCTACTAATTTATTCATAGCGCCGCTATATTCCGTTTTACTTTCGTCGATTTTCTTTCCAATTTTTATTAAATCAGCAACAAAACCTTCAAATTTATCATATAAAGCGCCGGCTTGTCGCGCTATTTCAAAGGCATTTTCCTGTTGTTTTTGGTTCGCCCACATACTGTCAATTGTTCTTAATGTAGCTAGCAGGGTAGCAGGAGTTACAATAACAATGTTCTTTTCGAATGCCTTGTTGTACAAAGTAGTGTCCTCATTAAGTGCCATGGCAAATGCGGGTTCGATAGGGATAAAAAGCAATACAAAATCAGGACTTTCTATTTGGTATAAATCCTGATAATTTTTATTTCCTAATTGTTCTACGTGACGCTTGATCGAATTGACATGCTCTTTTAAATAGCCACTTTTTACATCGTCTACTTCTTCGTTGATGTATTTTTCATAAGCGGTCAAGGAAACTTTCGAATCCACAATCATTTTCTTACCGTCAGGTAAATTGATCACAACATCAGGAAAAACACGGTTTCCTTCTTCAGTGGTAAAGCTTTGTTGCACTTCGTACTCACGTCCTTTCTCTAGACCTGATTTTTCTAAGACTCTTTCTAGAACCAGTTCACCCCAATTTCCCTGCATCTTACTGTCTCCTTTTAATGCTTTGGTTAGGTTGATGGTTTCCTTGCTCATTTGGATATTCATTTCGCGCAAGCCTAAAATTTGTTGGCGCAAAGCGGCATGGTAATCAATACTTTCTTTATGGGTATCTTCCACTTTTTTTTCGAATAATTGAATTTTATCTTGCAAAGGAGACAAGATGTTTTTCATGTTTTCTTTGTTCTGTTCCGTGAATTTATTCGATTTTTCGTCTAATATTTTGTTGGCAAGATTCTCAAATTCCTTGGTAAACTTCTCTTGAAGCTTTTCTACTTCATCTTTTTGCTCTTTGTTGCGTTCCCATAGATTCTCAAAATCGACTTCTTTTTTAGAAAGTTGTATTGCCAAGCTGTCTTTTTCATTACGAATGGTTTCTTTCTCAGCAGCACTGTTGTCTAATTGCTTTTCAAAAGCAGTTTTGTCATTTAAAAATTGTTCTTTCAATTGATTGAATTGCGAGTTTGAGGCAATTAGTTTTTCCTCTAAACTGATCTTTTCGGATTTAAAACGAGCAGCGAAAATGAGTTTCCCAATGAAAACACCAATAGCGAGGGCAATTACAAACAAGAATAAAAAAGGGAGCATGTTTGACATAGAAAGACTGATTTTTGTAAAAAGTAAAAGTAGGGAATATTAGATGTTTCTATTTAACTATTAATTGAAAATTAATTTTTTTAGTGATAAAGTATATCAAAGAGGCCGTTCTTTAGCATAATTAACAATAAAAATTCCCTAAAGGACTAGTTATACCAATAGGGAATAGTAAAGATGTAGTTAGTTTTATTATTTTTTGTTTTTGATAATTGGGTTTATTGGATAAATTTTGAATGTACTTTTTAAGTCGTTATCTGGTTTTACTTCCTTTAATTCTGATGAAACAGCTCGGCTTAAACTTTCATTTTCATTCCAATTTCTATTTTCATTTTCTTCTACAAAAGCTTTAGGTTTCTCAGTGGAGATAGTCTTTTGAATAATTTTAGGGTATCCATTTAAGTCTATTTCAACATCAGTGTATGTTTTTGAAGTCATTTCATTAAGAACGTCAGGTGTTTTTTCTCCACTTAATCCATTTTTTAAATTAGGATCGTTTATCAGTTCGTCGGAATTCCAATTTTTACTTTTCATGACAAATTTATTTAATGATAGAAACTTAATTTGCTTAAAATTACGACTTTTCAGCTTATTGTTTAGGTCATTTAACATAGCTTTTACTTTGTTTTATAATTCTGTAGTCACTCTGTTTAATATACAATTAAACAAATCTATCTTTGCAATATTAAAATTAAAATAATGCACCACTCTCATTTCATTATTCACAAACCATACGGTTATTTAAGTCAGTTTATTTATGAACAGAAGCGAAAAAAGAAATTACTAGGTGAATTGTATGATTTTCCAAAAGGAACGATGGCAATAGGGCGTCTGGACGAAGATTCGGAAGGATTGTTATTGCTTACCACAGATGGAATGATGAGCGAAGTTATTCGATCTAAAAAAGTAGAAAAAGAATATTATGTTCAGGTTGATGGAATTATTGATCAGGAAGCTATTGACAAAATGAAGGCCGGTGTCGAAATAGGGTTCAATGGAACCAAGTACATCACCAAAAAATGTGAAGCTTCATTGATAACTGAAATTCCCGCTTTTGGAGCCAGAGGAAAAAAAATACGGGACGAACGCCACGGCCCCACTTCCTGGGCTTCGATAACGGTCAGCGAAGGCAAGTTTCGTCAAGTGCGCAAAATGACAGCCGCAGTTGGATTTCCTACTCTTAGATTAGTTCGCGTGCGAATTGGAAACGTATATTTGAATGAGTTACAAGCTGGAGAAGTGAAACAAGTAGAAAATTTGCAATAGCAAAAGGCAAGGGCAAAAATCGTTAATCATCAATCTTAAATCTTTTTAAATGTTAAACATCGTTTTAGTTGAGCCCGAAATACCTAATAACACAGGGAATATTGGTCGATTGTGCGTCGGTACTGAAAGTCGCTTGCATTTGGTTCATCCATTTGGTTTTGTAATCAATGATAAAAACTTGAAACGTTCGGGCTTGGATTACTGGGTACATCTTGATGTCACCGAATATCAAAATGTAGCCGAGTGGATCACTCAAATTCCGGATGCTTCACGTGTTTTCTTAATGAGTTCCCATGCCGAAAAATCTTATTTGGAGATAGATTTTCAAGACGGAGATTGGTTGGTTTTTGGAAAAGAAAGCAAAGGACTAAGTGAAGAAGTTTTGGGTCAATTCGAAAACCATCTAAAAATTCCAATGTCAAATTTGATTCGGAGTTTTAACATTGCAAATTCGGTGGCTTTTGTTATCGGCGAGGCCAAAAGACAAATTATGCTCAAGTAGTATGGTAGTATAAGGAGTTATTAAGGAATAGTATTGTTACCAAGGAATTTTATATATTTGAGTATCACATTTGTGTTTTTAAGCAAATGGCACTCATTTTAAAATTTCCTTTTTATGATCGATAAAGTTTCTCTACGAAGTACAATTTTCAGGCATTTAGATGGTTTAGTGACTGCTCCGGTAGCTTATTCCCTGCATAAAAAAGGAGTTTTGTCTTTTTTACTTGATAAAAAGGAAGCCACACTCGATGAACTTACTTCACATTTTAAAGCAAACGAAGGCTATCTAAATGTAGGCTTACGAGTCTTAAGTTCCCAAGGATTTCTCCAATATCATATCGATAACGCGACAGACGAAATTAAATTTTCAGTTACGGATAAGAGCGAAACGGCTTTTTCCTTGTTTCATTTGTATGAAGATGTAGTGGACTTATTACAGTTTTCAATGCAGTTTCATCCTCGGTTATTTGAAGATGCTCCCTTTGAACGCTTACGGGTGATTTTCGAAAAATATAAAAAAAAGTATGAGGTCAAATTCTCCAATAATCCATTAGAGCGAGAGATACAAGATCAGGTTTTAATGCATATTGAGGGCGCTTTAGTTGGACCTACTTTGGTACGTTTAGGCATGAACGGGATGTTTCATAAATATTTTATGGAGATCTCTTTCCGTCCTGAAGAATTTCATAAGTCCCCTGAAAATTTCAAAATTATATTGGATTTCTTTGCCCATTTAGGCTGGTTTACACAAAAGAATGGAAATTATCAATTCACTGAAACGGGATTATTTTTTGCCAAAAGAGCTGCGGCTTATGGAGTGACGGTTTCTTATTTACCAACTTTTAGTAAAATGGACGATTTACTTTTTGGTAACGCTGCTATTTTAAGAGCGATTGCCGAAGGCGAAGATGAGGCTCATGTAGACCGTGAAATGAATGTTTGGGGAAGCGGTGGCGCTCATGAAACCTATTTTAAAGTAGTGGATGAAATCATAATCAAATTGTTTAATTTGCCCATACAAGACCAGCCAAAAGGAATTTTGGATATGGGTTGTGGAAACGGAGCATTTTTAGAACATGTCTTTACCGTAATTGAAAGACAGACTTTGAGAGGTAAGATGCTCGATGATTATCCGCTGTTTCTGGTTGGTGCTGACTATAACCAAGCAGCCCTCAAAGTAACTCGGGCTAATTTGATTAAAGCCGATATTTGGGCTAAAGTGATTTGGGGAGACATTGGTCGTCCCGATTTACTAGCAGATGATTTAATGGAAAATTATGGCATCGATTTAAAAGATTTATTGAATGTACGCACCTTTCTGGATCACAACAGAATATGGGAAGAACCAAAAAACAGTAGAAAAGACAGATTAAGTCAGTCCACTGGGGCATTTGCTCATAGAGGAAAGCGAGTAAGTACTAATTTAGTAGAAGATAATTTAGTAGAGCATTTTAATAAATGGTCGCCGTATGTTAGGAATTTTGGTTTGCTTATGATAGAATTACATACGATACCACCCAGTGTCACAGCTGCTAATCTTGGAAAGACAGCTGCAACCGCTTACGATGCCACGCATGGTTTCTCAGATCAATATATCGTGGAAATCCCCGTCTTGCATAAAGTAGCTGCCGAAGCAGGATTGTATCCGGATACGCAGTATTTTAAGCGATTCCCGGATTCAAATAGTGCTACCGTGAGTATTAATTTATTGAAAGGAAAGTAAGGAGTAATCAGTGTTCCGTTTTATAGTATTCAATCTTAATTATTGAGGTTGCAGTTTTTAAGCTCAAGTTCCAACCCTAGTTTTCACAAGAAGGCTAAAACCTAGTTTCACGCCCAGTTTTTACCTTCAGTTTCCCCCTGCTTCGGAGGGGGCGGGGGGAGGATCACACAATCACAAACTTCCCTTTTTCTGAATCAAAAACAATATGTTCGTCTTTGAATAGGGTATTGAAAGTTCCTTTGGAAATAAAATTGCAAGGCTCATCTTGAACCACAGTTTCAGGAGTCATAATGATCATTTCATCACTCAATTGTATGGCCATATCGATATCATGGGTAGAAAATAGAATGCATTTATTCGTTTCCTGAGTGAGTTTTTTCAAGAGTTTGAAAAGTGCTACTTTATGCAATAAATCCAAATGGGTAGTGGGTTCGTCTAAAATTATCAGCGGAGTGTCTTGCGCTAATGCACGTGCCACCAGTACTTTTTGTAATTGACCGTCACTAATTTCGTAATGTTTTTTGGTCGCCAAATCACTGATTTGAGTCAGTTCCATGGCTTCGTTAACCATAGCAATATCAGTTTCTGTAAGCTTTCCAATCCAATTAGTATACGGCTGTCTTCCTAAAGCAATCAGCTCGAAAACAGTCAAATTGCTAGGAGGTAATTTTTCGGTTAGCACGACACTTAGGTTTTGAGCTAACGTCAAAGCATCTGTTTCATGAATGTTTTTTCCGTTAAGTAAAATAGTTCCTGAAAGCGGTTTTTGAATCCCAGTTATTGTGCGAAGCAAGGTTGATTTCCCAATTCCATTGGCACCAATTAAAGCAATTAGTTTTCCTGCCTGCAAATTCAAGTTGAGGTTTTCGGCAATAATAGTAGTCGCCGCTTTGGAAGTAAAGCCAATGCTTAGATTTGATGTTGTAAGTATGTTGTTATTGCTAATCATTTATAGAAGTATAAGGTTTTTAAACACATAGAAACATAGGCTTTTATTGTGTTGAGGTAATTATAGATTTGAAACTAGGTTTCAAACATAGTAAAAGAACATAATTTGATGTTTCAATGTGTTTTGTTTTTATAAAACTTTATTTCAACCAAAGGGGTTTAATTTTCTGGCAAATTTTTAAAATAATTCCTTTTGGAGCTTTTAATAGTTTCATATAAGTTTGCACTTGAGCTTCAATTATGGGATATAATTGTAACACCGATTTTAACTCTACAACCAGACAGTTTTCTATAAATAGATCACATCTAAAGTCAATTTCCAATTCTTTATTTTTCTTAATAGTAATTCTTCTTTCAAACATTGATGATAGACATTTTCCAATAATCGTCTTCCTATAGTTTTATGAACTTCTACAGCAGCTCCAAGGACCTCGAAAGTTAGACCATTTAAATATTTTTGAGTTATCATTTTCTACTATTTTAGTTTTTACTATGGAGCCCTTTTAGGGCTTGTCTATCTAAACCTTTTTATTTTCATAAAGTTAAGCCTATGTTTTTATGTGTTTTAAAGAAAAAATACATTTCACTAAGTATAACTAAATTTTTTTCTACAAATTTTCTTAATGACTCATTTGATTAAAAATCATCCAATCATTTTTCGTTTTCTAACCAATAACCAAATAACAATAGGTGCTCCAAAAACAGAAGTAACGGCATTAATCGGCAATGTGATATCTCCGCCCGGAACTTGTGAAATACTATCACAAATAAGCATGATGCTAGCTCCAAAAAGCAAAGTGCTCCAAAACAAAATCGTGTGATTACTGGTTTGGAAAACCAATTTTGCAATGTGTGGAACGGCAAGTCCTATAAAAGCAATCGGGCCAGCAAAAGCAGTAATACTACCTGCTAAAACGCTAGTGGCAAAAATGATAATTAGCCTTGTTCTTTTATAATTCAACCCTAAACTACGGGCATAATTTTCTCCCAGTAATAGTGCATTTAACGGTTTGATACTGAAAAGACTGAGAAAGAGTCCAATTAGTACACAAACGAATAAAATCCCAATGGATGTCCAGGATAAATTCCCTAAATTTCCCAACGACCAAAAGGTGAATTTTTGTAACTGTTCAGCGGTACTGAAATAGGTAAGTGTTCCCACTATCGCACTTGTCAAACTGCCAAACATTAGCCCTACAATTAATATCGCCATAGTATCCCGCAAGCGATAAGAAACAGCTAAAACGGCCATTAAAACCAAAAAACTTCCTAGGCTTGATGCCAATACAATTCCGTAGGAGGACAGCATTATAGTGGCAAGGGATTCCGGCAAAAATGCCGCTCCAAGAATCACAGTCGCAACGCCTAAACTGGCTCCTGAACTCAGTCCTAAAACGTATGGCCCAGCCAAGGGATTCCTAAATAAAGTCTGCATTAATAAACCACTAATCGATAGTCCCATGCCTACTAATATGGCGGCAATGGCTTTTGGTAATCTATAATTAACGATGATGTAATGCCAGGTTTCTTTGCTCGTAGTTCCGCCAAAAAGACTATTAAAGACTTCTTTTAAGGGTATAGAAACAGATCCTAAACTGAGGTTTATTAAAAATAGGCAAACCATTCCAATGGTTAGGATTGCAAAGAGAACGGTATTTCGATTGGTCTGATTCAATTTATTCTAGTTTCTGAAAGAAAAAAAGCGTGTGGTTTGGTACTAATTCGGGATGAAAAATCTTTATCAAATCTTTTAAAACCCAGTCCGGACGGGTAGGAGACCATTCGAAATAGAGAATACCTCCTTTTGCACCCTTGTTCAAGGCATACGAATATACTTTTTTATTTTTAAATGACTCAAATTCGCTATAATGAGGGTTGCTATCACTCATTTGCTTTAAAGAAGAAAAATCCCCCGGAGCAATCCAGAATTCTGCTTGTTGTGCTTTTTCTAAAATGACTTCAAAAGGCAAGGAAACGCTTCCAGTTCCTTTTGTGTCTTTCCATAAGTAATTGGCTTGTGCATCTTTAAAAAATAGAGAAGCCCAACTTTCACCTTGCGGCACATACCATTGATCTTGAAACATAGAACCACTTAGAACGGTAGGTTTTTGTGTTGCTTTTTTGGCTAAAGCCAAAGTAGTATTGTATTCTTTTTCAATTTCACTAAATACCGAATTTGCTTTGGAATCCAGCCCGTATAAAGCACCAAAAAACTTAATCCATTCTGCTTTTCCAAGTGGGGATTGTTCCGTCCAATCTCCATTGAATAAGACTTTTAATCCACTTTTTCGCAAAATATCTAAAGAAGGATTACTGCTGTTTAGTCCGAAGCCAACAATCACTTCTGGTTGCATATCAATTAGTACTTCTGTATTTAGATTTTCATTTTTCCCCACTTCTCGCACCAGTCCCGCATCAATGCGTTTTCTAGTTTTGTTGGAAGAGATATAATCGGTATTAGGGAAGCCTACCAATGTGTTTTCGACACCTAACATTTCTAATGCGGGAATGTGGGTCGTTGAGGTAACAACAATAGATTTTATAGGAATTTGAATCGTGGTAAACTGCTTTAAGCTGTCCGGAATAATTCCGTTTTTTTCTTGTAAAACGTAGGTAAAATTTTCTTTGGCTCCAGGCCAAGGTTTGGTGATTTTAACTATTGAATAGCCCTTATATTTATAGATTTCGAATCCTGTAGCGTATTGGATTTCATTTTTTATCCCTGATTTCGTTTCGTGATTTGTCTCTTTTTTACATTGGAGAAACAACAAAGAAATTAGAAAGAGGAATAGGGTGTTTTTGACGAATTTCATAAATCTAATTTTTTTACAAAAGTATTGTTTTGTTTTAATAAAAATAATCTTGTGTGATATTTGATACATTTTTTTCAATATTAAAGAAGTAATTTTATAAAAAAATGAATCATGAGAGACAATTCAAATACCTTTATTTATGTTATTGCAGGAATTATCATATTGCATTTCGTGGTTGGTTTTGTCTGGCTTATATTCAAGCTTTCTAAAAAGAAAGATAAGGATAAGTAGTTGCGGTAATTTTCTGTTTATTAGTTTGTTATGAATTTTTAAAATGCAAATAGTTTTAATTTTAATAAGTTTCTAATAAAATCATTCAATTATTCTATCTTTGCTCCCGAATTGAGGTTGTGATTTTATTATTTGTAAATCACATTAAAAGGGAATTAGGTTCAAAACCTAAGCTGTTCCCGCAACTGTAAGCTATCAAGCTTGTTGTTATCTACAAAACCACTGTTCCGATGATTCGGAATGGGAAGGTAAACAACAAGACGCAAGCCAGGAGACCTGCCTTTTTTCTTAACTAATATCGAACTTTCGGGAAAAAGGGTTCAGAAATTATGACTATAAATAAACTGTTTTTATCTTGTTTTTTGTTTTTGTGCCAATTCATTTCGGCGCAACAGGATACTATTTCATTGCAAGAAGTAAAAATTTCTGACTCGCAACTGAAGAAATTCTCCAATACCCAATCGGTTCAGCAACTAAATGATTCGATTATTACTAAAAATCAAGCATCACTAACGTCTCTTTTAAATTACAATACCGTTATTTATTTTAAAGAAAACGGACTAGGAATGGTTTCTTCGCCTTCTTTTAGAGGAACTACAGCCCAGCAGACCGCTGTAATCTGGAACGGAATAAATATCAATTCGCAGCTTCTAGGGCAAACTGATTTTAATACGATAACCACGCAGGATTTTAATTCGATTGTTGTTCGTGCAGGTGGAGGAAGCGCTATTTATGGCACAAGTGCAATAGGTGGAAGTATCCATTTGAATAATGAACTTGATTTTAAAAACACCTTTTCAAACGAAGTAAAGTTGCAATACGGTAGTTTTAATACTTTTGGCGGCCATTACAGATTGGTAGCGTCAAATGATAAATGGAGCAGTCAGCTTAGTCTCTCAAGAAATAGTTCCGATAATGATTACAATTATTTAGGAACGACCAAGAAGAATGAAAATGGGCAATATGAAAATTCGAGTTATAATCTAAATGTTGGCTATCGTTTCGATACTAAGAATATTTTAAAGTTTTACAGTCAATTGTTTGATGGAGAAAGACATTTTTCTGGAACAGTAACAGCGCCTTCAAAAAGTAAGTATTTAGATTTAAACACACGAAATTTAGTAGAGTGGGATGGCTTTTATGGTTCGTTTATCTCAAAAGTTAAAGTGGCTTTTCTAACCGAGAAATATAAATATTTTGAAGATAAGGAACAGTCGTTTTTTACACATGGAAAAGCAGAAACAGTCATTATCAAACATGATTTATCTTATAGATTAAATTCGAAAATAGATCTGAATTCTATTATTGACTTTACACAAACTACAGGCGACGGTTCTGATTTATTGTCAAAAAAACGTCAGGTAGCTTCGGGTGTTTTGTTAATGAAGCATCAGCTATTAGAGAAGTTGGAGTACGAATTGAGTGTGCGAAAAGAAATTACTAATACCTACGATAGTCCGTTCTTGTATTCTTTTGGGGCTAAATATGATATCACTAAAAGCTATAATTTAAAAGTAAATGTTTCTCGTAATTTCAGAATCCCATCTTTCAATGATTTGTATTGGCAACAAGGAGGTAATCCTGACTTAAGACCTGAAAATGCGTATCAGTACGAACTGGGGCAAGAAATTCGTTTTCAGACCATTCGATTTTCGGCAACTGCTTTTTTAAATAAAATTAACGATTTGATTAGTTGGAAACCTAACTCTTCAGGTCTTTGGCAACCTGAAAACACGAAGAAAGTAACTACTTATGGGATTGAATCCAATTTTACTTTCGATAAAAAAATAGGGAATCACTCGATTATGTGGAATAGCAATTATGCTTATACTGTTTCTGAGAATGAAGAAACCAAGTTCCAACTCATTTACGTGCCTTACCATAAATTTACATCCAGTTTATCTTATTCCTATAAAAACGCATCCGTTTTCTGTCAGTTTCTGTACAATGGCAAGGTGTTTACTTCTACTGATAATTTTTATGAACTTAAAGATTATAAAGTAACCAATCTAGGTTTTAACTATGAGTTTGGTAAAAATAAAATGTTTAAAGCGGGTTTTCAAGCGTTGAATATTCTAAACGAAAAATATCAAAGTGTTGCCTCAAGGCCTATGCCTGGAAGGAATTATTCCATTAATTTAATTTTTAAACTATAATAAAATGAATTTCAAAAAAGTTGTACTCTTGGCTTTGTTAAGCCCATTTTTCTTTGCATCATGTAATAAAGATGATGATGAAATCGAAGCTCCGCTTGGTGCTTATGATAATGGTGTATTGATTTTAAATCAAGGTGGCTTTGGGCATGGAGATGCGTCCTTATCTTATGTTTCAAATGATTATGTTACTTTTCAAAACAATATTTTTTCATTGGTTAATCCGGGAAAAACTTTGGGAGATACGGGTCAGGATGTTGGTTTGTACAATGATTTAGCATTTGTAGTTTTAAATTATTCGAATAAAATTGAAGTTGTAAACCGTTACACTATGGCACATGTGGCGACTATTGATGGTGGTTTAAGTAATCCTAGATTCATTGCTTTTGCAAATGGAAAAGGGTATGTTACAAACTGGGGTAATGGCGGAAGTGCAACAGATGATTATGTTGCCGTTATTAATTTGTCTACCTATTTAGTTAGCAGTAAAATTCCTGTAGTTGAAGGTCCTGAAAGAATCTTAGAATACAACAACAAGGTATATGTAGCTCACCAAGGAGGTTATGGATACGGTAAAACGCTATCAGTGATTAATACAGATAGTAATACGGTTGCTGCAACGATTGAAGTAGGGGATGTTCCAAATTCATTAGAAGTAAGTAATGGAAGTCTATATGTTGTTTGTGGAGGTTTGCCTAGTTATGCCTCGTCAGAAACTGCTGGAAAATTGGTAAAAGTGAACCTAGCTAATAATACAGTAAGTAGTGCTATTAATTTTGCGGCTGCGACACATCCTTCTAATTTGGATATTGAAGGTAGTGATGTTTATTATACTGTAGGTTCTGATATTTTTAAAACTAATGTAAATGCGACAACTTTACCTACTACGGCACTTTTCAGTACAACGGCTCAAGGTGTTTATGGGGTGTATAGTTTTGCGGTAAAGAATAATGCAATCTATGTTGGCGACGCCGTAGATTATAGTTCAAATGGAAAAGTATATGTTTATTCAATAACAGGAACTTTAAATAATAATTATACAGTAGGAGTTATTCCTGCAGGATTTTATTTTAATGAATAAGCAGTTCGTTATTTAATAAAACTAAAAAAGGCTTTCAGTGATGGAAGCCTTTTTTAGTTTTAATTTAATGTTGTGATCCTTCAGGTGCTTTTTCAATATACATTTGGTTTTGATTGTTTAACGATTTAGAATCTGTAAAGTATTCAAAATCTTTCACTTGATTTTGTTTCAGCATTTTACCAGTTCCTGTAATTTTACCGATTGCTGTGCTTAATAGGGGTTCATCTGTACTTCCTAGGACACCGAATGTACTAACTTTTTCAATTAATTCGTAGTTGGGAACTAAGCCGCCTAGATAATCACCAAATCCAACTGAGTTGACGCTCTGTGCTACAATAGGCTGCATTGCATAACGATGGTTAGGATTTCTATTAACCGAACCAAAGGAAGGAGAATCATATAATGTGATCGACGCTACGTTTTTACCATAGGTTAAGTCTCCTATTTGTACAACATTTATATAAGGCTTGAGCCCATTTATAATAAGCTCACTTGCCGAGGCCGTACTTTTTGTAGTTAATATATAGACTGTAGAGAGTTCTAAGCTGTTGATAGTTGCAGGATCTATAAATTGATAATCGGTGTCATTATCACTGTTTTTATTATTCCATTTTAGTTTTGAAAATGTTTGCCCTTTGAACTGTCCTGTTATCATGCTTGCTAATTTTGTAGCTGTATTTACAGAACCTCCGCCATTGTAGCGTAAATCAAGAACTAAATCAGTAATTCCTTGAGATTTTAAACTACCAAAAGCATCATTCAGTTGTGAGTCATAACTGGAATAGAATCCATTATACATTAAATAACCAATATTGTGCGATCCGTTAATAATTACTTTATTTATTAAAATTGGATTCTCATTTAAAACTGTTTTAGTTAAATCAAGAGATTTATCATTAGGGGTGATTACTGGATTATTATTTGTATCAAACGTAAGGGTTGCGAAGTTTAATGTATAACTTTCGGATGATCCAAATAGTAAACTTGCGTAATTGTCTCTAGTAAGTTTTGTTCCATTAACGGCATAAAAAACTTCACCCCGTTTTATGTTTTTTGCTGCTGCATCTGAGTTTGGTATAATATAGCGAACAAAACCAATAACGTCATTACTGTTTGAGGATACACGGCTTAGTCCAAAATCAACTCCGTTATTTTTTGTAGTTCCTTGAAGTTGTCCTTCGAGTTCTAAATAGTCACTCACTATCCAACTGAACCTGTCAACGGCATCTTTTGGATCGGGGTAAAGACTAGAGGGTCTATAAAGTAAACTTTGAAATAATTTTTCAGGAGTTGAATAGGTTTGTAAGAAAGTGTTTAGCTCATTTTGAGATGCAAATCGGTCATCAGATAAGTTAGTTACGTTCGGTTGCCATAAATAATACTGGTTTAGGCCTTTCCAGATGAAATCCTGAACTTCCAAGCTTATTGGTGCCGCAGTATCGTCCATGTCTTGACAACCTTGGAAAGAAAAAACTACTAAAAGGAGTAATAACGCAAATTTAAATGTAGGTTTCATATATTGGGATAATTTACTTAATGAACGTAAAAATAGTATCTTTAGTTTTAATTTTTATATTTTTTGTAACAAAAATAAAACTGTCTCGTCTTTATAGTATATGACGGCCAAATAATTTATTGATTTATGAGTCAAACAGAGTTTCTGCAGATTACGGCTGCATTTAAAGACAAAGTCTTTCGATTAGCAAAACGATTGCTCATAAGTACAGAGGAAGCCGAGGATGCTACTCAAGAGATTTTTATAAAATTATGGAGTAAAAACCAAAACTTAATTGCCTTCAATAATGTAGAGGCTTTTGCTATGACCATGACCAAAAATTATTGTTTGGATCAGTTAAAGTCAAAAAGAGCCGGAAACGTGAAGATCAGCCACTATGATTTTGCGGATAAATCGGCAAGATTAGATAAAATAGTGGAAGATGAGGACAGTTTAAAATGGGTTGAAAAAATCATTAATCAATTGCCTGAGCAGCAAAAACTAATAATTCAGATGCGCGACATTGAACAATATGAGTTTGAAGAAATTGCAATAATATTGGAAATGAATGAAACGGCCATTCGGGTAGCGCTTTCAAGAGCAAGAAAAACAATTAGAGAAAATATGATAAAAATTCACAGTTATGGAATTGAATAAAACAGAAATACTACTAGAAAAATACTTTGAAGGGCAAAGTAGTATTGAAGAGGAGAAGGAGTTGCAAAAGTACTTTGCTTCTGCTAATATTGCGCCTCATTTAAAACAGTACACCCCGCTTTTTGGGTATTTCTCACAGGCTGCTGCACAAGAGTTGAAGCGAGAAATTAAGGTACTACCGAGAATTCAAGATAAAAAAAGAACAACAAACCTATGGTTGTCGATCGCGGCTTCAATTGTTGTTATGCTAGTTGCCGGAACCTATGTGTATTTTGATAAGGAATCTCCAAGCCAGGAGCTGGGAACATATGATAATCCAGAGGTAGCAATGAGAGAGACACAGAGAGCATTAGCTATGTTGTCGAGCCACGTGAATGTTGGCATAGAAAGTGTTATAGTTTTGGAGCAGTACGAGGATTCAAAAAATTTAATTTTTAAACAATAATAAATAAAAGAAAATGAAAAAGTTTATAATCACATTAGCAATAGTATTGGTTTCTAGTCCGTTTTTTGCGCAAGCTGCATTTGATAAGTTTGACGGACAAGATGATGTTACGTCCATCATCGTAAATAAAAAGATGTTTGAATTGATGAGTAAGGTAAAAGTTGACGCTTCTGATAGGGAAACACAACAATATATGAATTTGATAAAAAAACTTGACAATCTGAAAGTTTTTACCACTAGTAGCACAAGAGCAACTAATGAAATGAGGTCAGCTGCAGAAAAGTATGTAAGAACGGCTGGTTTAGAAGAACTGATGCGTGTTAATGACAGTGGCAAGAACATTAAAATATTAGTAAAATCCGGAGCTACAGATTCCCAAATAAAAGAGCTTTTGATGTTTATCGAAGGCGGGAGCAAATCAGATGAAACCGTTTTGATGTCGTTGACAGGGAACTTTGATTTGAATGAAATTTCTATTCTTACCGATAAAATGAGAATCCCTGGTGGAGCTGATTTGAAAAGAGCAACCAAAGGGAAAAAATAAAATGAGAACGATTTATAGCATCGCGATTTTTCTAGGTATGTTAGTTGTTGGTTGTAATTCAGAGCCTACACTGCAGAAATATTTTGTAGAAAATACAGAAAATAAAGATTTCATTGCATTAGATATTTCGCCCAGTATACTAAATTTAGACAAAGCGAAATTGTCTGCTGAGCAAAATGGAGCTTTAGAATCATTTGACAAAATGAATGTTTTGGCATTTAAGCTTAATGAAACCAACAAGGCGCAATTTGAATCAGAACGTGCCAAGGTTAATTTGATTCTAAAGGACGCGAAGTACCAACAGCTGATGAAGTATAGTTCTGGTTCGGCAGGGGCTTCAGTGAGTTATGTAGGCACAGATGAGCATATAGACGAGTTTGTGTTGTATGCGAACAGTAAAGAGGCTGGATTTGCCGTTGTAAGGGTATTAGGTAAGGATATGAATCCGAATAATGTGATCACATTGATGTCTGTTTTGAAAAAATCTAATATCGATATGGCGCAATTAAAACCGTTACAGGAAATGTTTAAAAAATAAAATAACACATTTTTAATGGATCAAGACAAAATGTTGTGGGGAAATATTAAAATCTTGATATTTGTGTTTCCAAATTATACCAAATGCAAGAC
>NZ_JBZXDY010000018.1:0-78063 GCF_058725285.1 Flavobacterium sp. DW-iso2 | reverse complement strand
ACATTGAGTTTTTCCTTTTTAGGCTAACTAATATATATGCCTAATTTTTGCTACTCCACAGGTTTTCGTTATGATCCATTACACTACCGTAATCAGTTATAAAAACGGATCAAATATAAAAAGTTACAAGAAAATATAAAGCAAAAAAAAACTTCTCAATTTCTTGAGAAGTTTTGTGGGCTGTCAGGGACTGCAATCGAACACTTGATACCTATTTTGACTTTTTTTGAAAATTTAAAATAGTATAAATAAATAAGAGGCTATCCGAAAAATAATTTTGGACAGCCTCCTTTTGTCTGGTGCTAATAAATATCTATAAAAAAACTGAAATTTCACTAAAGAGTTTTGAAGTTCTTTAAACTAAGTAATTGAAAATTTTTATAGCTTCATTGTAAAACAATTTAAAAAATAGTTTCAACAATATTTAGGTATTAAAGTTCATATATCCAGCTATAATTTGTACTATGAGTTTGGTAACTTATCTTTATTACGCATTATTTTTTTACATTACTGAAATCGAAAAAGTAACTTCAAAATCAGTAGAACCAGCTGCATTTGTAATATCTCCAGCTGCTACATTAGCTCCACTTTTATTTGGCTCGTGTCTTAAAGTGATTTTTAAATTTCCTGAAGCTGGTTCGGTAGTAGTAAATACAGATTGCAAGCCTACTACTTTTCCGTTTTTATCAAAATTATTGGCTTCTGAAGCGTAAGTAAACGCATTTAAAGTCCCTGTTTTTTGATAAAAAAGTTGGTGATCCACTGCCTCTGCGAGAATTTCTAGAGTAATATCTTGTGTAGGAGTTATTGATTCATTCTTTACCGTAACAGCACCATTATAGGTTTTGTTTTTTGCAAAAGGGCCAGAAACGGTAATTATTGGAGGATTTGCACCATCACCATCTAAATCTCTAGATTGTAAAGTAATTGCAGTTCCGCCACCTACAGGAGTATAAATTGCCGTAACAGTTGTGATTACTTCTTCCTCATTTACAGGTGTTGGCTCATTATCATCCTTACTACAAGAAGAAAAGCTTAGTGTTGCCAAAAGTGCGATAGTACCGATTTTTAAATTTCTACTTACTGAATTGTTGAATTGTTTCATTGTTGTTTTCATTTTGTTTGTGTTTAAATTAATTGAATTGGTTTGTAAAATTGTTTGCATTATATAAAGTTTTTAATAATTGAATTTTAGTTGAACTTGAAAACTTCGGCCTATTTCATCGGCAAAAAAGCGTTGTCGATTTAAATAATCTCTATACGAAACATTTAAAATATTTTGAACAGAAAAGCCCACAGTTGTACTTGCTTTTTTTAAAGTTTGGAATTTCATTTCCGAATAAAAGTGCAGTAAATTGTAACCAGGCGGTGGCGTACTAATATCTACCGTAACTGGAACTAATTCGCCTCCCTCAATAATTAAGGTGCTGAAATTATTGTTTGGATATTGGTTTTGCATAAAAACGATTTCGCTTTGTAGTTCCAGATTTAGACCATGCCATTCCTTTTTAGAAAATCGAATCTTGTTGTTGATATTCAGTGGTGGCATATCAATTAGTGGCTCTTTGTTGCTAGTGTCGGTTCCGTTTACGTAGGCAAGTTGGAAAAAATGTTCCCATTGGTTGGTAATATTCCAGTGCGTTTGTACATCTACTCCTAAAAGCCTTGCATTAGTTTGTTGGTATTCCCAAACAGGAAATGCACCTCGAATGGTAGTTTCAAAACCAACGGGTTTCAAAAAAATATAATCACGAATACTATTGAAATAAGGGTTTACATCAAATGAAAAACGATTGATTTTTTTCTGAATAGTAACCGATAATTTAGTCGATTGCTCTTTATTTAACCCTAAATCCCCCAATTCAATTACGCCAGTAG
The DNA here is from genome assembly GCF_058725285.1 of Flavobacterium sp. DW-iso2. Classification (NCBI taxonomy): domain Bacteria; kingdom Pseudomonadati; phylum Bacteroidota; class Flavobacteriia; order Flavobacteriales; family Flavobacteriaceae; genus Flavobacterium; species Flavobacterium sp. DW-iso2. Next base: position 76,185 of record NZ_JBZXDY010000018.1, on the reverse strand, counting down.
AATGGTGCAATCCGTCACTAAAAAACTCCGAAGGATTTGGGTTTCTCGAAGCAAAACTTACATTCGCCAGTATTTGCCAATCGTTATTTAATTTTTGATTAAAACCAGTACTTGCCGATAGGTTATGAAATGCAAATGTAGGTTTTGTAAGCCACTGTAACCCATAATCGCCTACAATAAAATGGGAGAATTCCTCGTCGTACCCTCTTTCTTCCCACCTTGTTTTTTGGTAGAATTTTGTAGCGTCTATTTTAGAGAAATCATATCGCAATCCGCCATCGATAGTAAAAGTATCTGAGAAGGAATAGTTCATAACCGAATAGGCTCCAAAATCTATTTTATCGTAATTAGGAATTAATGGGCGAATTCCTGTAGCGGGATTGGCAAAGTTGTTTTGAATAACAGTACTAATTCCTGATTTGAAATTCCAATCGTGTCCTTTTTTGTTGTAATCTATGTTTATAGTATTGGTTTTTAACTCCAAATCTAATGCAGGAATGTTTTTAAAATTCCCTCTTCGGATGTCATATTCTAATCTTTTATTGCGTTGAAAATTATATTGTAGCGCAATAAATGCCGATTCATCAAAGTGATAATTGTAATTAAATTTGATGATTTGATGTTCGATATCTTGTTTAGGATTGCTTATCGTGTAGGTGAAATCATTAACAATTGAAGGGACTTTGTTCGTAATAGAATTGTATAAGTCATTTACATTTCCAGTATGCGACGCACTCAAAATCCCGAGTAATGATTTGTAGTAGCTGTAAAAAACAGTTGCATCGTATTTTTTTGCTCTATAGTGAATGTCGCCCGAAAAATTGGCATTGCGGTTTCCAGTATTTGACAAAACATAATCAGGAGCGTTTTTGTCCCCCATGTATTTAAAAGTCGCCATTGCATTCCAACTAAATCCTTGATTATTTCCTTTATGTAGGCTTGAAGTCACAGAACCCCCTTTTCCGTTGGTGTCGAAATTGAGAATTGTTTTGCCAAATAAAGTGTCTTTTTTGACATTCAAAGGTTCGATAATTACTAAACCTCCAAGGGCATCTCCTCCATATTGCAAGCCCGAAGCCCCTTTGATAACCGTGATTTTATTAGCCGAATTAATATCAAAATTTGGTGCGTGTTCTATTCCCCATTGTTGGTCTTCTAATCGTACATTGTTGTTGATGATAGGAACTCTGCTTCCATACAATCCATTTATAATTGGTTTTACAATGGCATTTCCCGTTTTGAGGGTCGAAACACCTGCTACTTCTTTCAAAGCATCGCCCAAGGATTGATTGCTGTATTTTTCGATAGTCTCTACTTTTAGCTGTTGTTCAGCAACGGATTTAGTACTACTATTCGATTTTTGTTGTATAATTACTTCCTGAAGAGCAGTGGTATTTTGCTTCATCATAAAGTCAAGCTTTAGATTACTTTTAAGTTCAATTAAAGTGTCTATGGATTGAAATCCTATACTCGAAATAAATATTTTGGTTTTTCCATTAGGCAAATTAGTAGCGCTGTAATTGCCTGACGCATCACTGTTAATAATTTTTTGACCAATGTGAATATGGATGTTCGAGAAGTTAATTTCTCTTTGAGATTTTACTTTTCCACTTATGGTATTTTGCGAATAAAGACTGTTGCAAAATAGAATAAACAAGAAAAATACAAGAATTTTCTTTGACATTATTTTAATTTAAAATAGATAAAACCCATTCATTAGGGGATTTAGAGTGTTCTATTTTTTTAATTTAGAGTAGCTACTAAGAGACTAAGTTGCTCAGATTTAAGGAGACAACTTTAAATAACAGAGTAAATGTTTAAATAAAAAAATAGTGTGCTTTAGAAAAAAGCAAAAGGAGCTAAGGAAAGTTCAGAAACATGGTGACTTAGTCTTTTAACGACTAAATAAGTCTAGTGAATAGAACTTTCTTAAAATAAAGGAGGCGCTCGAAGAGCAAAAAGAGAACCTTTGAAAAAGGTAGCGTTTTTTTGAAAAGAAACTAGAGCAGTATGAGTTACGGTAGTAGTTTTGTGAAATTCAAACGAGAAAAAATCTGGAGTGGTATATGAACTAAAGTTAAAATCACAAATCATACATTTTTCGGAAATAGTATGGCTGTGGGTTATTTCATTTTTGGAATGGTCGTGATGGCATTTTTTTTCCGTCAGTAATTCCGAGTAATGTTCATAAGAATGTATTGCCTGAAACAGTATAGAGAACAATACCGCCATTGACAGAAGAACATTGATTATGACAAACTTTTTTTTCATTATTTAATATATCGTAAAACACTTGGTAAAGTAAATATTAAAATTGAAATAAGGCTTTCAATTTTTTGTATTTTAATTAACGCAATTGAGTTGCAAATATAGATCTTTTATTGATTAACGCAACTATTTTGCAATTGTATTTAAATATAAAAATGTTTGCCTGATGAAATCATTATTCTTTACGAAATCTTTAGAAATTTTAGCCCTTAGAAAGTTTGATTATCTATTGATTAAGTGTCTATCCAAATATATTCTATAGGGAATACGTTTGGTACAAATATTCAGTAACACTATTTTTGAAATGAATTGCCTCTAGCTAAAATTGGAGGCAATTGAAAATAATTCACAATGGTATAGTTTTAAAAAAAATAACCCATCACAAAGACGGGTTATTCACCTGAAATTAACCAAACAACAGGTTTACAAAAACAAAAATATTTAAATATAACAATTACTGTAACTTCAGTTGATAGTTGTTGGTTTTTAGTTTTTAGGATTTCGTAAAAATAAATACACCTGTTTAAGTTTGTTTTCAACTTTTTTACAAGAAAATAGTACTATTGACTTCTAAAAACAGGAATTCTAAATCAGAAACATCCTTTTTAAACGATTTGAACCAACAACCAACAACTGACAACCAACAACTAAATAATTACATTTCATAAAAATCAACAGTACTTTTATTATTTTCAGGATATTGTTTTGGTATAGGGAAAGAATCTTTACTCGGAAAAAAACCATCTTGTAAATCCATAATATCATCGGCTGTACAAAGGCAAGATTCTAATTGACTACGGATTTCGGCTTCGTTCATTTTGATGCCAATAAGTACTAATTCGTTCAATCTATCGCCAAAAGTGGTATCCCAACGTTCTTCGATTATGGGTTGGTAATCCACAAAATTTTGAAATTTAATACGCTCTCCAAAAGGCATACTTGCCCACCAAACTCCTGCACCTTCGGCTTTCATCGAGCCACCTGCTTGACTCCAATTGATGGCTTGGGCAGGGCGCGAGGCAATCCAAAATAAGCCTTTGCTTCTGATAATGGTTTGCGGAAAAGTATCGGTTATAAATTCGTGAAAACGCTTAGGATGAAACGGGCGATGGTCTCTAAAAACAAACGAACCAATGCCATATTCTTCGGTTTCTGGAGTGTGTTCGCCTTCCAATTCTCGCATCCAACCTGCAGAGGCTTCGGCTTCTTCAAAATTAAAAAGTCCAGTATTGATGATGTTATTTATGTCGACTTTTCCATATTCGGAAGTTAATATCGTTGCTAAGGGGTTTAATTTTGTAATCGACGCTTTTAAAACATCTAATGCTGTTGGCGTGATTAAATCGGTTTTGTTTACTATAATAACATTAGCAAATTCTACTTGATCCACCAGTAAATTGACAATGGTACGGATGTCGTTTTCAATATTGGTTGCTTTTATATCTTCTAAAGTTTGAGCAGAACCAAAATCTTTAAAGAAGTTAAAACCATCCACTACCGTAACCATAGTGTCTATGTAACTAAAGCGTGATAAATCAATATTTTCGTCTTCGTTTATAAACGAGAATGTTTGCGCCACCGGAATTGGTTCACTAATTCCCGTGCTTTCTATCAGCAGGTAATCAAAACGATTTTCTTTGGCCAATTTTTCTACTTCGAGCATCAAATCTTCACGCAAAGTGCAACAAATACAGCCGTTACTCATTTCGACTAATTTTTCTTCAGTTCTAGAAAGTGTCATTTCGTTCTTGACCAATTGTGCATCAATATTTACTTCGCTCATATCATTTACAATTACAGCTACTTTCAAGCCCTCTTTGTTATGAAGAATGTGGTTGAGCAAAGTGGTTTTTCCTGCGCCAAGAAAACCTGATAATACGGTTACGGGGAGTTTTTTTATAGTCATAATTTAATAGCCTTTTAATAAATCTTTACGCATTTTATCTTTTTCTTCGTCTGACTTATGTTCATAATTATAGAGTGCATTTTCCCATTCTCCATAATTAGCATTGGGTAAGACGATAAATTTTTTGCCCCATTCTTCTTCAACAGAATCGGTAGCTACAAGTCTGTTTGGAATTGATTTTTTTTCAAAAATGTTGCTAAAATCATTTAAGTTATCGCCTAATAGCATTACGATTTTAAAATCTTTAGCCACTATATTTCTTCTTACCTCTTTAGATGAAGTGCTGCTTTTAAAAATACAATGTTCGGCATCCGCATTAGGTAAATCTAGATTTTTTAGATCTATCAGCGTGCTTTTTACACTACTCGTATCTCTATTGGAAACATAAAAAATGGTAATTCCTTTGTTATGTGCTTTTTTCAAAAAAGCAATGGCACCTGGAACTTCAGTCGATTTTGAAGCTTGTACCCAACGATTCCATTCTTCGTCAGTCATTTGTTTGTTTTCCTTGATTAATTGAGCTCCAACATAGCTGTTGTCTAATATAGTTTCGTCTAAATCTGTAACGATAGCTAATTTTCTTTTTTTTAAGTCCTTTTTTGGGATTTCATTTAATCGGAGGGATGCGAAATTAAACGCTTGGTAGCATAATGCTCTATATTCTGCTGCCGTTTGTTGCCACAAAACAGGATATATTTTAAGTTGACTTTCATTGTTTAAGATAGTCGATTTTTGAGCAATTAGTTGGTTTGAATTTCCCAAAAGCACTACTACTAATGTGATTAAACGGAGCTTATTTCTTAATTTCATTGGAGATTTTATTTTTTATTAGATTTGTTTGTGTAACAATTTTAGAGGCCTTTTCATAAATGCTTAATTACTTACAATAAGGTTTTCCTATGCGATTTGAAGTTCAGATAATGACCCACAATCATTCCCAATCCTCCTACGTATAATAAGCCGAAATGAACATCGAAAGCTATTTCCATCAGTACACTTACAACAATAAGAAATATTGAAATCCCTAATAGGATTTTGACTTTTTTACTAGCGTCGCTCATCAAAATTTTCGAAACTACGAACATTCCAATACAAGCAAAAAGGGCATCAATGATGCAACTGTCCGAAAAACCAAAAGGGATTATCGTTAGCAGTGGAAACACAATGCAATGAATTAAGCACAATGTAGCGCATGAAATCCCTATAATGTCGTAGGGTGTTGTCGGAGTCTTAATTTCTGAATTTTTCATTAATGCAATTTTGTTGCAAATATACATTTATTTACTTTAATGCAATTGTGTTGCGATAAAATTATTCCACTATTTCCACAAAATTTTTATTGGTTTCATAAAGAACGATACCTAGCTTTAAAATGGGGTTTAATTTTGACTTTAAAATTTCAAAAATCACTAAGGCAAAGTTTTCTGTCGAAGCTGTTTTGTTTTTAAATTCGACGCAATCAAGATTGAGGTTTTTATGGTCAAATCGGGTTTCTATTTCGTCTTTAATAATGTCTCCCAAGACTTTCATATCCATAACATAACCCGTTTCGGGGTCTATTTCTCCGGTTAGTTTTACTATTAATTCAAAATTATGTCCGTGATAATTGGGACTGTTGCAAATGCCAAAAACTTCTTGGTTTTTGGCGTCACTCCAACAGGGGTTGTCCATTCTGTGACAAGCGTTAAAGTGTGCCTTTCGGCAAATAGTTACTTTCATTTCTTATTTTTGGTTTAATTCTAAAACTTCTTCATATTCCGTTACCACTAATCCTTCTATGGGATGAAAGTTGAGTTCTATTTTTTGATTTTTGAAAGCTATCCAAAAAGTGGTACTCAAGAATTTCCCTTTCTCAACAATAGCCGTTATTTCCTCAAATGAATTTTGCAATACCGATCTCCAAATAGGCAATGTTGTGACTTCTACTTTTTGAAGTTTTATTTGCAGTAAGAATTCACTTTGTATACTTGTTTTGTATTCTTCGTACTCAAAGTTTTGAGTAATATTAATTCCAGAATCATCATCATTAAGTTTAAAAAATAAAGAAGAATGGTCATCAAAAACCAATTCAATTACATCTATGAAACTATAGTCTTCGTTGGGATTTGAAGCGTTAATCCAATAGTAATAGAAAACAGATAGGATGTTTTTTTTAGTGTTGATATCTTTTGTAAGTTGAATTTCTTCTGGATTTAGATAAGCTATTTTTTGCATTGTTATTTTTTTGTATTGGGTTTAAGTACTAAGCATATAAGTACTTAGAGTTATAAAATGTCGTGTTTTTTAAATTTAAAAAACCAAAGTAACTAATTGATTTTAAGTCTTCAGTGAGATTTTTTCTACTTTTTACGTTAGGACTTTAAAACTTTCGACTTAATTATAAATCTTTAAAAGCAGGTGTTTCTAAAATAGAAATGTCAAAATTTTTCATTTCAAGCTCATTGGTATGCACCACTTGAAAATTTCGTACATCTACCATATCATTAAACTCAGGCGAGGTGTTGATGATAATGCCACCCAACAAAAAAATACGCTCGCAGGAAAACTCTTTTTTAGCCATTTTGACTAGTACTTGTATTTTTTTATGAATTTCTTCATAGAAAACTTCGGTAATTTCTTTTTTAGGATTTTTTGCCTCTACGATTCTTTGTTTATAAGGCATTACCGTTCGCTCTAATAATATTTGTTGGTAATCCAACTCTGAATTGATGGGCACATATATTTCACTTTCTTGTTGCAATCGTTCCAGTCCGAGCATCAAAGCACCACAACTGTTCGTTAATCTGGATTGTCCTGGTCGAGTCATTTTTCCTAATTCCCCTTCATCTGTAATCCCGATATGTGGGCCATAAAAGATAAAAGCATCTCCGCCATCAGGAATATGATGGGCAAAAGCGACCATACCCGTTAAGCCAGAATAAGGCAATCCGCCTAAACCTCCCATCGAAAAAGGTCGGGAAAGCACTTTTCTAAAATCGGTAGAAACATTGACATCATCCGAACAAAGCGAAGTGGCAAACAACATTTTTGACAAATCAACGCCATATTCTTTTTCTAAAAAGTTCAGGTATTTATTGGTAACCGCAGTTCCTGTATCTGCATTGGGATATTCGTTATTTACAAATTGATTCATAGTGTTTCGAGGCTTTTATTATGACAATTTTCGTAACTGCCTTCTATCAAAAGATTCATTGTTTCCATCTTGCTTTTGCCTAATATTTTTAAATATTCTGTGGGTAAATCAGGCAATGAAACTACGGTTTCGCAATCGTTGCATTTAAAATGAGAGCTTCCATTACAATCGGGTTTATGTTGTTTTAAAGTATAAATAGAAGTTCCGTTTGCATTGCAAAACTTTTCAATAATTCCTTTGATATAATACGTTTGTAAACTTCTAAAAATACTAGAACGGTCGTGTTTTAAATGATAAATTTTTTCTAAATCTAATAATGTAAAAGCCTTTTCAGAACATAGAAATACAGCTAAAACATCCAATCTGTTTTGGGTAATTTTTAATCCATTTTCTTTCAGTATCCTTGTGGCTTCTATTATCATTTACACCATTTTAAAAAAGTCATTGCGTATTTGTTCTTGTTCAAATTGCCCTCCATATTCCAGCGTAGTTGTTTTGCTTGTTTTGTCATTTACGCCTCTTGTAGATACGCAAAGGTGCTCGGCTTCGACCACTACCATAACATCATCAGTTTGCAAGGCCAACTTCAATTCGTTAAAAATCTGAATGGTCATTCGTTCCTGTACTTGAGGTCGTCTGCCATAATATTCTACAATTCGGTTCATTTTTGAAAGTCCAATTACTTTTCCTGACGAAATATACCCAATGTGTACTACTCCAATAATGGGCAAAAAATGATGTTCGCAAGAGGAATTGAAAGTTATTTGACTTTCGATAAGCATTTTGTTGTATTGGTATTTGTTGTCAAAAACCGAAATCTTGGGTTTGTTTTTTGGGTTTAAACCCGAAAAAAGTTCTTTAACATACATTTTGCCCACACGATAAGGTGTTCCACTCAAACTATCATCAGTCAAATCGAGTCCTAAAATTTCCATTATTTCTTTATAATGTTCGGTAATTTTTTCAATTTTTTGGTCGTCCGATAGCACAAATGCATCTGCTCTCATTGGCGTATCTGCCGATGTGCCGATGTGATTGTCGCCTATATTATCCGCATTTTCGTGTTCTTTTTTCATTAGTATATTTTTAAACAATTATTTTTCTACAAATTCAAGGTTGTTTTCTAACCAATTTATTTTTCGATAAAAACAGGCTTTTCTATTTTCTCCATTTTTATTAAAAGTGTGGCAAACCCCTCCGTTCTCAAGTGTCACTTGATAGACTAATGCATCTTGGTCACAATCGACGAATATGTTGTCTATTTTTAAAGTGTTGCCAGAAGTCAATCCTTTAGTCCAAATTTCGTTTCTTGAAGTGCTATAAAATGTAGCTTTTCTAGTTTTAAGACTAATCTCAAAAGATTCTTGATTGACCGTAGCCAACATTAATAGTTGTCCTGAACTTGTTTCTTGAACCGCTACAGGGAGTAAACCACCTCGTTTTTCAAATTGCAAATCAATTGCGTTTGTTTCTTCTAATAGTGCGTTATCTATTTTCATTTTCAAAGTCTTTAAATAAATAACTCGGCTGAATGCAATCGTTTTTTTGATACTTTCCACTGCTGTAGGTTTCAAAATTGCCTTCGATAGCGTGGTAATATATTTGACAAATTTCGATATTCGGATAAATAATCAAGGGCTGAATGACAAAGATTTCCAATGTCCAATAGCCTTCAAAACCAACATCGCCAAAGCCTGCCGTAACGTGTATAAACATTCCCAAACGCCCAATACTACTTCTGCCTTCCAGCATTGGTACATAATTATGGGTTTTAGTATATTCTACGGTTCTCCCTAAATACAGTTTGTACGGTTCTAAAAGCAATCCTGATTTTGGGATAGTAAGCATCGATGTTTTATGCTCCATTTTCATATCCAAAATGGCGTTGTCATAAACCAATAACTCGTCGTGTAATCTCAAATTATAACTATTGGGATTGAGTTGTTTGGCATCGAATGGGTCTATCGAAATATCCGTTCCGAGTTTTTTTTCTATTTCCTGTCCGCTTAAAATCATTTAGATTATTTTTAGTTCCTGTCTAAAGCTTTCTATAAATTCCGAAACCAAAACAACTCCTTTGTCTCCTTGTCCGTGAACTCGAATTGCGACTTTGTTTTCTTCACTTTCTTTTTCGCCCACGATAAGCATATAGGGGATTTTCTGTGTTTCGGCATCCCTAATTTTACGGGCAATTTTTTCTTCACGCTCATCAACTTCAATTTGCAAATCGAATTCTTCATTGAGTTGATTTGCAATTTCTTGGCAATATTCAATATATTTGGATGCGATAGGCAATACAATTACTTTGGTTGGCGCCAACCAAACAGGGAAATTACCACCTGTATGTTCTATCAACAGCGCAATAAATCGTTCCATAGAACCAAATAATGCTCTGTGAATCATTACCGGTCTGTGCAGGCCATTATCTTTGCCAGTGTAAGTCAAATCAAAATTTTCGGGCATCATATAATCAACCTGAATCGTACCTATTTGCCATTTTCGTCCAATGGCATCACTCACCATAAAATCTAATTTTGGACCATAAAATGCCGCTTCGCCTTCTTTGGTCGTAGCTTTCATTCCTCGTTCTTGGGTAGCTTCTATTATGGCATTTTCGGCTAAAGTCCACATTTCGTCTGTGCCTAAATATTTCTCTTTATTCGAAGTGTCTCTTAACGAAATTTGAGTTTGAAAATCAGTAAATCCTAACTTCCCATAAACTAAATTAACCAAATCGACTACTTTCAAAAATTCCACTTTAAGTTGGTCGGGTCTGCAATAAATATGAGCATCGTCTTGCGTAAAACCTCTCACACGAGTTAGTCCGTGCAATTCGCCACTTTGTTCGTAGCGATATACCGTTCCAAACTCGGCATATTTTATAGGGAGTTCCTTGTAACTTCGTGGTTTTGTTGCATAAATTTTGCAATGATGCGGGCAGTTCATTGGTTTCAAAAAGAACTCTTCATTTTCGACGGGAGTGTGTATGGGCTGAAAGGAATCTTGACCGTATTTGGCATAATGTCCCGAGGTTACATACAACTCTTTTTTGCCAATATGCGGACTTGCCACGTGTTGATAACCGGCACGCATTTGTATTTTTCGTAGAAAACCAATTAAATTTTGGCGCAAAGCTTCCCCTTTTGGAGCCCATAACGGCAATCCCATTCCTACTTGCTCATCAAAATAAAAAAGTTCTAATTCCTTACCTAATTTGCGATGGTCACGCTGTTTTGCTTTTTCTAAAGCTTCGAGATGAGCATCTAAATCGGTTTGTTTTGGAAAACTAATGCCGTACACTCGGGTTAGCATTTTATTGTTTTCGTTAGCACGCCAATACGCTCCAGAAATAGCCGTTAGTTTTACGGCTTTGATAAAAGAAGTATTCGGAATATGAGGACCCGTACATAAATCTGTAAAATTTCCTGTTTCATAAAATATAATTGTTTCGTCTGCTAAACCTTCAATTAATTCTAATTTATAAGCATTGTAGTGTTGCGTAAAAAACGCAGTAGCTTCGCCTTTCGAAACTTCTCTTCGAATGTTTAATGATTTTTTCTGCGCCAGTTCCCGCATTTTTTTTTCGACTTTGGTAAAATCGGCATCGGTAAATTTGTATTCGCCAAAATCAACATCGTAATAAAATCCGTTTTCTATTGCAGGACCTGTCCCCAGTTGTATTCCGGGATATAGTTCTTGCAATGCTGCACCAAGTAAATGAGCGGTAGTATGCCAAAAAGCATTTTTGCCTTCGTCCTCTTTCCAAGTCAGTAAATTAACTTTCGATTCGTTCGGAATAGCATAATTTATGTCCCTAATTTGACCGTTTACATTTGCTACAAGTACTTCTTTGGCTAAAGAATTACTGATAGACTCCGCAACGTCTTGGATAGAAACCGATTCTTGACGAAATGTTTTTTGAATATTTGAGGGTAATATTAGCGTAATCATAATTATTTTTTGGGTCTAAAGATTTGAATATTTTTGGGATTGCAAGTCATAAATGGCCCTTCAAGTAAATCAATACAATACGGAATAGCAGGAAAAATTGATTTTAAGCACGGTTCAATAGCGCTTGGTTTACCGGGCAGATTCACAATTAAGGTTTGGTTTCTAATTCCAGCAGTTTGTCTGGATAATATGGCTGTGGGTACATATTCAAGACTTTCCTTTCGCATCAATTCGCCAAAACCGGGAAGCATTTTATGACAGATTTTTTCGGTTGCTTCTGGTGTTACATCTTGCAATGCGGGACCGGTGCCTCCTGTGGTAAAAATCAAACTGGATTTTTCGATATCGGATAAATAAATTAATTTTTCGGCTATTAATTCTTCTTCATCTGGAACTATGCAATAAGCGAAGTCACTACTATCAATAGTGTAATTATCAACGACCCTTCTAATTTCAATGCCAGACAAGTCTGCATAAATTCCTTTACTGGCTCGGTCTGAAACGGTAAGAATACCAATTTTTATCTTTCCCATTTTATGACAATTGCGGTTTTTTGTTTTTAACTAAAGCCCCTTTTAATATACGTTCTATACTTTTTAGTTCTAGTTCCTTACCAATAAAAACTAGTTGACTTTTTGAAATTGCTTGCTTATCTGCTGGAATAATTACCACTGTTTTTCCTATTGTTTGTACTAGGTAGACTTCATTTTCAGCATTCAAAACATACCCTTTTACTCTATAGATCTGATGGTAATACAAATAGAGGTTTTTAAAGAGTTCGTATCTAAGAGTTTGGATATCAAACAAAGCATCCGTTTCATAAAGCATTGTTTTTATTTTATGAACACTTTCGGTTTTATAAATTGTGGTGGGAGTCAATATTTTTTGACTATTTTCGGTTTCTAAGTTCATTCTGTCTAGCAAACCATTTTTGGATAAAATAATGCTAGAATATGGATTTACAGCTTTTACAAAGTCTTTTACATCTTCAATAATTTCGGTTGTAACCAAGACAGTTTTGTTGATTACTACACAATCTGCGGCTACAATTTGCTTTTGTACTTCAGGGTTGGAATCTTTATAGTAAAGTATATTTTCGGTATCTATAACAGCTATAATTTTCTTTAAATCAAAAGATTCTACTACAAAAAGTGCTTTGAAGTTTGCTGCAATTTCTCCTGCATCTGCAATACCAGTAGTTTCTATGAACAAATTGTGGGGCTTATTTTCTAAAGCATCTATTCGAGTTAATGTCTCTAACAATTGGTTGTTTATCGAACAGCAAATACAGCCATTTGTAAGTTCGTAAACAGATTCAAATGTTCCGTTTATCAATGTTGCGTCAATATTTATTTTACCAAATTCATTTTCTATCACTATATTTTTTTCGGCAGAAAACTGTTGCAACAAATTATTCAAAACTGTTGTTTTACCCGAGCCTAAAAATCCTGTAATGATGTAAACGTTTATTTTTTTTGTTTTTTCCATCTGATTATTTATTTGGAATACGAATAATAATTAAGCTTCTTATTTAAATAGTTACCTACTAGTTATATCCATATTTTGATATTTTCCTAACTATAGGAATAGGTATAAAACAAAACCAAAAAGGTAATATGTTTTTCAATTTAGACCCTTTAAATTCGAAAATACCTTCAAAAACTACTATTGATTAGTGCTACTTTTTCTTGTACATTTGCTTAATGCAATTTGGTTGCAAATATACTTGGTATTTTGTTAATCGCAACAATGTTGCGTTATATTTTTTTAATTATGAAAACAACACGTAAAACTGCTTCGAAAACCGCTATTTTAGAATTAATAACGCATTCTGAAGTGGCATTGTCGCACAGTGAAATTCAAAAATTGACTGGAGATTTATGTGATAGAGTTACTATTTACAGAATTTTAGACCGTTTGGTTACTGAAGATATGATACATAAAATTGCTACTCCAGATGGAACGGTTAAATATGCGGGTTGTCATCACGATCACGACAATCATCATCATACTCATAATCACGTACATTTTAGTTGTGAAAAATGCCATTCGGTAACTTGTTTAGATTCGGTTGAACCGTCTTATAAAATCCCTGATAATTATCTAGTAAAAGAGGTGAATTTTACGTTATCTGGACTTTGTCCGAATTGTAATGGAAACAGTTAATGGCTCATTAAAAAAGCAACTCTTTTTTAATTTAGATTGAAATAGTGTTTTTAATTTTTGCCCTATTTAAACAAATACAAACCAAAAATGGGGAATAAGTGTGAATCAATGAACAATAAAAGCAGTATAAAATATAAAAACGTTTGCCTATTTATTGTGTTTTAGTCACAAGGAATAATGAAGTAAATGTGTACAGAGGGAATCTTCATTAAATCATTAACGACTATAATAGACAAATCCTAATCTATCGTTTATAAAATACTTTAGTTTTTTTATTTTTCTCGCTTTTAGTAATTTTACTAAATGTGAATAAGAATTCATTTCAAATTTATTTATTAATTAATTTATCGAGCCTTGCCATCATTTCATCTTTCTCTTATTGTCTTGAATCCACTTTGCAATTATGCGCACTTCTTGTGCCGATGTTCAATACCTTGGCTTACTTTTTGTCTTTTTTGGGATGTTTAAGCTTCTTTGAAAGGGTACACTTAAAAAAAAATCATCTGAAAAAACGATATAAAAGAAGTGTAATTTTCCAATCGATACTACTTTTAAAATCTACAAAATTCTGACTGTTTTAAGAAAGCTTTTTGTGGATCTCTGAAAGAAATTATAGCAGTCAAAATTATGTTTGACAATTTATAGAATGCCGATAAAATTGAAACTTATCTTAAATAAAAAAAAACATCAATTATGATGTCTTTTTTGAAGTTATAACCTTTATCAAAAGTTATTTTATTTTTAATAATTTCTCCAAATATTCGACCTTGTCTTTTTCTGCCTGGACTAAACGTTCATAAAGTTCTACTACCTTATCAAGTGGATTAAAATTGGGTTGTATATTAATTGCATTAATTGTTGAACTATCATGACTAGTAAAAGTATTATTGATCACATTTAATACAGTTTCATCACTATAATTTTTAATGGCTTCAGCAGAAACTCCCAAAACTACTGCAATTGCAATTAGCTTTTCTTCTTCAATTGTTTCGCTTGCTTCAATGTTTGAAACAGATTGTTGACTCACTCCTATAGCAAGAGCCAAGGCTTCTTGTTTCATGCCTCTAAGTTCTCTAATTCGGCTGATATTTCTACCAATATGTTTTGGTTTAGTTGCTGTGTTCATAACTCAAAGATATTTAAAATTCTTTAAAAAAATAGGTTTTGGTAAAAAACAAGTTCGCATTTGTAAGATACAATTCCCATTAGTTTGGTACGATATAATCTCTCACTTACTTGCGTGTAATGAACAAAAATACAAATTAAAAAAGATGTTTAACATGTAAAAAGAAAAATTATGAAACCTTCAGAACAACTTTCATTTCCAAAACTCGAAAACGAGTTTTTAAAAAATATCCTCAGACAATTGATAGATCAATATACTATCATTCAGATGTTTTTCACCAAACAATCCTCTTGCGTGTTTTCGTACCTTATTATCCACATTGAAAAAAACAGTGATGCACAACAGCTACAACAGAACAAATGGGTAAAAAAAGTTAAAAGTCTTTATCAAATCAATGTATATTTTATTTGCTCTTCAAGACTTCATAATCATTATTCTTTAGGTTGTCCCTTTATTGCGTTTTACTGCAGTCCATCTGCCGTTATCTTTCAAAATTTAGAGTTGCAAAAATCAATTTTCATTACTAAGGAATGGAAAAAACATAAAAAAAGGCTAAATGTTTATCAAAATAATTTTTACCACGATCACGACCTTAATAAGATACAAGTCCAAAACCTAATTTCAGAAGGTTCTTCTAATAGTATTTTTACATCTTATGCACGACTTATTGAATATGATCTTGACTATTTAGAAGAACTGTATTGCGGAAATAAATCTGCTTCGCTGAATTTAAATCAAAGGATAGCTAATCTTATCGAATACATTCCTGTTGTTCAAAAATACTTTGTGAGAAACAGCCAGAACAAATATTATCTTACTGATTTGTTTGTAAAAGCAAAAGAAGCAACTGCCGATGACGAAGCAATTTTTAAAGAAGAAATGTATGAAGCAGTTGGAATTGCCGAACAAAGTCTTTATCGTCTTATCGAAGAAAGGTTGGATGAATTAAAAAAGGGGATAAAAAAAGGATTATCTGTAAAGCATGAAGTTTTATGTCAAATTGATGAGAAACCGAAAGATCTAATACTTAGCGTTGCAATAGAAACCATACTAAAGGCGATTGAAATCGAACAGATTTATTTATATCATCAAATTACCTACGGTGAGAAAACAACCTATTACTTGATGCTTATAACGGTTGGTGCGGGTAATGAAAAATTAAAATCAATCACTCAGTCTCTAAAAAGAAAAGTAGAAGATAAACATGATTTTGTTTTGTTAAGCCACAGCCGATACTGGATACAAAATAACCTATACCAAAATCAGGCTTTCTTTTCCAACATTATACAAGAGAAATATCTTAGATATTCATCCAGTAAATATCTTCCCGAATTTCATTGGGAGACACCTCACAAACCCTATCACGCTGATCTATATTTTTACTATAAGTCAACCAAAAACAGTGCTTTACAATTTTCCACAATAGTCAATAATGATCAAGGAAACTACCAAGGTTTAGACTCTCTTTTTACGCTATTTTTCCTGTCTTTTTGCAGGACATACATTTTTGTAAATAAGTATTATCTCCCTAATTATTTGTCAAGCCAGACATTGTGGGAACTGTGTATTTATGCAGATGCTGATATGCGAAAGTATAATTATCTAATAGAACAGTTCTGGACGGATTTCTTTCCGTATTTAGATAGACATATGACCCTTAATCATAAATTATCAAAGTTCAACAAAGAAGAGGTTAATCAGATGAATGTTATTGTTGAGAAACTGATGTGTGAATTACACAATTTGGTTATTGAAGGCGAATTGCTATTGAGCTTTGAGCAAGACTGATGCATTATCATTTAAATAAAACTAATTAATCTAAAAATAAAGAGTATGAAAACCGATGAAATTGAAAACCTAGAAACTATTAAGAGATTAACTACTAGTTGTCTCACCGCTTTAAAACCTACTCGGGATAAAAACAAAGTTCACATTGCTGAGATAAGAGTATATGATTATTATGAGCTTGCCTCAGTTATCAGGCACTTGTTGAAATTATGTATTGTGGCTGTTGATCAGGATTCTGCTAAAGTTCCCAGTACGGTTAAAAATCAGTCTATCGATGTTGGACTCATACTAGGAATTGCTCTGCAGTTATTTCCCATTGATGAATTTGAACTAATAAATGAGATCAGTGTTATGTTCCCTGTTGGTGATAAATGCGAAAATAAACAAGAGTGATCCAGAACGGAAATAAAATATACTATTTTAAAAAGATGGTATTTAATTGCCATTAATCTACAGTACTATTCAGAGTATATTTTATCTAAGACTATGCAAAAATCGCTTCTTTTCTTTACGTCACAAATTAGCCTCTAATTCATTAAATAAGGATAATTAAATCCATTTCATTTAAAAAAAACGACTTCGGAGTTTTTTTAAGCTCCCTGCGGGGCAAGTTGTTTTGAGATGCTGAATTCATTCAGAGCATCTCAAAACACAACTTGCTGTTTTCTCTCGAAAACATTTTTAGAATGGTTTTTATGTAAAGGGCTGATGCCCTTTTTTTTTATGTTGGTTTTTTCTGAATCTATTCTTGCTCTTTGTTTTATTAAAATTAGTTTTGAAAAGGCTGTATCAATAATGCAGTAATTTAAAGACCTTAAATCTTTTTAGCTTGAGAATAAGTTCTGATTAAGTTTAAAGCTAAAGATTTTAATCCCTTATCGATTGTTAAAGTTTAGAAATTAGCATAACTATTTATATATGCCTGCATATATGTAAAACCGCAATCCTGTAATTTCGTGCGGATACATGTCCTTATATAAATTTACAAATATGTACCTACGTAAAAGTATATGTATGTAAATATGCTTTTATCAAGGCAAATGAATGTATACATAGGTACATAAGTAAACTTGGAGATATATCCGTATGCCTCTATCTAAAGCCATAAATATTTTTTCAAAAGAAAATCGAAAAAATAGAAAAAAAGAAAAAGAAAGCAATTTAAAAGGGCGGGATGCTGGCGGACCAAAAGGAATCGGAATAAGTCCCGTAGGGTGGCTTGTGAGGAACGAGCAAGACATTATGCCGAAGTCTTTTGGGCAGACTAAGCAGCCTGACCTACCTTCGTTTTCTTTTTATTTTTTCTTTGGATAAATAGTTTAAAGAATCACGTCTTTATACTATTTTCCAAATTAAAACTAAATCCAATGATAGGGCTTGTCCTTTCGGTTCAAGTAACAGTACATATCTTCCTTTTTGAGTTCGGGAAAGAATTTCAGTGCTTTATCTATAGCATAATTAGGTAGGAAGAAAATCTCGTCACGTACAGCTGTAACCACTTTTTGATGACCATAAAAGCGAAGAAGCTCATTTATTTCATCTTGACCACCACGTTCTATAATACGTGCGATAATAGTTTTGTATGCTTTCTTAAAATCCATTGCTTCAATGTCGAAATCCCAAAAAAAGACTCGATTTAAATTAGGTATTTCTTTATTTTTTGTACTTCTCTCCATACAGTAAATATACGTTTTTTTAGCTTCTTATCCAAACGCTTATCGCCTAAATCCTCGACCTTTATTAAGAGGAGGGATTTGATTTTTTGATTCAGAAAATGTTAAGGAAGGATTCAAGACCGCTTTTTTTAGCCTTTGGGTCATATTACTAAAATTGGTTTCTTTTCCTTTAAGTAACTTGACTTTTTCTTCTGCATCAATGTTGTTATGATGCAGTAGTGCATGAGCAACCAATCTAGGATTTCCCCCATATTTGTTTTGATAAGCTTCTAGATAGATTCTAAAGGGTTTATGCTCCAGTAGAAAATACATGTCCACAAAATCCTTGATCCTAGTGCCGTTTTGAAAGATAGCATGAAGTTTCATAGCTCCGATATCAGTTAAAGATGCTATCCGAATTCCTTGTTCAATCTGAATTGGTTCCTGCCAGGAATATTTATGAGTTATAATATCTACCTTGACATTTCCGATATCTAAAAGGATCGTATTGTTAAAAATTTCCCTGATCTTGACTGGATGTTTATCACTCAAGTGAGAAAGCAGTGCATTCTGATCAAAATCTTTTATAGAAAACAGATCTAAATCAATACTCAATCTATGACCTATAATTAGGCTCAGGGCTGTACCTCCTACAAGATTAAATTCTTTCAATTTTTCATCTTTCATAAGTCTTTGGAGAAGTTCCCACATCTCCTGAGTAACTGTTTCTTTGTAGAGCATAATTTCATGTTTGTAGAAAATTAATTCTCGAAACAATGCGCTCTTACAAAGTGGGTGCTATTGGCTTCCTTTGGCACCAGTTGCCTATATAGAGCTTGATAAAAGCTCCATTAGGTCAACTCAAGGCAAATACTACCAATTGGTTCCATTTCATATTGTTGCTGATGATAATAAAATACATTGTTCGTTAAATTTTTTAAGTAATACAAGTGTTCGTTATGGAAAACCAAGGCAAAACTAATTCGCACAAAGGTGGTAGGCATCCAAAAAATGATCCTGCTGTTCATCGCTATTCTATTAGTTTAACTTCTGAAGAAAATGCACGTTTTCTTTCACTGTATGAACAATCAAGTATGAATGTTAAAGCACACTATATAACTGCATGTATTTTTCAAAAAGGCATCACAACTATAAAAGTGGATAAGGCAGCGGTAGATTATTATATCCGCCTTACTGCTCTATTCGGACAGTTCAGGGCTGTGGGGGTAAATTACAATCAAATAGTAAAGCTATTGTACCATAATTTTTCAGAAAAGAAAGCGGCTGCTTATCTCTTTAAGCTCGAACAGCAAACTATTGAATTGGTTCAATTATCTCAAAAAATAATCATGCTTACAGCGGAATTCGAAACAAACTATCTGAAAAAAAAATAAAAAAATGATAGCTAAAATTAATCGGGGCAAAAATTTAATGGGTGCGCTTTATTACAATTATCATAAGGTTGAAAAAGAAAAAGCGCAGGTTTTGTTTACCCAAAAAATGATTGAAGCGCCCGATGGTAGTTATTCTGTATCTCAGCTGGCTAATTCTTTCGAATTGTATCTATTAGCCAATCGCAAGACAGAAAAACCAGTACTCCATATATCAATTAATCCTGATCCAAAAGATACCGTAAGTGATACTGATTTTAGCAGTATTGCACAGGACTATATGAAACAAATGGGTTACGAACAGCAACCTTTTGTGGTTTTTAAACACACTGATATTAATCGCACTCATATCCATATTGTATCAATTTGTGTGGATGAACAGGGAAGAAAAATATCTGATCAATTTGAAAAAAGACGTTCGATGGTCATCTGCAGATCATTGGAAAAAGAGTATAATCTGATATCAGCTATTGAAAAAAAAGAAAATTTGCAGCATTTTACATGCACCCCCGTTGATTATAAGTCTGGTGATGTCAAAAGCCAAATGGCATCTGTACTCCGCTATTTGCCCAAGTATTATAAATTTCAAAGCTTTGGTGGCTATAATGCTTTGCTTTCTCGATTGAATATTACTGCTGAAGAAGTCAAGGGTGAATATAACGGTATCACAAAGCAAGGATTGGTTTATTTTGCTTTAAGTGAAAAAGGAGAAAAAGCCAGTAATCCATTTAAAGCTTCTCTATTTGGAAAAAGTGCGGGTTATACACACCTGCAATCCTACTATGAAAAATCCAAAATTATCTTAAAGGATCATCCCAACAAAGCTTCTATAAAAGCAACCATCGAAAAAAATATGCAAGCAACAGCAAATGAAATTGATTTCATAAAGCGATTGCAACAGCAAGGAATTGATACGGTCATTAGACGCAGTAAAGAAGGAAGAATTTACGGTATTACTTTCATTGATCACTCATCCAAAACCATTTGGAACGGTTCACAATTTGGAAAAAATCTTTCAGCCAATGTTTTCGAAGGATATTGGAATAAGGATGATAAACTGCAATACTCATCTCATGAAAATAAGTCTAATTCACAAAGGGATCAATCAGAGAAAATTGATATTGGCCAAAACCACCAGATATATAAATTTTTAGATACACAAAATATTCAAAATGTTGCACTTGAAAACGGACTTATAGATACACTGGGTACATTGCTTTCTAACCATCAAGGAGAGGACTATCAGGAAGAAGCATTTGCTAAAATGATTAAGAAAAAATAAAAACAAAGAAAACGGTAATAATGCTAATTCATTTGGACAAAAAAAGATTCTAAGTAGAGGGTACTAAATACCCTCCTATTAGGACTTGCGTTTTGGTAGATATATGGATTGTAAAGGAATTTATCTACCAAATTGCGACTGCCTCTTTGATTATATAAAGACTTTCCCGACCAAAGGAAGGGAGTGTCTTTATTTAATAAAAAAATAGTTTTAAAAATTGGCTTTAACAAGCCATGTTACGACAAGCACTTCCTTTTAGTAGTATTAAAGAGAGAACAATACATCTAATTTATACATTCAGGGGATGATAGTACAACTATTTGAAAACTTATATTAAAGTAAGGAGGTGAAATAATGGATAATTTAGAAAGGCAAACAACTGAAAAAGAAGAAATTATCTCAAAAATTTATGATGAGATAGAAAGAGAAAAAGAAGAAAAATTTGTAAATTTATTGGTTGAGATTATTGTGTCAATTACATTAAAACAAGTTTATGAAGAGAGCGATTAGATATTTGAGATTTAGTCAATTGGGACAAAGTAATGGTTCAATTGAAAGACAGGAATTGTATACAGATCAATATATACAACATCACAATATACAATTGGTCGATACCTTCATAGACAGGGGCAAAAGTGCCAAAACTTTTGATCGTCCTGATTTTATAAAATTACAGACTTTTATAGCCAAGCATTATAAATCGGTAGATTATTTACTTGTGGATCAGCTCGACCGTTTTAGTAGGGATGCAGGCGAAGCTATGAATATGGTCAAACAATTTCAAAAGAAATACAGCATCCAAATAGTTAGTGTAACAGAAGGAATTACTTTCGATTATGATACACCAGGAAGTTTTTTCAGAGCGGGTTTACAATTATTGCTTGCTGAAGAAGACAATATCAACAGAAGTATAAAAGTTCGAGGTGGATTATATACTGCCCGAGCAAAAGAAGGACGCTTTTTAACAAGAGAAAAACCTTTTGGCTATTATAAAGTCGGAGAAGGCAAAGAACGTCATCTTGAAATTAACGAAGAAGAAGCAAAAGTGGTACGCATTGTATATGACATGTTTCTTCGTGATGTCCCTTTGTATAAAATCAAGGAGAAAGCTTATGAATTGGGCTTTGATAGAAAAGGCAATATGGCTGTAGATCGCGTACTTGCCAATCCTGTTTATGCAGGACTTGTGAGAGTAGAAGCTTTTAAAGATTTGCCTGGAGGACTTTTTCCTGCAATACATGAAGCCATTATAGATAAAAGCTCTTGGCAGATGGTACAAGGTAAAATGAAGAATGAAGATAAAGTAAAAGTTGTCGTTGATGATGATATTCCACTTAGAGGTGTTTTAAAATGTCACTGTGGGGTTCCCCTTACTGGTGCGCCTTCACGTGGTAAATCAGGTAAGTACTTTTACTATTACAAATGCAAGCATTCCAAACATAATAATATAAGTGCTATTAAAGCACATGAGCAGTTTTTAAACGCATGTGATCTTATGAGTATTTCTGAAACCAATATCAAAGGAATCAGAAATAATTGTTATTCTACAATTGAACTTGAAATGAAAGTTAATAAGAAAAAAGCAGTCGAGAAAAAGCACGAACTCGATGAAGTAAAGCAAAAACTCAATACAGTTGAAGAAAAGTGGTTTAAAGACGAAATCAATAAAGACACTTATGATAGATGGTATCCCGTTTACAGTGGTCAAATTTTAAACCTCGAAGCAGCTATTGAAAGACTTAGTGCTAATCAGGGAAAAGTTTTCGAAGTTTTAGATGCCAATCTTGATATGTTATCCGATATGCGATACGTTTATACAAAGTCAGATACTTTGCAGAAAAGAGAATTTGTAAACATGGTGTTCAACAAGAACTTGTACTATGAAAAGGGTATCTATCGAACACCTACAATGATGGATATGTTATCGCATAATGCCAGTAAAATGGAGGAAAAGGGATACCTTATATATCAAAAAAAGAGGGATACTTTTTCAAGTATCCCTCAAAGTGGGCGATGAGGGGTTCGAACCCCCGACCCCCTCGGTGTAAACGAGGTGCTCTGAACCAGCTGAGCTAATCGCCCTATTTCACAATTCGAATAATTTCTTGTTCCTTATTGCGAGTGCAAATATAAGCCTAGATTTTATATTTACAAGCAAAAAACGAAAATAAATTAGTAATATTTTTACCAAAATCCCTTTCGTACTCACTTACAGCGCATTAATACAAATAGTCCTAACTACTATTTTTTTGTAATGAATCACGATAGTATTACATTTGCATTATAAACAGCAAATAATGGCAAGGTTCAAAGAAAATGATTTACCAAAATCAAAAATTACCGCAAGTTCTCTCAACAAAGCAACTCTTATATTTAAATATGCAGACAATCACCGCTGGAAGTTTTATGTAGGATTAGTTTTTTTATTGCTTACAGGAGCCACAGCATTGGCTTTCCCCAAATTAATGGGTATGTTGATTGACAGTGTGAAGAATAAAAGCTATACTGATGCCAATAACATTGCTTTATTACTGATTGGGATTCTTTTTATGCAATCCATTTTTTCGTTTTTCAGATTATCCCTGTTCATCAATTTTACGGAACATACTTTGGCCAACCTAAGACTGTCTTTATACAGCAACTTAGTAAAACTGCCGATGTCTTTCTTTTCGCAAAAGCGTGTTGGTGAATTAAATAGTAGAATCAGTTCCGATATTACACAAATTCAAGATACTTTAACTTCTACCATTGCTGAATTCCTTAGACAGTTAATTTTAATTGTGGGTGGAGTTGCGTTACTAGCCACCGAAAGTATCAAACTAACTCTATTAATGTTGTCAGTTGTTCCTTTAGTAGCTGTTGCTGCAGTTGTTTTTGGTCGGTTTATTCGAAAATTTTCAAAAAACGTTCAAGACCAAGTAGCTGAAAGTCAAGTTATCGTTGAGGAAACGATGCAAGGAATCAGTATTGTTAAGGCTTTTGCCAATGAGTGGTACGAAATTGCCCGTTATGACGGAAAAATAAAAGAAGTCGTGAAGTTAGCCATCAAAGGCGGAAAATACAGAGGATACTTTGCATCCTTTATTATATTCTGTCTTTTTGGAGCTATCGTAGCCGTAGTTTGGTTTGGTGTTCGATTAAGCATCAACGGAGAAATGAGTGTGGGACAATTGATCTCCTTTGTATTGTACTCTACGTTTGTAGGAGCTTCTTTTGGTGGAATTGCCGAATTGTACGCGCAAATCCAAAAAGCAATTGGAGCTACCGAGCGTGTTTTTGAATTATTGGAGGAAACTCCAGAAAAAATCAACTCAAAACAAAATGCCTCTTCGATTCAAAAAATAAAAGGAAATGTTACTTTTAAAAATGTAGCCTTCAGTTATCCTTCAAGAAAGGAAATAAAAGTATTGAAGAACGTCAATTTTACGGCAAATTTTGGTCAAAAAATTGCCATCGTTGGACCTAGTGGAACGGGGAAATCAACTATTGCCTCTTTATTATTGCGTTTCTATGATATTGATTCTGGTGAAATACTAATTGACGGAAAAAATATTTATGATTTCGAATTAGAAAATCTTCGAGGCAATATGAGTATTGTTCCCCAAGATGTGATTCTTTTTGGCGGAACAATAAAAGAAAATATTGCTTACGGAAAACCAGATGCTACAGAAGAGGAAATTCTTTTGGCGTCCAAGCAAGCCAATGCTTTCAATTTTATCGAAGGTTTTCCTGAAAAATTTGAAACCATTGTGGGAGAACGAGGAATTAAACTTTCTGGAGGTCAAAGACAACGTATTGCAATTGCGAGAGCGTTACTTAAAAATCCAAGTATATTGATCCTCGATGAAGCAACGTCTTCACTGGACAGTGAAAGTGAAAGATTAGTGCAAGAAGCTTTAGAAATTTTAATGCAGGGAAGAACAAGTATAATTATCGCTCACCGTCTCTCTACTATACGTACTGCTGATCAAATATTAGTACTTGACAATGGCGAAATAACTGAACAAGGTACGCATCAAGAATTAATGACTTTAGAAAACGGAAAATATAAAAATTTGAGTAATTTACAGTTTAGTAATTCTTAATCTTTTTATTAACCCTCTCCAAAAGAGAGGGAGTTGTTAATTCTACAATTTTAAAAAGCGCTAATTAGTCTGGAAATCAGAATCAATTAGAAATACGATACCTTCGATTTTAAGTAGCAATTAGACAATGAAACTAAATAAAACTTAGCTGATAAATGGGTTGTAACATCGTATTGCTGATTTATATTTTATAAAAATACCGATTCAATAATTATCTCTGTTAAAACTGAGTTTGCAATAAAACACTCCGTGTGGGCGCGATGGTGAATTTCATTTATTATCGTTTCATCTGGAATGTAATCTCCTGTAAAGGTTATTTTTGGTCGTAGATGGGTATGATCATAATTTTAAAAGATAAATTGTCTGAATCATTTTTTCATCTTAAATTAACTTTATGTTCTGACATGGTTATTTTTTTTAATTAATTATTCTGGTTTGCGTTTCTTATTTTTAATATGGTGTTTTTTAAGCTCACTCCCTTTAGTATCAAAACGGGTTATGCTATCCTGACCTACAACATTTACGTAGGATAGTGGCTTTGCAACTTCAGGCTTTTTTTTTGTGTGTGCCTCATCGTGCCAAGCATCCGATTTGATTAGTTGATTATTTTCGCTTTCATCATTGATGTAGCATTCAAATTTATCACCTTGTCGCTTATATAATGATTTTTTTTTGTGAGGACCTACCCAAGGAGAATCGGTTTTAAAATTAGTTGACCAGGTTTGGCAACACAAATAGCTTCCACAAGGACCAATATCGCCAATTCGATTTGCTTCTTCACGCAACCCAATTTGACACATCTCTATCCGCACATGAAAGGCTTCGAAAAGGCATTTAATTAACTCCCGATAATCCACACGTCCTTCGGCAGTGTAATAAAATGTGGCTTTAGCTTTATCACCCTGATAATCTACATCGGTTAGTTTCATTGATAAACCGAGCTCTGTGGCTATCACGCGTGCTTTACACATCGTATCAAATTCCATTTCTTTGGCAAGCTTCCATTTACTTGCATCATAGGAGGTTGCTTTGCGTTGGATTTTTTTAAAAATATCTTCGCTGCGTACATTCTTTTTCTTAAGCTGCAAACTTACCAGTTCACCAGTTAAGGAAACATGCCCAACATCATAACCACCCTTATTGCCATCAACTACAACTAATTCTCCATTTTTTAAATCTATGTTTTGATGGTTAAGATAAAATTCCTTTCGGGATCCTTTAAATTTTATCTCAATAATAGTGTAAACTTTATCATCAAGTGGTACAACAATATCCGATAGCCAGTCATATACATCGGATTGGCTGCTACCATAGGTATAAACTAAGTCGTTACTTTTGATTCCACTTAGAACAGAAGGACCTTCTGTTGAATAATTTTCCATAGTACCCTATATATTAATTCCCTTTCGAGAGTGTATGAAAGTTTGAAATTTCAGTTTAATAAAAGAAAGATAATCAAAATTCGTCTTCATCAATCCCTAGAAGCATATTGTAAACTTCTTGTAATTCCAATAACGTTTTTTTATTCCCCATTTTTTTGGCAATCTCAATTCCTCTTTTATAAGTTTCAGCTGCTTTGTCTACTTCATTCAGCGACTCATATAATTTCCCCAATTGATAATAACTCGCTACATAATTTTCATCATCCTTTATCAATTTCAAAAAGCAATTTACAGCGGTATCATTTTCTTTAACCAAAACATATTCTAATGCCAATGCGTATTTCAGAAAAGAGTCGTTGCTATCTTCCTTTAAAAATTCCTGTAATTGTTCAATTCTATTATTCATTATTTTTTTTTTGGTGAAAGTAGTAACCACAATAAAAAATCTTTTGTAAAATAATTCCAAGCCCAGTTGATGAATACAATTTGCTTATTTATTAGATTCCAAATAACATTTAATCTTTAAAAATGCCAAACGATAAATCGGCGATTATCGAGTTAAAATTAGAAGCTAATTTTTTTCTTTGTTGATTAACAATACTCCTCATAAGCGGCCTTTAGGTTTTCGGCAATCATTGCTCCCGACTTTCCTTCAATATGGTGGCGTTCTACAAAATGGACTAATTCTCCGTCTTTGAATAGGCCTACACAAGGCGATGAAGGAGGAAATGGGAAAAAATGTTTGCGTGCTTCTGCAGTGGCTTCAGTATCGAAACCTGCAAATACAGTTGTGATTCGGTCAGGGCGCTTGCTTGCGTCCAATGAAAGTTTTACTCCCGGTCGTGCGGCACCGGCAGCACATCCACAAACTGAATTGACAACTACTAAAACGGTACCTTTTGAATTAATGGCTGCATCTACTTGCTCAGCGTTGCGCAGGTCTTCAAAACCAGCAGATGTAAGTTCTTCCTTCATTGGTATTACTAATTGTTCTGGATACATAGTGTGATATTTAAAATAAAATTCAAGGTTTTAAAGAGAACCCTAATAAACTCTGTGATTTTTTTAATTTAAAATAGGAATCATTCGAATGAATAATCAATTTAAAAACATTGGTTAAAAAATATGCTTTTCAGCATGATAGGAAGAACGAACCATAGGGCCACTTTCCACATAACGAAACCCTTTTTCGAGACCTATTACCTTATATTTAGCAAATACTTCAGGATGAATAAATTCTACAACCGGCAAATGTTTTGGTGAAGGTTGCAAGTACTGCCCCATTGTTAATACATCGCAGCCTACTGCACGTAAATCATCCATTGTTTCATAAATCTCCTGTTCGGTTTCTCCTAATCCAAGCATAATTCCTGATTTAGTTTTCATTCCGGCCTCTTTCAGTCGTTGTAATACCTCGAGGCTTCGATCATATTTTGCCTGCACACGAACCTGTTTTGTTAACCTGCGAACCGTTTCTGTATTATGAGAAACGATGTCGGGATGTGCATCTATAATACGTTGAAGGTTTTCCCAACTGCCCATAAAATCGGGGATAAGCGTTTCAAATTTTGTTTCAGGACTCACTCTGCGAATCGCATTAATCGTTTCTACCCAAATAATGGAGCCGCCATCTTTTAAATCATCACGGTTAACCGAGGTAATTACGCAATGTTTCACATTCATGAGACGCACGGATTCTGCTACACGCTCCGGTTCTTTTAAATCAACAGGCAACGGACGACCGGTAGCCACATTACAAAATCCGCAGGAACGGGTGCATATATTTCCTAGAATCATATAGGTGGCGGTACCTGCCCCCCAACATTCGCCCATATTAGGACAACTGCCGCTTTCGCAAATGGTATGTAATTTATGAGTCGATACGATTTCTCGAACCTTTTTATATTCTTCGCCCATTGGCAGTTTCACTCTCAGCCAATCTGGTTTGGTTTTATACCTTGGCTCTTCTACTATTTTAATATCGTTATGTAACATTTTTAAAAAAATTGGGAATTATTAAAATAAAAGCAACCCTTTTATTTTTGGTTCCGGTTAAACATTTGTTCTATCCTAGACTAAAAAAAGGGTAAAACGGTATAATATATTAGTTCGTCATTTATATTGTTAAGTGATAATCGCGTAATTTATACTGTATCTGTTACTGTTGCCGTGGTATAGCTGTTATGCGGTTTCCGTAACTACATTTTTCACTTCGGGAAGCATTTCCCGCAGCATGTTTTGGACACCCATTTTCAAAGTAGTATTAGTAGAAGGGCAGCCGTGACAAGAACCTTTGAGCATCACGGTTACTGTTCCGTTTTCGAAAGATTTAAAATTAATGGCGCCACCATCTCCTTCAACGGCTGGCCGAATATATTCATCAAGAATTGAAATTATTTTTTGTTCAATATCCCCAGAAATGTTTACCGGTACTTCTGATTTTTCTTCAATTAATTCGCCATTGAGAAGAGGTTCTTTTAGGGCAAGCTTTGCTTTAATTAGCTCCTTAATTTCCGGTATTACCTCATACCATTCAAAGCTTTCGTCCTTGGTTACGGTAATAAAATTGGAAGTAATAAAAACGCCTTTTACATAAGGAAGTTCAAATATTTTTGTGGCAAGAGGAGAAATGGCTGCCTTTTCTTTTGTGCGGAATTCAATACTTTCTCCTTCCTCATCGATTAACAAAAAGGTCAGTACAAATTTCATTGTGACGGGATTAGGCGTCATTTCGGTATAAATGGAGATTGGTGCGTTCATTTTTTTATATTTATTTAACCTTTTATCGAAAAAAGGATAGGTGTTATTTTATTAATTTTACCATTTCACATCTGCCACTTGAGCTGGTGCTTTTGCATTTTGGATAGACACTTGTTGTGCCACCTTGCGTGCCATTTCCATGTAAGCAATAGCCTGGGGTGTGTTTTCCTGCAGCACAGTGGGGCGACCTAGATCACCAGATTCACAAATATTTTGTACTAATGGTATTTCTCCCAACAACGGAACTTCTAATTCTTCGGCAAGTTTTTTTGCTCCATCTTTGCCAAAAATATAATACCGTTTCTCCGGCTCGTCGGGAGGACTGAAATAGGCCATATTTTCTACAATGCCTAAAACGGGTACATTTATCGACGGTAATTGAAACATTCCAACTCCTTTTTTGGCATCAGCCAAAGCCACAAATTGAGGAGTGCTTACAATTACAACTCCGTTCAAAGGAACGGCACCAACCAGTGATAAATGAATGTCGCCAGTTCCGGGAGGTAAATCAATAATCATATAATCTAATTCCCCCCATTCTGCTTCCTGAAACAATTGGACAACCGCTTTTGATGCCATTGGTCCACGCCAGACTAGCGCTTGGGAAGTATCTACAAAAAACCCGATTGATAATAATTTGACTCCAAAACTTTCTACGGGAATCATTTTATTTACACCATTAATCTCTTTAATCAGTGGCTTTGCATCCATTACATCAAACATAATGGTTTGTGAAGGTCCATAAATATCAGCATCTACCAAACCAACCGATGCCCCTAGTTTTACCAAAGCCAAAGCCAGGTTTGAAGCTACCGTTGATTTCCCAACACCACCTTTACCAGATGCTACTCCTATAATATTTTTAACATTTGGTAACAAAGGTCCACCGCTTTTTCGAGAGGAAACATCGGAAGTCATTTTCACATTTACATTTGCTTCTTCATCTATAAAATGCAAAATCGAATTTACACAAGCCTTGTGAATCAATTCTTTCATTGGGCAGGCAGGCGTTGTAAGTACTACGGTAAAACTCACGTTTTTACCCTCTACTTCTAAATCCTTGATCATACCAAGAGTTACCAAATCCTTTTTTAAATCAGGATCTTCAACATTTTTTAAAGCTTCTAAAACTTGTTCTTTTGTAATATTCATTTTGGCCTCCTTTTATTTCTTTAATTTTTTGTTCTAAAAACTATTTACTTCCCGTACCATAACCAATCTATCATCACCTACAGAAACCAAATAGTTATTATAAGTACTCCAAATCAATTTATTTACCGAATGTGTATGAGCATCAAAATTTTCTTTGGTGATGCGTTTTAATAATTGAAACGTTTTTGCATCCCAAATTTTGATGGTTTTATCACGGCTGGCAGTGGCAAAAAGTGTAGCATCGGGACTAAATACGATATCGTAAATTGCCCAATTATGTGCAGGAATTGACTTTAGTAAATCATAATTTCCTACTTGCCATATGTTTAAATGTGCATCTCTTCCTCCAGTCAAAAGAAATTTACCATCAGGGCTGTAACGCACAACATTTGATGCAAGTCCATGCCCAATAAAATCTTTTTTATAATCCAATGTATGCAGATCAAATACAAGAATATTACAATCCCCTAGTGCAACCGCTATTTCGGAAGTGGTATAATTAAAATCAATGCTGCGTACTTTTTCCTTGGATAGTTTTTTCATTTTAATCAATGACAAAGTATCGAGTGAGCAAACGGCAAAATTACCATCGCCACCGGCTGTATAAAAGCAATTGGTTTCTAAGGAATATTTGATATCAAAAATCGGTGCCGTATGATGTTGCAGCATTTTTATTTCTTCCTTTTTCTCTAAATCAAGGATGTGAATACTTCCGGTTGTTGTTCCCGCAAGCAATAATTTTTTTTCAGGAATATGACAAATAGCATAAACAGCAGCAGGTAAAGATGCTGAAAATTTTTCGGCTTGCAGAGTTTCTAAATTCCATAATGCGATAAACATATCGCTACCCGCTGTAAAAACAGTATGTTCAGATATGCCTTTATCCATCGCATATACACAGCCGCTGTGGCCAGTAAGTGTTGCGATATGTTTTATACCAATGTTTATTTTTTTTATTGTCTCCATTTTATTTTAAAAAATTATGCCCACACTATTTTATTTGTAAAGCTGTAACCTAGTGGATTATTGAAATGCTAATTAATTATTTTTTTATCGGGCTACTTTTCTTTCCTTATTTCGAAACTATAGCTACTTCTGACGGTTATTATTTTGTTATAATCCCAGTATATTTTAATTTTGGGGCGATTATCAATAATTAGTTCATCTCTCTTTTTTTATTTCTTTTAATACTATTCCTTTTTTAATTCCTTTTATTGCTAAATTCAGGAAGGCGATTATGGTATTTTTGATTTTTGAGTAGCTATTCTATTCCTATTTAAAGAATATGGTATTTAGTCGTTTTCCAAATTTAAATTTGTTTGGGCTGCTTGTATAACGGCACCATAGAACAAGCTTCGCCATACATAACACTTTTTGCAATTGGTCGTAAAAGCCTAGTGATTTCGACATAAGCCGCTTTAGGAACTGGCAGATGGCCACAACCCTTGATCACGATGCGAGCATCTTTATATTCATCGAAATTTAGTTTGTTAAGGATCTCATTATACAAAATGGTTTCCAGTGTTTCTAAATCACCAAACACAACCCTTTTTACGTAAGGCTCTAATTGAATTGCTAACAACATATAAGCCCAAGTAGGGACAACGGCATCTGCTGAACAAATAAGTGAAACGTATTTATCTGAGTATTTACTCCAGTCTTCATGCTTAACAAATTCCCTAAAGTCTTTTTCTTTCAAGATTAAACCTTGAAATAAATGCTCTTTTATATCCAATACTACACGATTACCTTGAGGGTAAAACGTTTCGAGGTCAATGGTGATGATGCCACTTAATGCTACTTTATTAATTATTTCTTTTTCCATTTTACATAAATCCTAATTCGAGTTCTGCCTCTTCGCTCATCATTTCTTTTTCCCAAGGCGGGCTATAAGTCATTGTTATTTTTGCTGATTTAATCCCCTCTATTTCACGTAATTTTTGTTCTGTTTCAGGGGGCAAGCTTTCAGCTACAGGACAGGATGGTGATGTTAAAGTCATTAGAATAGTAAGGTTGTTCTCTATATCAATATTGAGTTCGTAAATCAATCCTAACTCCCAAATATCAACTGGAATTTCCGGGTCGTAACAAGTTTTAAGGGTATTGATAGCCTTTTGCGCAAGCTCCATATTTTGTGTAATAATTTCTGCTGCCATATCTTTTATTCAAATGTTTTAGCAATCTTTCCTTCAATATAGTCACGCAAAGCCTCAATTTTTACAGTGTTCACAACTTCCGAAGCGAAGGCGTGCATCAATAATTTTTTAGCATTTGTTAGACCTATTCCACGAGCCTGTAGGTAAAATATTTTTTCTTGATCTAATTTTCCGGTGGATGTCCCGTGCGAACATTTTACATCATCGGCATAAATTTCTAATTGCGGTTTTGTATTGATTGTTCCGTCTTCGCTTAGTAAAATATTTTTATTGGATTGAAATGCATTTGTTTTTTGAGCATCTTTTCTAACAAATATTTTTCCATTAAAAGTAGCGGTTGACTTTCCGTCAATAATCCCTTTGTAAAGCTCGTTGCTGTTGCAATTTGGCTTGCGGTGATCTACGACAGTATGATTATCAACTACTTGATTTCCTGCAGTTATATACAATCCGTTCAAATGCGATTCGATATGTTCATCATCTAACACTAAAGTTAAATTATTGCGAACTAATGCGCCACTCAAGGTAAAAGTATGGGTAGAAAATACGCTTTGTTTCTTTTGAATTACTTGTGTGGTATTCATTAAATAACCCAACTCATTTTCATCCTGAATTTTATAATGATCTAGAATAGCGTGCTTATCGACTACAATTTCTGTTACTGCATTACTGAATGTTTTGGCTTTAGAATCAACCGTTTCAAACGATTCAATAATTTTTGCTTGCGCATTTTCATCCACAACGATTAAATTACGTGGATGAATAATGGTACTTTTGGATGCTGTTGAAATGTGAATGACGTGTATCGGTTTTTCAATTATCACATTTTTTGCAATATGAATAAACACGCCATCTTTAGTCATTGCGGTATTTAACGCTATGAATGGATCCGTTTTAATATCTGCATATTGCGCATAATGTTTTTCAAAAAGAGCAGAATTGCTAGTTGCCGCATTTACTAAACTGCAAATCGTTACCCCTTTTGGAAGATTTTCTAAATTGGATAATCCTTCCACAAAAATGCCGTTTTCGATAATTACATTATAAGCCTCTTTTAAAAATTTCAGCGGTTCAATTTGCTCATCACTACAGTTTTTACTGGTCGATAAATCAAATTCCCCTTTTAATATTGAACTGATAGGAGTATATTTATATTCTTCGTGATTTCTGGTTGGAATACCTTGTTTGTAAAAGCTTTCCATCGCCTGATCACGAAGTTGTGTATCGCCGAATAAAAATAATTTTGATGTCTCAAATTCAAAAATCAATTTATCTTTTATCGTACTGGTTTTAATTGCTGTTTCCATTTTGTACTAAATTAAGCTTCTACTTCTTCTACTTCTTTAATAAAATCGTATCCTTTTTCTTCTAGTTCTAAAGCCAATTCTTTTGGCCCTGTTTTCACAATTTTTCCATTGTATAAAACGTGAACAACATCGGGGATAATATAATCCAACAACCTTTGATAATGCGTGATAACAATGGTTGCGTTATCTTTCGATTTTAATTTATTCACGCCGTTAGCAACAATTCGTAAGGCATCAATATCAAGTCCACTATCGGTTTCGTCAAGTATGGAAAGTTTTGGCTCCAGCATTGCCATTTGAAATATTTCATTTCGTTTTTTTTCACCACCGCTAAAACCTTCGTTTATCGAGCGACTGATAAGTGCTTTATCTATCTCAACTAACTTTTGCTTTTCTTTCAACAGTGTTAAAAACTCTTTTGCTGCCAGAGGTTCCAAACCTTTGTAAGCACGAATTTCGCCAATAGCTGTTTTTAAAAAATTAATATTGCTTACCCCCGGAATTTCAATTGGATATTGAAACGCAAGAAATATACCTTCTCTAGCTCTATCTTCCGCTTCTAGTTCTAATAAATTTATACCGTTATAGATTATTTCACCTTCTGTAACTTCGTATTCGGAACGCCCTGCAAGTACTGCAGATAAGGTGCTTTTTCCAGAACCGTTAGGGCCCATAATAGCATGTACTTCTCCCGCTTTTATTTCTAGATTAATCCCTCTTAATATTTCTTTCCCGTCAATTGACGCGTGTAGATTTTTTATTGATAGCATTTTTTTAAAATTTATGAGTTAAAATTTATAGGTTATAAAAGATCTCTCCTTATCCTACTGAGCCTTCCAAGGAAACCTCCAGCAATTTTTGGGCTTCAACAGCAAACTCCATTGGCAATTGACTTAATACGTCTTTGCAATAGCCATTTACAATTAAACCAATGGCTTTTTCATTATCAATACCCCTTTGTTTGCAATAAAATAATTGGTCTTCACCAATTTTTGAAGTTGTTGCTTCATGCTCGACAATGGCGGTGTTGTTTTTTATTTCGATGTATGGAAAGGTATGTGCTCCGCATTGATCAGTCATCAATAAACTATCGCATTGTGAAAAATTACGGGCATTCTCTGCACCTTTTCCAATACGGACTAACCCTCTGTAACTGTTGTTGCTGTAACCTGCCGAAATCCCTTTGGATATGATGGTACTTTTAGTATTTTTACCAATGTGGATCATTTTTGTTCCAGTATCGGCTTGCTGATAGTTATTAGTGAGGGCAACAGAATAGAATTCACCTATCGAATTGTCGCCTTTTAAAATCACCGATGGGTATTTCCAAGTAATTGCAGAACCTGTTTCTACTTGAGTCCAAGAGATTTTAGAATTTTCTTCCAAACAAATACCACGTTTTGTAACAAAGTTGAAAATACCTCCTTTACCGTCTTTATCCCCTGGATACCAGTTTTGTACGGTGCTGTATTTTATCTGTGCATCTTTATGTGCCACGAGCTCTACAACGGCTGCATGCAATTGATTTTCATCACGCATCGGTGCCGTACAGCCTTCAAGATAACTCACATATGAATCTTCATCAGCAATAATTAAGGTGCGTTCAAACTGACCAGTTCCAGCCGCTTCTATTCTGAAATAAGTGGAAAGTTCCATCGGACAACGAACTCCTTTTGGAACATAACAAAATGTACCATCTGTAAATACAGCCGAATTCAGCGCTGCATAAAAATTATCGGTGTAGGGAACAACAGAGCTCATGTATTTTTGTACCAATTCTGGATGTTCCTGAATTGCTTCGCCAAACGAACAAAAAATAATTCCTTTTTCTGCTAATGTTTCTTTATATGTTGTTGAGACCGAAACGCTGTCCACAATAATATCCAACGCTATTCTACTTTCCACACCTGTTAGGCGTTCTTGCTCTAAGATTGAAATACCGAGTTTCTGAAATGTTTTCAATAATTCAGGATCTACTTCATCTAAACTGTTTAGTACTTTTTTTGGTTTTGGAGCTGAGTAATATATGATATCTTGAAAATCTGGTTTTTGGTAAGAAACATGAGCCCAGTCTGGCTCCTTCATTGTTATCCAATGACGGAAAGCTGTTAAGCGATAGTCTAACATCCATTCGGGTTCCTTTTTTTTGGCAGAAATAAAACGAATAATATCTTCATTCAATCCTTTTGGTGCGTTGTCAGCTTCAAAATCGGTAACAAACCCGTATTTGTATTCCGTGCTGAGCTTTTGTTCTAAAACCTCGTTCATACTATTTAAATTTTACTATTGTTATTTTGTTCATCGGTAATTCCCAATCCCAAAAATCATTTTGATTAAATTATTAAATGCAAACTATCTTTTTTGGCAAATAATTCTTCTTCGCTTTCGCGCCAATCTTCATCATCTACACAGCAATCAACAGGACAAACTGCAGCACATTGAGGCTCATCATGAAAACCAACACATTCAGTGCATTTATCGGCTACTATGTAATAAACATCATTGGATACAGGTTCTTGCGGTTCATTTGCATCGGCAGTCAATCCGCTTTTTGAGGTAAACATTCCCTTTATGGCTGTTCCATCCGCGAAGCGCCATTCATCGCCGCCTTCGTAGATTGCATTATTCGGACATTCTGGTTCACAAGCGCCACAATTAATGCATTCGTCTGTAATTATAATTGCCATTTTTCTTTTTTTATATTGTTGAAAAGTCGAAAGCTTTTCCAAGAAACACTTACAAGCTTTAAACCTTAAATCTAATATTAAACGCCAAACGATTCTCCACAACCGCAAGTTCTGCTTGCATTTGGATTAACAAATACAAATCCTTTTCCGTTTAAGCCTCCCACATAATCGAGCTCCGTACCTATTAAGTAAAGGAAGCTTTTTTTGTCAACGGCAATCTTTATTCCTTTGTCTTCAAAAACCTTATCGCTCTCTGTAATCACATTGTCAAACACGAGTTTATAAGTAAGACCGGAACATCCGCCACCATCCACACCTACTCTAATAAAGGTTCCTTCTGGGCTGTTTTCGTTTGCTATTAAACTTAATGCGTGTTCTTTTGCATTTTCTGAAACTGTTATCATTCTATTTCTAATTAATGATTATAATAATTCTTTATTTTCTCCACTTATTTCTTCAAATAAACTTTTAAAAGTAACTGTAGCTTCTTTTTCACCATGGGACAAATCAGATAGTGTGATGGTATCTAGTAACTTATCTATTGCAGATTGAACTATGGTCCAAAGTGATCGAATGGAGCAATCAACTGAATTGCTGCATATTTTCATTACGCCAACATGATTGACGCAAAATTGTTCGTCAAATAACCGCCCGCCTAAGGCATTCAAAATATCGTTTACTGTTATCGTATTTGCAGGTCTGGCCAATACATATCCTCCAACATGTCCTTTGGTACTATTAATTAAACCTTCCATACGAAGGATTCGGGTCAATTTAGAAACATTAGGTTGCGATAATCCTTCCGCTTCACTGAGCTGAGGAATGCTCAAGCCGGACTGATCATTACATTTTGCAATCCGGACTAATAGTCTTAAGCCATATTCGTCTTGTGCTGTTATTTTCATTGTTTAAAAGTTTGATGTTTTAATAATGGATTTTTAATATTTAAAATAAACCTATAAGACAAATGTAAACATTGTTTTTCAATATATACTAAAAAGTATATATTAATTTATACTAAAAAGTATATTAATGGATTTAGTAAAAACTACTATAAAAAGTATCTCTTCATTTGAAACCTCTTTATTGTAACAAAGAGCAATCTGTTAAATGACTAACAACGCTTATTAATCTAAGAAAATAGCCTTTTGTTAATCATACGATTAACCTTAATTCAGTACCTCGGTTAAAAAAAAAAGTTAAAATTGACCTTGAAGGTTGTTTTTTCAGGATACAGTCAACTGTCCAAAGAAGAACTTGACTTAAAAAAATAATAGAAAAGCAAAGGAATTATGCTAACTATTATAGATAAATAATTAAACGAACTACATTATTTTTATTAGCTATGAAACAAGCAAGTACTTTCGATTATAAAAAAAATGAAACAAAAAAGTGATGCATTATACTCAAAATCATCAATATAATAGGATAATATCTCCTACTTATATACTAATAACTATACTTAGAAGAGCTAGTAATTAAACGTAATTATATACAAAAAAGCTCCGATTTTGAAAAATTGGAGCTTTTTTTAATGAAAGAGATTTAAAAACTACTTGTCTTTTCTTCTTTTGCGTTCTGTCTTTATTAGTCCTAACTCGCGACTAGTTTGACCAGCTACTGAAGTATTTTCCTCTGCACGACGAATGAGGTATGGCATAACATCTTTTACGGGACCAAAGGGCAAATATTTGGCAACGTTATAATGATGATCCGCTAGGTTATAACTGATATTATCACTCATACCATACAATTGACCAAACCAAATTCTGTCATCCTTAGTAGGTATTCCCTTTGCTTCCATCAGCGACATTAAATTATAAGTACTTTCTTCATTATGAGTACCAGCAAAAACAGACATGTTGTCTATATGATCGATCATATAATGCACTGCTGCGTCGTAATTAGCGTCTGTAGCTTCCTTTGACGAACAAATGGGTGTTGGATATCCTTTTTCTTCAGCTCTGTTGTTTTCTTTTTCCATGTAAGCACCACGAACTAACTTCATTCCGATAAAAAAGCCTTCTTTTTTTGCCACATCATGCAACTTTTTTAAATAATCCAAACGATCCCAACGATACATTTGTAGCGTATTAAAAACAATTGCTTTTTCTTTATTGTATTTGCGCATCATCTCAGTAACTAAATCGTCAGCCGCATCTTGCATCCAACTTTCTTCTCCGTCAATAAGTAACGCTACATCTTTTTTATGTGCTTCACTGCAAACCAAATCAAAACGAGCCACTACTCGATCCCACTCTTCTTGCTCTTTTGAAGTTAATGTTTGTTTTGCTCCAAGTTTTTCATACAATTCAAAACGACCAAGGCCCGTTGGTTTAAAAACCGCAAATGGTATTGCCTGACGTTCTTTGGCAAATTCTACAGTTTTTAAAGTCATCGCCAAGGCAGCGTCAAATTGATCTTCTTCCTCTTTCCCTTCTACTGAATAATCCAATACCGAAGATACTCCTTTGGTATACATTCTATCAACAACAGAAAGGCAGTCATTTTCATTTACTCCTCCACAAAAATGATCGAAAACGGTAGCGCGTATCAAACCTTCCACTGGAAGATTAACATTTAATGCAAAATTAGTAACCGCTGCTCCTATTCGTACCAATGGTTGGTTGGATATCATTTTAAAAAGAAAGTAAGCTCTATCTAGTTCTGTATCACTTTTTAAAGCGAAGGCCACTTGCGTATTATTGAATATTTTGTCCATTTAACGATGTTTTTTTCACAAATATAAAGAGAGTTTTATAAATATTTATCAAATTAATAATAATAAAAAATACAATCCCTGTTTGACAATATTTTCAATAAACTTCTTATTAAAATTAATAATTTATAGATTTGTACTAATATTTTAAAAAATAAAAATGAATAAGAAAAATAATTCTACTACTTCTATAAAATCAGATTCCGTTTCTCCAAATAGTACTTATTATGATTTTATGTCTTTATTTTTCTTTAGTTGTTATTTAGTATTAGATTTCTTACCTGATTTTAAAAGTATAGAGATTATTGGTACTCAATTTTTTTACTTATCTGTTTTAAACTGCATAATTGTTGTCTATTTATATAAAAACCCTTCTTTGCTTTCGCAGAATTTGATTGGGGCTTTAAAAAAAGATTCGGTCTTTAAAACTTATATCGTATTTCTATTCTTTTGCGGAATTACATTATTTACTGCAAAAAACATTTCAATAGCTATAGTCAGTTTTACCGAGCTTCTGGTTGTATTAACTATGTTCTTCAATTTATATGTACTATTTTACAAAAGACTGTATTTGATCTATAAAGTTTCATTTATAGTAGGTATAAGTGTGTTTCTTCAAACATCCTTTACCTTTTTTCATTTATTCAAAGAAATTAAAACTAATGCTATTTTCACTGCGATTTCTAATTTAAAGGGAAATACTGGGAATATAAATGTTTATGCCGCTAGTTTGAGTATAAAAATTCCATTCATACTAATAGGAATTACTCATTTTTCAAAAATAAAAAAATGGGTTCTAACCCTGTCTCTCTTCTTAGCTGCTTTAACTATTTTACTAATAAGTGCTAGAGCCGCATATATTAGTATGTTTTTTATAATCTTACTATTCATAGTTTATTACTTAAAAACAAACACGTTAAAAAAGTCCAGTTTTATTAATGTTGTATATATAGGTATAGCATTAATTGCATCTTTTATAATAACAAATTCAGTATTTAAATACAATAATGGTAAAGATCGCTTTGAATCAGTGACAAGCAGAGTTACACAAATCGTTGACAAAAAAGAAGCTTCAATAAATGCACGATTAACCTATTGGAACACCGCATTATCTATTATTAAAAAAAATCCCGTGTTAGGTGTTGGAATAGGCAACTGGAAAATTGAAAGTTTGACCTATGAAAAAGCATATATAGATGATGCATTTATTTCGTCACATACTCATAATGATTTTCTAGAAATTGCAGCAGAAACGGGCGTGTTTAACGGATTAGTATATCTCTTGCTATTTATACTTTTATTAGTTAGGAATTTAAAAAAGATAGTTAGGAAGAACGACTCAACTAATAAAAATGTTGCAATTGTAACAACATTAGTATTGGTTAGTTATGGTATAGATGCGCTCTTCAATTTTCCGCTATATCGATCTACAATGCAATTTAGTTTTGCCGTCCTTTTAGCTTTTACAATCTTAAATGATTCAAAAAAGGAAGTTGAAGAAAACAAAGAAGCTGAAAATTCGTTTTTTTCAATAGGAGTTATAGTTCTGTCTCTACTTACAATATATTTTACTTTTGTAACTTTAAGGACTTATCAACTTGAATATCAAATTAAATACAGTAAAATTAATTCGACTGAAATTAACGACAGATTCCCGAAGTTCCCTAATGTTGGAATCTATGCTGAATCCTTTGCTGAACATTTAGCAATTGCCTATTATAATGAAGATAATTATATAAAAGCCGCAGAGTACTTTAATGTGGCCAAAAACATTAACCCTTATTTAGGCATACCAGATTGGTATTTACATAAAATTGAAAAATTAAAAGGGAATAGTGATGATGCCTATAAATATGCAAAAAATGCTTTTTACATGCGACCTAGAAATAGTAATTATTTCCTAGATGTTCTAACTATGGCTTCAAAGAAAAAAGATACACTTGAAATACTAAAAATTCATAACTTATTTTCTAGCTATAGAAAAATGCCGAGTAACTGGAAAAATACTGCTTCGGCCTTATATAATTCCAATTATAAAATAAAGAAAATTATAGTATTTGTTGATCAAGGATTACTTTCTTTCCCAAAAGACACTGCCCTTTTAAAGCGAAAAAGAATATTAACCGAACGATTGAAAGGAGTAAAAAACAGCGATAATTTACTACCCCAAGATAATCCAGTTTCACCTTTGGCTAAGATAAATTATATGGTTGAGGCAAAAAAATTGGGGGATCAACTAAAATTTGAAAAAGCAATTGAATTCTATAAAATGGCATCTCAAGAAAATCCTGAAAAAAGAGTTATTTTACAGGACATCGGTATTTGTTATTATAAATTAAATAAAATTGATTTAGCAATAAAGTATTTAAAACAAACTTTGAATGATCCTAATTTAGAAAGTGGAAAGACTGAATATTTATTAGCTGGTTGTTATATGAATCTAAAGGACAAAGAAAACGGATGCAAATATTTGACAATAGCTTTTGATAAAAAGTATCCCAATACAGAAGTTCTTTTAAATAAACTTTGTAAATAATAAACGATCCATTTGATAAATTTTCTGATAAAAATAAATCATTGGTAAAAGAAAAATTAAATAATTTAGAATAATTAAACAGAATAATGGAATTTGTTATTTTACTAAATTCAAAATGAATCTGATAAAATATTATTTAGAAAAACCTTAAATTCGCCAATTATACCAATTAATTATTGATGTATAAAAAATTATCTAAGAACTGAAGTTGTAATATTCGATATTGCATATAAAATAGTAAAACATGTCAAATTTATTAAAAACAATCGAAGCAAGTAATCATCCTATTCATTTCAATGAAAAAGGATATGAAGCTTTAAATTTACATTTAAACCAAAATAAATATTCCAAAGTTTTTGTAATTGTAGACAGTCATACCAATGAATTTTGCTTGCCAATTTTTTTGCCCTACTTAGAAACAGAGTTGATAATTGAAATTATCGAATTTGAAGCTGGTGAAGAGAATAAAAATATTGAGACTTGCGTTCAAATATGGAACGTACTAACAGAACTTGGCGCTGATAGAAAAAGCCTCGTCATAAATCTTGGTGGCGGTGTTGTTACTGATTTAGGTGGCTTTGTAGCCTCAACCTTTAAACGAGGTATTGATTTTATCAATATTCCTACAACCTTGCTTTCAATGGTTGATGCTTCTGTAGGAGGAAAAAACGGAGTTGATTTAGGAAATTTAAAGAATCAAATAGGTGTTTTTAATTTGCCAATAATGGTACTTATAGATACACAATATCTAGAAACGCTTGCGCGAAATGAAATGCGCTCCGGTCTTGCCGAAATGCTAAAACATGGTTTGATCTTCGATAAAGCATATTGGGAACAATTTTTAGATCTGAAAGCAATTGACTTTGCCGATTTTGACGAGCTAATTTACCGTTCCGTTACAATTAAGAACGAAATAGTAACATTAGACCCTACTGAAAAAAATATCCGGAAATCATTAAACTTTGGTCATACACTGGGTCACGCGATTGAAAGTTATTTTCTTGAGAGTGAAAGTAAAACTACCTTATTACATGGAGAAGCCATTGCAGTAGGAATGATTCTGGAAAGTTATATCTCTTTCGAAAAAGAATTGATAAGTGAATCTGAGTATATCCAAATTAAAACAACAATAAAGTCTATCTTTGATGATATCGTGTTTCTTGAAAACGACATCGAACCCATACTAGAATTACTCATTCACGACAAGAAAAATGAGTATGGTACCATACAATTTGCCTTGATAGAAGGCATTGGTAAAATAAAAATAAATCAATCTGTTGAAAATGAATTAATTCTTAAAGCATTTAACGATTATAAATCTTAAATATTTTTTAGTTAAAAGGATTGCATTACGTATATATTATTTTTTACATTTGCCGCAATGAAAAACAATCAAAAACAAGGGAATTACAGTTCAGATGAAAACAGAAACAATAAATCTTTTTTAAGGATATTGAGGCGTTTTTATTCGACCAAAGAATATTTTTGTTTTGATCTGTCTCAACATTTAAAAGTAGATCACGAAAAACTTCAGATTATTTATGCAAACATTAGGGTTTGAAAATTAGTTTAATTCTTAATACCAATTTAATTAATCTACAATACTAAAAGCTACATGAATACAAAATATTCTGATCTAATCAATCAAACGTATTACTTTCCACAAGAAGAATTTACTTTAAACAA
This sequence comes from Flavobacterium sp. DW-iso2, assembly GCF_058725285.1. Lineage (NCBI taxonomy): Bacteria > Pseudomonadati > Bacteroidota > Flavobacteriia > Flavobacteriales > Flavobacteriaceae > Flavobacterium > Flavobacterium sp. DW-iso2. The sequence continues at coordinate 33,049 of NZ_JBZXDY010000018.1, read as the reverse complement.
AGACAATCTAAAGTTTCACAATATTGATTTGATGAAACTCGTTGAAGAGTATGGTACTCCATTAAAATTCACCTATTTACCTCAAATTTCAAATAACATCAACAAAGCCAAAAATTGGTTTCGTAAATCGATGGAGAAAAATAAATATGAGGCAAAGTATTATTATTGCTATTGTACAAAAAGCTCCCATTTTGAATTCATTATGAATGAAGCTTTTAAAAATAATATTCATGTTGAAACTTCTTCTGCTTTCGATATTAATATTGTTGAAAATTTGATGGCAAATGGAAAAATAAACAAAAGCACTTATGTTATATGTAACGGTTTCAAAAGAGACCAATACATCGAAAATATTGCAAGGTTAATTAATAACGGGCATAAAAATACCATTCCTATTATTGATAATTTTGAAGAGCTGGATTTACTTCAGGCAGAAATTAACGGAAAGTTCAAAATTGGAATTCGTATTGCTGCCGAGGAAGAACCAAAATTTGAGTTCTATACTTCCCGTCTTGGAATTGGGTATAAAAACATTGTTAGTTTTTACAAAAAACAAATTCAGGATAATGATAAATTGGAACTTAAAATGTTGCACTTTTTTATCAATACAGGAATCAACGATACGGCTTACTACTGGAATGAATTAGTGAAATGTATTAAAGTGTACATCGCATTAAAAAAAGAATGTCCTACATTGGATGGTTTAAATATTGGTGGTGGATTTCCTATAAAAAATTCATTAGCGTTTGAATACGATTATCAATACATGATTGATGAAATCATCAATCAGATAAAAATTGCCTGTGATGAGGCTGAAGTTGACGTTCCAAATATCTTTACTGAATTTGGTTCTTTTACCGTAGGAGAAAGCGGAGGCGCTATTTATCAAATTTTGTATCAAAAGCAACAAAATGATAGAGAAAAATGGAACATGATTGATTCTTCTTTTATCACTACTTTACCTGATACTTGGGCAATCAACAAACGTTTTATTATGTTGGCAATCAACCGTTGGAATGAAACTTACGAACGGGTTTTACTAGGTGGTTTAACTTGTGATAGTGATGATTATTACAATTCTGAGCAAAATATGAATGCCATCTATTTACCAAAATACAATAAGGAAAAACCATTATACATTGGATTTTTTAATACAGGGGCCTATCAAGAAACGATTGGCGGATACGGAGGTTTGCATCACTGTTTAATTCCACAACCCAAACACATCTTAATCAATAGAGATGAAAATGGAATCATAGCAACCGAAGTATTCTCAGAACAACAAACAGCCGATGACGTATTAAAAATTTTAGGTTACGACAAAAAATAAACAAATAAATACACAATTAGTCAATTTAAAAATTATTATATTTGAATCTAACCATTCAATGAGTTGATTTTTAAATCTTTAAACCAAATAAAATGAGTAAAGGACCTATAAGTCAGTTTATAGAAAAGCATTATTTGCATTTCAATTCTGCGGCTTTAGTAGATGCAGCAAAAGGCTATGAACAACAGCTAGCAAATGGAGCTAAAATGATGGTAACTCTTGCTGGAGCAATGAGTACTGCCGAAATTGGAAAGATTTTTGCAGAAATGATTCGTCAAGACAAAGTACAAATTATATCTTGTACAGGTGCAAATTTAGAAGAAGATATCATGAACTTGGTAGCTCATTCACATTACGAAAGAGTACCGAACTACCGTGATTTGACTCCAGAACAAGAATGGGACTTACTTGAAAGAGGGTTAAATCGAGTAACAGATACTTGTATTCCTGAGCATGAAGCATTCCGTCGTTTACAAAAACACATCTACAAAATTTGGAAAGACGCTGATGACAAAGGAGAACGTTATTTACCGCATGAATTTATGTACAAAATGCTTTTATCAGGCGTTTTAGAAGAATATTACGAAATTGATTTGAAAGACAGTTGGATGTATGCTGCAGCAGAAAAAAACTTACCAATTATCTGTCCAGGATGGGAAGATAGTACTATGGGAAATATTTTTGCTTCCTATGTCATTAAAGGAGATTTAAAAGTCTCTACGATGAAATCTGGAATAGAATACATGACATTTTTAGCAGATTGGTATCCTAAAAATTCCGCTAATGGAGTAGGATTTTTCCAAATTGGTGGCGGTATAGCTGGAGATTTCCCAATTTGCGTGGTTCCAATGTTGTACCAAGATATGGAAATGCCAGAAACACCTTTTTGGAGTTATTTCTGCCAGATTTCAGATTCAACTACCAGTTACGGTTCGTATTCTGGAGCAGTACCGAATGAAAAAATTACTTGGGGTAAATTAGATATAAAAACACCTAAGTTTATTATTGAGTCAGATGCTACAATTGTGGCCCCTCTTATTTTTGCTTATTTATTAGATTTATAGAGTATCCTTATGAAAAGAGTAATTGTTGATTACGCAAAGCTAACCAATGAAATTTTAAACCTTTTGGTGGAAAAATTTCCTGATGGTTATGATGATTCAAATATCGTTCGTTTTAGAAACGCTAAAAATGAATTAATTGAAGCAGTTGAAGTACACACAGATGACACTAATTATTTAGTGAAAGTAAGTACCAAGTTAGCTGATCGAATTGAAAACTATGACGAAGATGATGAAATCGATGATGAAATCGAACCAATCATTCCAATAAAAGGACTTGATTTAGATGATGACAACGATGATGACGATGATGACGATGACAATCGCGATAAACCGGATGTTGATGAAGACGATGAAGATTCAGACAAGTCTGATTATTCTGATGACGAGGACGACGATGATGAAGATTAACTTCACTTAAAAATACAAAAGGAACTCTTAATCGAGTTCCTTTTTTTTAGCAGATTAATAAAATATGTATTTTTATTATTTATATCGAATTAAAATCAAAGGCACCATTCATTAAATGATCACATCTCAAATATTACATGACTCTTTAAAAGAAAATTTTGGTTTTGAAAAATTCAGAACCAACCAGGAGCAAATTATAAATACTATTTTATCCGGTCAAGATACCCTAGCAATTATGCCTACGGGCGGCGGAAAATCGATTTGTTTTCAATTGCCTGCACTTTTATTTCCGGGAATTACAATAGTAATATCACCGCTAATTGCTTTAATGAAAGATCAAGTAGATAGTTTAAAAGCAAATGGAATTCAGGCTTGTTTTATTAACAGTAGTCAATCTAATGAAGAACAGCAATTACACATTCAAAACCTAAAAGACAATAAAGTCAAAATGGTTTATGTAGCTCCAGAAAGCTTGTCTTATTTAGAAAATGCATTTAGCCAGATCACCATAAGCCTTATCGCAATTGATGAAGCACATTGTATTTCTTCTTGGGGACATGACTTTAGACCTGCTTATACTAACTTGGGATATTTAAAAAATCGCTTCCCTTCTACTCCAATTTTAGCTTTAACTGCCACAGCAGATAAAGCTACACGTAAGGACATTAGCCAACAATTAAACTTAGTAAATCCTAAATCGTTTATCTCTTCTTTTGATCGAAAGAACCTTAGTTTAGAAGTACGCCCCGCACTCGACAGAGTCAAACAAATAATTGATTTCATCAGTGATAAGCCTACCGAATCAGGAATTATTTATTGCTTAAGCAGAAAAACAACAGAAGAACTTGCAGCAAAACTTAAAAAAGCAGGAGTCAACGCAAAAGCATATCATGCCGGCTTAGACATTATGGTACGATCGCAAACTCAAGACGACTTTATTAATGATGATTGCCAAGTTGTTTGTGCTACTATTGCTTTTGGTATGGGAATCGACAAATCAAATGTTCGCTGGGTCATACATTATAATTTGCCTAAAAACATTGAAGGCTATTATCAGGAAATAGGAAGAGCTGGCCGCGATGGCCTACCTTCTGAAACTATTTTATTCGAAAGTTATGGAGATGTTATCCAATTACAGAAATTTGCTTCCCAAGGTTTAAATGCAGAAGTGCAACTGGCGAAGCTCGAAAGAATGAAACAGTATGCAGACGCATTGAGTTGTCGGAGAAAAATACTACTGTCGTATTTTGGCGAACTAGTAACTGAAAATTGTGGAAACTGCGACATTTGTAAAAATCCACCTGAATTTTTTGACGGAACGATCATCGCACAGAAAGCTTTATCGGCCATTATTCGTCTGAAAGAATCAGAGCCACTGCCCGTTATTATTGATTTTTTGAGAGGTTCAAAGAATGCTTATATATTCGAAAATGAATATCAAAACCTAAAAACCTACGCCGTAGGGAGTGATATATCGTGGTACGACTGGAATCAGTATATTATTCAATTAATCAATCAAGGCTTGTGTGAAATTGCTTTTCACCGACAAAATAAAATTCGCTTGACCGCATTAGCACGTGAAGTTTTATTTGAAGGAGACAAAGTACAATTGACAACAGTTATAAAAGTCAACACCGAAAAAACAGAAACTAAAGCAACCAAAAGCAAATCAGCAGCCGACTCTCTTTTTGAAACCCTCCGCAAATTGCGTTATGAAATCTCTAAAGAGGAAAGTGTTCCTGCATATGTCATTTTCAGTGATGCTGCTTTACGCCAAATGGAAACAATACGGCCAATGAGTGATGACGAATTCATTACCATTGACGGAGTAGGAAAAGCAAAACTAGAGAAATATGGAGATGCCTTTATAAAAGCAATAATTGCATTTCAAAAAAACAAAGTAGTAAAACCTAAAAAAGAGGCAGGCACCTATAAAGAAACACTACTATTGTTTCAAAGCGGATTATCTACGCAGGAAATTGCGTTGAAGCGCAAATTAGGTATTGGCACAATTATGTCACATGTAGCGAAATTATATTTGGACGGAGAAACGATTGACTTACATCAATTTGTTTCTGAAGACGAAGTAAGTTTGATCGCTAAAGCCAAATTACATCTAGAAAGTCCGACAACTTTAAAACCGTATTATGATTACCTTGAAGAAAAAATAGCCTACGATAAAATAAGATTGGCTTTGGCTATTATCGAAAAAGAAAAACGGAACTAATAATCTATTATTATGATTACTTCATTTCCACATTTTGTAAATTCTCAGACAGAAATTCTAATTTTAGGCACGATGCCTGGCGTTGTCTCTCTTGAAAAGCAAGAATACTATGCGCACAAAAGAAATCATTTTTGGAAAATTATATACACCCTTTTTGATAATTTGCCGATCTCAGAAATTTTTGAAGAAAAAATAAAACTTTTACAGTCCAATAATATGGGTTTATGGGATGTTTTAGAAAATTGTGAACGAAAAGGAAGTTTAGATGTCCATATAAAAAATCAAAAAGAGAATGATTTTGAATCGTTGTTCAACGAATTTCCCAGTATTCACAAAATAATTTTCAACGGAAAAGAAAGCCATCGTTATTTCGTTAAAAAGTTTGGACAAATAGAAGGCATCACGTATTATGTGATGCCTTCAACTAGTCCTGCAAATACAATGTCTTTTGAAAATAAATTAAAAATATGGTCGACTTGCTTCCAATAATTTATAAATATCTTTCCTGAAAAACATTTTGGTGATGCTTTTGATGCCCAATAATGATAAACCCAATCGCACGTACTGAAACGGGACTGCTTGAAGCAACTCCCATTCTTGTTAACTGCTCTTCAGAAAAACTTTTAAACAGCGCTAAAGTAGATTGTCTTACCACCGCCAATTCTGTCAATAATCCTTGCAGATTTCTTTCGTTAGCATTGGTATTATCAACATAATCGTTTTCTTCAAAACCTGGTAAAGGGGTTTTATCATTTCTAGAAATACGCATGGCACGGTAACTAAAAACACGCTCGGTATCAATAAGGTGCTGAATGATGTCTTTTATAGTCCATTTTCCTTCCGCATAACGGTAATCGAATTTATCCATAGGGATGTTCTGTACAAATTTGATAAAATCATGAAGACATATTTCTAATTCTTCAATCATATTAACGTCGTCTAATACATGAACATAACCCGCATAAAAGGGAGCATACTCCGTATCTGGTAATTGGTTTGATTTCATTTTTTTACTTGTTTATGCTGAGTTTCTACTTGCGTTTGTGTTTCCAAAAAGCGAACGCATTACAATTTTTTCATACACCTTTATTAAATTCTCATCTGGTACACTTTCTTTATTAAGCTCATTAATTCTTAATAAAGCATATTGCTGTATTGTCAATAATGGCAATACAATACGTTCTCTAATTTGAATAGATGCTTTACCATCGGGATAGTTTTCCATCAACTCTGTATGACCAGCAATTTTTAGTAACAATCGTTTAGATTCTAAAAATTCTTCATAAATAATTTGCCAGAATTCTCCAAATTCAGGATCGTTTTTCATGTAAGCCGTTAATGGAAAAAAGGACTTAGTAATTGACATCATACTGTTTTCTAAAAGTGTTTTAAAAAATAGAGAATTGTCATATAAGTCTTGAACTTTATCCCATTGCTCCGTATCTTCAAAATGTTTTAATGCTGTACCTACTCCAAAAAATCCAGGGACATTTTGCTTCAACTGACTCCAAGAACCAACAAATGGAATCGCTCTTAGATCATTAAAATCTAACTGTTCCGACTTCCCTCTTTTTGAAGGTCGGCTTCCTATATTAGTTCTAGCATAATACTTCAAAGTACTCATCTGTTCCAAATAAGGAATAAACTTTGGGTGATTCTTAAAACTTAGGTATTTTTTATAGCCCAAATCAGCTAATTGCCCCATTACATTCTTTTCATCTAGAGATAACTCATTCTTATTTTTACTAAACACTTGATTTGTAACCCCAGCACTTAATAAATTTTCCAAATTATATCTACAAGAGTCTAAAGTCCCAAAATTTGAACTTATTGTTTGTCCCTGAACGGTAATTTGAATTTCTTTGTTTTCTATATTCGGACCTAAAGAAGCATAAAATTTGTGTGTTTTACCACCACCACGAGCTGGCGGACCACCACGCCCATCAAAGAAAATCACTTTTACTCCGTATTTCCTTGAAATCTCGGTAAGCGCTTCCTTCGCTTGATAAATACTCCAATTCGCCATTAAATACCCACCATCTTTTGTACCATCAGAAAAACCAACCATTATCGTTTGTTTCATTCCTCTATTTTTTAAATGATTTGCATACATCGGATTAGTATACAATTGCTCCATACTGTTGTGCGCATTCAATAAATCTTCAACTGACTCAAAAAGCGGCACAACATCCACTGTAGGCTCTTCCCAATCACATAAACGGATCATTGCAAAAGTTTCGAGTACATTGAGTGCGTTCTCGTTATTACTTATTATATACCGGTTAGCACCAAACTCCCCATTATTTTTCTGAATTACCTTTATCGCTTGAATTGACTCAATAGTCGACTTTGTTATTTCATTGTCAAAATCATTTGAGTTTATATCTCCTTTGACATTTGCTAACACTTCAAATTTCTCTCCTTCCGATAAATCATAATAGTTTTCAGGAAAAATAGTTGAATTTGATTTTACATAAAAATCATGAATATCTTTAAAAACAGCATCATGTATTCTACTATTTTGACGGATATCTAAAGTAGCAAAATGAAAACCAAATAAGTTCACTTTAATAAGAAGTGCTTCTAATTGATCTAAATACAACGACTGATGCTGCTCTATAACAATTCTCTTTATCTTATTTAATTGCGCTTTAAACTCCTCTAAAGTGATGTAGATTTCCCCTTTTGAATAAAAAACAGAACGGTAAAGTTTATGTTCAAGTTCAGCAACTAAAACATCTACATTAAAGAACGTTAGCTTCCTTTTTAAATTTCTAATTTCAATATAATAACACTTTAATATTGAAGTTCTTAATCGTTCGGCTACGTTCAATGTGATCTCAGTTGTCACAAACGGATTCCCATCACGATCTCCACCAGGCCAGAAGCCTAATTTTATCAAAGCATTTTGAATCGATTCACCATGAAAAACATTCTTCTGCAAGTAATGAACCATGTCTCCTGAAGTACTGTAAAACACATTCTCAAGGTACCAAATCAAACTAACCGCTTCATCAAATGGATTTGGTTTTTCGTTTTTTATAAATGGTGTTTTGCCCAATTGAGCTAAAAGCTCTTTTATATTCAGTAAATTATTTCCGCGTATAGCGTCTGTTAAATCGTTAATGATACCGAGGACTGAACCAGGGTAAAACTGAGTAGGATGCGCCGTTAGCACTGTTCTTACATTAAAATTTTCAAGAAAGTCAATCAACTCTTCCTTCTTTCCTTTTGCATCTGCTTTTTCTTTAATATCTCGTAACGATCCCCTACCTTCCATATTATTTACAATGGGAAAAGCAGCATCTTCGACTGCGTCAAAAAGAACGATTTGACGTTCAATGTATTGGATAAAACGAAACATGATATCAATTTTATCTGCTTCTTCATTACTATGCGAATACTTATTAGTAAAAAAATCCACAATTTCTTTTGGAGTCTGCAGTTTTTTAAAACCACTCTCGCAAACATCTGTAAACAAAGGAAGTAAAGCCCCTGTATTGTCTATAGAATCAAATGGCAAAGTAATAAATACACTATTGTAAATATTGTATTTAGAGAGGACGTTTTGGTTAAAACGCTCGATTTTTGGCAGCGTGTACATAATTTTGTTGTAGTTGGTTGAGTTTAGCGGAAAATAGTTATAAAAAAAATAACCCCAAGAACTAACTTGAGGTTATAGTAAAATATAGCAATCAAGTGTATTACATGTTTTTAAATATCGTATGCATCAAGCGCTTCTTATCATTGATGCTTTCTTCCAATGAAATCATAGTTTCTGTTCTATAAACACCGTCAATATCATCAATCATAAAAATAACATCCTTAGCATGCTTTGTATCTTTGGCTCTAATTTTACAGAAAATATTAAATTTTCCAGTAGTTACAGAAGCCACAGTCACAAAAGGAATCTCATTAATACGCTGTAAAACGAATTTAGTTTGAGATGTATTATTAAGAAATACTCCTACATAAGCAATAAATGAATACCCTAATTTGTCATAATCAAGCACTAATGACGAACCCATAATGATTCCTGCATCTTCCATTTTTTTAACTCTAACATGGACAGTTCCAGCAGAAATTAATAATTTCTTGGCAATATCTGTGAACGGAACTCTTGTGTTATCAATCAACATATCTAATATCTGGTGATCTACTTCATCTAAACGGAACTTACTCATATTTCTATAATTAATATTTATAATTGACTAATACAAAGTTTAAAAATATACATAAAAACAATAAATTGACGCAAAAAATTATTTTTTTATCAATCCATTAACAAATTTAACGCTATTTTCTAAATAAAAATTGGCTTTTTGATTTAATTTCGGAAAACTACCGTCTTTATCTTTATATTCTGCTTCTTTTGCATCATACTCGAAATGACCATAATATCCTTCTAAATCTCCAATCTCTACAAAATAAGCATTAAAAAACAGTTCGTTTTCTATTAACTCCTCTTTGTATTGTGCGGCAAAATTCGTAATTTTTTCAATACCATCATAATTTAATTTGACATTTTTATATAAAAAATCATAAAAAACGACTTTATTTTGAGGAATATTCAAATATTTGTTAATTCCGTTAACAACTATATCGTTTTCGCTAAGTATCGCAAAACTAGAAGTTAATGCCATAAAAATGTACTTTCTTGTTTTTTCTCTTTGATAATCCTCTTGAAAATGTCCTGCCTCAAATAATAAAGTAGGTACTCCAAGTGCCTGAAAAGTATCTCCAATACAGTTTAGATTAAAAGAATCATCAAATCGACCTATCTGACCTGGTATATACTGCTGTAAGACCTTATTAATACCTGCAATAAGATTAATAGCCTTCAATCGAGATTCGTTTATTTCGCGCTCTTCGTTAAATGAAGGAGCCAAAAAAGAAACTGTAGCAGGCTTACCGGTACTTTCTACTCCAAAAATAGTACGCTGGTCATGCAGATTAAAGCAATAATTAGGTTGAAATGAATCAAAAACATCTCTCAACACCCTGCTTTCCGGTTGTGTTAAGTTTTGGGAATCCCTATTCAAATCAACTTCATTTGCGTTTACACGAGTATACCGCTGCGCACCATCTGGATTCAACATTGGAATACAACAAAAAGTAAACGTATTTAACAATTCCGCAGCAAGCACCGAACCATTATGTAGCACATTTAAAAAGTCAAACAAGGCTTTTGTGGTTGTACTTTCATTTCCGTGCATTTGAGACCAAAGCAATATTTTAGTTTTCCCTTCGCCAATTTGATAGCTATAAATTGGTTTTTTAAGCACCGATTCCCCAATAACTGATAGTTGATTATTCGTGTTTAATCGGTTTAATAAAGGTTCAATTGATTCTAAAGGAAGGTACCTTCCTTCAATAGACTGCTCTTTATTATCATTGAATAATTGTTCTAAATCCATAGTGTATTATTTGATTTACAAAAGTAAACATCTTTATTTTTACAATTGTAAACAGATTGAAATTGGTAGATTTTATAAATGTAAACAGTATTATACCGTTATATAAGCATTCGATGGAGTTGCTAAATGACAAATGTCACTCCGTTTACTATCATGAAAGATATATTTAATTATCAGTATGTTAGCGTACCTATATTAATGCTTTAATTATGCTTAAATACTGAGTCGGATACAATTTACACTTGTAATTTTGCTATTCTTATTGGAATGTGTTACATTTGTAAATACATTAATTTGAATAGCTATTTACAATGGTAAACACTGAGGATTTTATTAAACGACTCGAAATTATATTGGATTATTATAGTTTAAATGCTTCGGCATTTGCTGACAAAATTGGCGTACAACGCTCCAGCTTGTCTCACCTTCTATCGGGCAGAAATAAACCCAGCTTGGATTTTATTCTTAAAATTCTTGATGTTTTTCCTGATGTAGATTTGTATTGGATTTTGAATGGGAAAGGCAGTTTTCCAAAAAATGACGAACCAATTCAAAATCAGGAAAAGAAATTAGATGAAATAATCAAACCAAATGCACCTGCTCCAATTCCAGAATCTATTGCACCTCAAAATTTATTTTCTGAAGAGAAAAACCAAGAAGAGAAAAACAGATTTGTTTCAAAAAATGAAAATATTCAAAATGTAGTCACTGAATCCATTTCGGGTGAAGTGGAAAAAATTGTGTTCTTTTATAAAAATGGTACTTTCAAAGTTTTTACGCCAAACTAAAAAAGCCAACCCTTTTTTAATAAAAGGATTGGCTTTTTTAAATGCGACTAATTTTAAGTTGGAATTATTCTTTAAATCCTTTTTCGGCAATTTTACCTTCTACTCCTTCAAAATGCTTTTTTAAAATAGTCAGGTCTTCTTCAATATTTCCTGTTGGCATTAGCGGAGCTCCAAGATTAACTTCTTTTTTTCCAAAATTAAATGCAACTGGAACTATGGGCACATTTGCTTTTAAAGCGATATAGTAAAATCCTGTTTTAAGTTGGTCTACTTTATTGCGTGTTCCTTCTGGAGCTACGGCAAGACGAAAAGTTTCTCTTCTGCTAAAAATGGCTGCAATCGAATCTACTTTATTCATTCCGCCAGATCGATCGAGCGGCTCTCCTCCCATGTATTTGAAATACCAACCCAAAGGAAAAGTAAACAATTCCTTTTTCCCCACAAAATTCATTTCTAGTCCTGTTATACCTCTAGTAAAAATACCTAGATAAAAATCATGAGCGCTGGTATGTGGCATAATCATCATCACACATTTTTTTATGACTGGGTCAATCGTACCTACAATTTTCCAACCCATAAGGCGGAAAAAGATCCATTTATAAATTTGTTTCTTCATTACTCTCTAATTTGTTGCAAAATATATAATTTAAAACTTATTTTTGATAAAAACCGTCTTTGATGTTTAAAAAAGTACTTAGTTACCTTATTCCTATTAATATTCACACCGTAAAATCTGCTTTAAGCAAATCCATTGAGATTACTTGGGCAAATGGTGAATTAGTATTGGATTCAGAAAATACTAATTATTCTTACGGCAGTTTACAACGTATTTTAAGATTAGGACTAAAAACCATTGGCTTCGACAAAATAAATAAAATGAATCACATTTTAGTGCTTGGCGTCGCTGGCGGTAGTGTTGTAAAAACGTTAGTTGATGAAATTAATTTTGATGGAAAAATTACTGGAGTCGAAATTGATCCCGAAATTATCAAAGTGGCCAATCACTATTTTAAACTGGATGAAATTCAACAACTAGAAATCGTAATTGATGATGCTTTTGAATTTGTTTTGAAAACCAAAGAGAAATACGATTTGATTATTATTGATGTTTTCCAGGATACTACAATGCCTAATTTTTTATATGAAACTTATTTTATCAATCGCATTTGCTATCTATTAAAAAGCAAAGGATTTGTACTCTTCAATACGATGCTTCTAAATAAGGAACACAACCTTAGAAATAAAAAATACATCTCAGATTTTTGCACCACTAATTACAGTATAAAATCGATACCCAGAATTGAAGTTCATAATGAGTTAATTGTTATTGAAAAAAAAGTCTAAAATAAATTAATGCTCCATTTTTTCCTTTTGATAAATAAAACATATATTTCGTACTTTCGATAGGAATAGCAAAACTAAATTTAATGAAAAAAGTCTTTCGCAAACTACTTTTAGGTAATGTTACCAAAATGGCAAAGCCAGAGTTTAATCCTGTTCAAAAGAGAATTCAGAATATAAAAGCAATTTGGAATAACGACCATCAGGATGATAACGGAATAGAAAAAATTGTTCGTTTATTCCTTTCGACTTCGCAGTTATTTTTTCCAGGAATTTATATTAAATATTTAGTTTCAAAAAAAGGAGCAGAATATGAAGACCTAGCAGTGGATTTCTATGTTTTGCTAAAAGTGAGTTTACCATTATTGATTCTCATGAATCATTGGCAAAACCATCCTTTCATTCTTGGTATAATGGTTTATGTTATGCTAGAAACGATTTTATACATTCCCACATTAATTTTTGCCTCTGATCTATTTTCAAAACCGCGTTCTTATAAAAGATCGATGCTATTGCTTTTCTTTAATTATATAGAAATGGTATTCGGTTTTGCAGCTTTGTATTCCTTCACTAATAATTTCAACAAACCCTTTACGCATTGGTTTGATGCTATTTATTTTAGTACGGTAACTTCATCCACAATTGGGTATGGTGATTTTTATCCCATAGACCCTTTGGGGAAATTTTTAGTAAGTGTACAATCTACGATTGTGCTGATGTTTGTGGTTTTATTCCTGAATTTTTTCTCTACCAAAATAAAATCTAAAGGCTATTTTGACCAAGACAGTAACTAACAGTTTACAGCATCAGTCTTGCTTTTTCTAAATCTTCGGGAGTATCGATTCCAATCCCTACATGTGTAGTTTCAACCATTTTGATGCGTTTTCCAAATTCTAAGTAACGTAGTTGCTCTAGTTTTTCGGATGCTTCCAATGATTTCATAGGCAAACTATAAAAATCCAACAAGGCTTGCTTCCTGAAGGCATAAATCCCGATGTGCTGCATGTAACGAACCCCTACGTTCTTTTCTCTGGGATAAGGAATTACCGAACGCGAAAAATACAATGCAAAACCGTTTTGATCTGTTACTACTTTCACGTTATTGGGATTATTGATGACTTCCTCATCCATAATTTCGCGCATTAGCGAAGCCAAATCGACCTCGCCAGCAGCATCTTTTCTGAAGATTTCAATCAATTTCATTAAAGGTTCCGTATCAATAAAAGGTTCGTCCCCTTGTACATTAACCACAATTTCCACATCTAGATTCGCAACTGCTTCTGCAATTCGATCACTCCCCGATTCATGCTCTTTGATGCTCATAATGGCTTTTCCTCCGTTAGAAACAATTTCTAAAAAAATTAAATCAGAATCCGTCACTACAAAAACATCATCAAACAATTGTGTGCTTACTGCTGCTTCATAGGTTCTTAAAATCACAGTTTTTCCTCCAAGGTCTTGCATCAATTTAGCAGGAAATCGTGTAGAGGCGTAACGGGCGGGAATGACGGCTATTATTTTCATGTTTATGTGTTTGTTCATGTTTTTGCCACGAAGGCGCTAAGACGCTAAGAAAAAATTTAATTCAACTGATACAAAGGCTTGTTTATATTGTCAGCAAATATATCAATTCTTGTTTTATTTTTGTCTGGAATATGTACTTGGATTATTGTGATTTTTTTTACTGCAATATTAAAATGATAGACCTTCTCTATAAATTTTAAAATGTTATTAAAATTGGATTATGATCACTTAAATGTTTCCAATCTTTAAATTCACCAACTTCAATATTTGTAAGTTTTTCAACGAAATTTTTAGATCCGAAGCAATAATCTATATGATATGGCTTTTCTATATTTCGCTGTAAATAAAATGTAGGCTGTTTTTCTTCTCCTTGTTTTTCTTTTGTGAAATTATGATAAAGGCTTTCAATTCCTAATTCATTTAACTCTTTGACGACATCAGAATGATTCCACCATCTATCCCAACAATCCCACCTAACATTACTATTAAAATCCCCCGCAATTATTATATTCTTAAAGTTGCTTTTATTTACTTGAAGATATTTCCAAAACTGCCCGATGTAGCCAAAAGTTGGAGAATTATTTTTGTGAGTCCAAATAGCTAATAAATTAAAACTTTCATTAACTGAACAAGGTAGAAAGTGTTTTACATTATGATCTTTATATTTATTAGTCCAATCTAATTTTTTTAATTTAATTTCTTTCGCTGCAAAGATTCCAATCCCTTTATTTTTAGAACCTCCAATCCATAAATAATTTTCAGCCCAAATTTGATATTTCTTATCTTTTGATTCTTCTGGATTTTCGCATTCTTGAATAATTATTATATCAGCATTTAATGAAGTAATTTGTTCGAATTTATTTCTAAAAGCCCCGTTACAATTCCAAGTTACTATTTTCATTTAAACTATATTCTTTTAAGTTAATAAAAACAAACCCCACTTAGTGAAAGTGAGGTTTGCTTTTTTTTAAATATCTAAATCTGTATAATGTCCTTTTAAACTATGTATTAATAAAATCCCATCGGTAGGTATCTCATACAAAATACGATGTTCTTCATTTATTTTTCTCGACCAAGTTCCTTGTAAATTATATTTTAATGCTTCAGGTTTTCCAATACCTTCAAATGGGCTTTTTATTATATCTTCAATAAGAAGTTGAATCTTTTTTTGAATCGCTTTATTTCCTGATTTTTTCCAAAACCCAATATGTTCTATTGCTTTTTTGGTGAATTTTACTTCCATAAATCTTCAACAGACATCGTCGTAGATTCGCCGCGATTATATTCAGCTTTACCTTCTTGCACTGATTTTACAAAATCAGGATTATAGGGACTGTCCTCATACTGAACAGTAACATTTCTAACTCCTTTTAGATGTTCTAAAAGTGTTTTAACAAACGAAATGTGTTTTTCATCGACTTCAATAGTTATTGTACTCATAAAATGACTTTTTGTAATACAAATATAATAAAAACAATCCTCCTTTGTAATTATTTTAAAACTCTAATCCTTCGTTTTCTTAATCAAAATTCTTTTTAAATATCTATTTACTGGATTTTCAAACCAGATTAAACTAATATAACTTATTATGAGCGAAACGATTAAAATGATGGAAATAATTAAATATTCATTTGTAATATGAAGGAGCGATTTATTTAACATTAAGAAATATTTCAAAACTAGTTGATGAAACATATAAAAACCAAAACTTATTTCGCCAAGTAAAATCAAAGTGTTAGTAGATAATAATCTTGATACTACGCCTTTTTGGAATGCAAAAACCAGTATTAAAAAACTCATGGGTAACCAATAGTAAATGGAATATCGAACCACTAATGGAAGCTCGCTATGAAAAATAAAAAAAACAACTAATAATAGTATGGAACTAAATTCCAAGACATTATAATTAATGACCTTCTCTGTATTTTTTATTTTTAAATATAATTCGAAAAGAAGTATTCCAACGACAAAATCAAAAATCCTAAAAAATGGATTAACATAGAATAGATTTTTATAATAGATTGGAGGGATTACTA
Source organism: Flavobacterium sp. DW-iso2 (assembly GCF_058725285.1). Lineage (NCBI taxonomy): Bacteria > Pseudomonadati > Bacteroidota > Flavobacteriia > Flavobacteriales > Flavobacteriaceae > Flavobacterium > Flavobacterium sp. DW-iso2. The sequence continues at coordinate 16,914 of NZ_JBZXDY010000018.1, read as the reverse complement.
ACATCAATATTGGCAGTAAAAGTAAAAATGGAATTAATAAGCCTTTACTGTATTTAAGAATTTTGAGTTTCGAAATTAAAAGGATTAAAAAGGGAAAAAGTAAATAGAAAAAAAGCTCATTAGATATACTCCATGACGGAGAGTTAAAAGAAAAGTATATTTTCTTTATTGGAACAAAACTTTGGGTCAATGTAGAATTAAAAAACAACTGTTTGAACCAAAGTGAAAGTTCAAAATTTACATTTTGAATCGTTATGGGGACAGCAATTAGTAAGGTTAATAGATGAAGCGGGTAGATTCGGGCAATTCTGGCGATATAAAAATTAGATTTTGATATTTTTTGATTTAACATCGAATCGCGGTAATTATAAGCAAGAATAAAACCACTTAAAATAAAAAAGAAACTTACTCCTATGTATCCCTCTTTCAAAATAGATTCATGAATCCACCGCAAAGTCGATGATTTACTTTTTGCCAAAAAAGTCATATGATGTACAAATATCATAAAAGCAAAAAGGAAGCGTAACGAAGTAAGCGGTTTAATCATTTATTTTTAAAAATTAGATTCGGTTATAACGGCGAAAAGAACGAAATTATTCCACAAAACTCTCGTCTTTAAAACCGATCAAATATAATTTATTTTTTGCTCTTGTCATAGCGGTATACAACCATCGGATGTAATCTCTATCAATTCCGTTTGGCAAATAAGGTTGTTCAATAAAAACAGTATTCCACTGCCCTCCTTGCGATTTATGACAGGTAATCGCATAAGAGAATTTTACTTGCAAGCCATTAAAATATTCGTTGGCTTTTACTTTTTGAAATTGCTTGTACTTGGTCTCCCCTTCATAGTCTTTCAAAACTTCCTGATATAATCTGTTTGATTCTTCGTAAGTCAAGGACGGTGATTCACTTTTTATAGTGTCTAATAATAGAACCGTTTCAAAAGGCTTTTGATCTGGATAATCGACCATTCTAATTTTTACATTGGCAAACTTAAAACCGTAGAGTTCCTTAATATTGAAAATCTCTAATACTTCAATAATATCCCCATTGGCAATAAAACCAGCTTCATCTGAATCTTTCAACCAAAAATAATTGTTCTTAACTACCATCAGGAAATCGCCTGAGGACAATTCGCTTTCTTTATCGAGAATTTTGGTTCTAATTTGCTCATTATATTGATTGGCTCTTTTATTCGAACGAACAATAAAAGCGGTGTCTTCTATACTATAATTACTGTAGGCTGAGTTGATCGCATCCTGAATGTCATACCCATCAGTCAGGCGAACAATGTCTTTAAATTTTCGAACATTAAACTGAAAATCTGTGATGAAGGAATCTTTCAATAATTCCCGAAGTTCCGTTGCATTATACAATATTCCAGAATCCTCTTCCTGACGCATCACTTCGTCAAGTTCGATATATTCGACTTCCTTATTATAATTCAAACTCAATGTATGGGTATCCAATGCTGGACTAATATCTAAATTCACCGGAGGCAATTGAGCTGTATCTCCCAATAAAATCATCTTGCAATTTGTTCCTGAATACACATATGAAATCAAATCATCGAGCAAAGAACCGTTTTCGTACAATTTAGAATCCGAGTTGGTGTCCGAAATCATCGAGGCTTCATCAACGATAAATATGGTGTTTTTATGTTTGTTTTGTTGCAAGGTGAAAGAAACTCCCCCACCAGAAGACTTTTTTGGAAAATAGATTTTTTTATGAATCGTAAAAGCTGGTTTGTTCGAATAACTGGCGATTACTTTTGCGGCACGACCTGTTGGCGCAAGCAAAACATATTTTTTATTTATGTCCAAAAGGTTATTTACAATCGTCGAAATTACCGTCGTTTTACCCGTTCCTGCATAACCTTTAAGGACAAAAATCGTGTCGTTATCCGTTTCAGTTAAAAAAATAGCGATCTTTTGAAAAAAAATATCCTGTTTGTACGTGGGAGCAAAAGGGAATTTATTTCGTAAAAGACTATAAAACAAGGAGGAGTTCATCTGACATATTTTAACTGCAAAGTAAGGGTTTCAATATCAAAAACCAATGAAAATTTCAATTTCAATTTAGATATTAGTCTCATTTATCTCTTTTTTTAATTTCTATGGGATTTTGATATTCTCATTACTTTTTGTCACTGCCATTGGCATTGCTATTGTTATTTTAATTTGTAAGTTTGTCATCGCATTTAACTCGTTCCGTTTTCTACAAACAGAATGGATTATAAATCAGATTATGTCTACACAAAACACAAATATTACCGAAAAGAAATATAAAAAACTCTCCATCCAAGTTTCCTTGGCGGGATTGTCTTTTTGCTGTTTTGACACACTCAATAATACAATTACTTCCTTTAACGAAGTCCATTTTGATTCTTTTCACAAAGGAATTAAAATTGAAGATTTATTTTCGAATGCCTTTAGGGATCATCCTGAATTGAGCGAAACCTATGATGATGTCTTGATTATACACAATAACAATCTGTCTACATTTGTTCCCGCTCCACTTTTTGACGAAAATTTCCTGGGGAGTTATTTGCAATACAATACCAAGGTTTTTGATACTGATTTTTTTGCATACGACGAAATCAGTAATTACCAAATCAATTCTGTTTACATTCCTTATGTAAATATGAACAACTTTTTCATAGATCAATTTGGCACTTTCGATTATAAGCATGCAAATAGTATTTTAGTGACGAAGCTTTTAGATGCATCCAAAAATATCGACGACAAGAAAATGACGGCGCATTTCAGTCAAGGACACTTTGAGATTATTGTGATCCAAAATCAGAAGCTGTTATTATTCAATTCTTTTGATTATCAAACTCCCGAAGATTTCATTTACTATGTTTTGTTTACCGCAGAGCAATTGAGTTTAAATCCCGAAAATTTTCCGTTAGAATTGATAGGAAATATAGACACCGAAAGTGATTTTTTTAAAATAGCTTATAAATACATTCGTAACGTTTCACTTATTGACGTCGACGATTTACGATGGAACAATTATTTTTCTGAGGCCGAAAACAGAAATCATTTTATACTTTTCAACTCATGAGAATCATTTCAGGAAAATACAAGGGAAGACGCATTTCTCCCCCAAAAGGCTTGCCTGTTCGCCCCACTACCGATATGTCTAAAGAAGCATTATTCAATGTAATCAATAACCATTTTAATTTTGATGGTTTAAAAATATTGGACTTGTTCGCAGGAACCGGAAATATAAGTTATGAATTTGCCTCCAGAGGTAGCGCACCAATTACATCAGTAGATGGCGATTTTGGTTGTGTAAAATTCATTAAACAAGTGGCTGCCGAATATGATTTTAATATCGCGGCAACTAAAAGTGATGTTTTTAAATTTTTAGAAAGAAACAATGCTAGTTTCGACATTATTTTTGCTGATCCACCTTACGCACTTGATCAAAAGATTTTTGAAAAAATTGTCTTATTGATTTTCGAAAAAAATACGCTTAATGATGACGGAATGATGATAATCGAGCATTCTAAATACACGAAGTTAGACCATATGGATAATTTTTCTTTCAAGAAAAGTTACGGTGGTTCTATTTTTAGTTTTTTCGAATTGAGTTCTGGTGAGGAAGAATCGGATGCTGATCTATTTGAAGGCGGCGAAGAAGAATAATCAATGTACTTAGATAATATAAAAGCCTTCGTTTCACGAAGGCTTTTATAATTTGGATTAAATTCTTAATACTTCAGTATGATAAATAAGAGAATAAATAGCATTAATTAGTTATTGGAAACCTCTGCTAATTTATCCAAAACCATTTTATAAGTTGGTAATTCCATTTCATATTTCAGTCCTTCATTGACAACAAATTCAGTCAAAGAAGCCAATTCAAATTTTCTACCGGCCAATACGTCGCGATGCATTGAAGAAGTTGCGTCTTTTGGTGTTTTCTCTAATTTATGAATCGTTTGCATAACAATATCATTAGGTAAATTCAATCCTTTTACCGCGGCTAGCATCGTAATCTCATTTAAGAGTTCAACATATAGTGCTCTGCTAGAATCACTATTTATGATTTCGCCTATATTTTGATTTAAGTAGGAAGTAGCTGAAGCCAAAGCAGAAATGAAAATAAATTTTTCCCAAACCGTTTCCTCTATGTTATCAACGAGGTAGCTTTCTACTGACGCATTCTTAAAAATAGTTTGTAGTGCTTTTAACCTTCCTATTGGTGCGGTATCAGATCCGAAATACAATTTTTCATAAGGTCCCATTTTTTTAATGACTCCTGGGGATTCAATCATCGAAACGATATACACGCTGCCCTGTAAAACTTCATTATCAGGATAAAGGGTGCTTATTCTTTCTGTTGCGTCAACACCATTATATAAAGGTAAAAAAAATGTATTTTTACTGATGCATTTTTCTAACGAAAGAAGACTTTCTTCTATATCATACGTTTTTGTCGCACAAATTAGATAATCGAGTTTTCCTATTGTTAGCGGATCATTAGAAACAATACTTGGAAAGGCAATAATTTCCTGATCATCAGTGATGATCTTTAATCCTGAAGCTGCAATTGCTTTTTGGGTTTCACCGCGAGCGATAAATACAATTTCGAATTGATCTGATTCGGCATAGGCTTTCGCCAAAAGTCCGCCAAAATAACCACCTACTCCACCCATTCCTAAAATTCCAATTCTTGTTAGCATACCTACAGTTTACAATAAAAATGAAACCATTAAGAAATTTAGAAAATTAAGCCTATTGACTTAATGAGACTTAATTTCTTAATGGTTCCCTTTTAGATTTCACAATCCCTTTTTATTAATTGTTGAATAAAAAAAACAGACCTATAAGCCGGATTCTGTATCCCGATAAATCGAGACCCTTATCATTTATCTAGATCATACATTACTGTATGACTCAAGCTATCTACCCTTCAACAACGGACGAGAAGCCCTTAAATGCTGATATACTTGATATTTCACCGCATAGAGTTTACCTGGTTTCACTACAGCATTACCTGTACATACTTTCTGTTGCACTTGTCCTAATCTCGCCTTTGCAGACAAAACCGACGGGGGTTACCCGCTATGCTTCTCTAAGGTGTCCGGACTTTCCTCCCTCTCGTCCCAAAAGACGAGACGACGATAAGGCGGTCTGTGGGGCGAAATTACAACAATTTTAACTCGAAGTCAAACATTAAATTTTACTTTAACAGCTATTTTACAAAGTCTTAATTTTAAATTACTTATCTTTAAATGTAATTTAAAACACTATCTATGAAACCTATATATCACTATTCAACCGTCTCTGAAGCCCTTGATGAATTATATGAACTAGGATTTACTTACGATTATAACATCAATCAGGAAGACATTATTGAGAAACCTGCTGAACATCAAGTAAAACATGTTTACAGATATGAAGGAGATTCTGATCCAGGCGATTCAGCTATAGTATATGGCATTACCTCTTCTGCTGGCAAAAAAGGGGTTTTTGTCGCTGGCTTTTCGGCCAAAACAAACAATGAAGCTGTAATTGTATTAGCTAAGTTATGTATTGAAAATAGTGACAATCAATGTAGAACATAGTCTAATTTCTTTAATTTAGTAAAAATAGATTCGAAATAAAATCTCCTAGTACTATATAAAAATAAAAATTATGACTCAAATGTATCATTATGCCACTGTTTCGAAAGCCTTAGATGAGTTAAATGAAAATGGGTTTACCTATGACTTTAACCTTCACGAAGAAGATATTGTAAAAAACCCACAGAAATATGAGATTAAACATGTGTACCGATATGAAGGAAATACAGATCCTGGGGATGAAGCTGTAGTTTATGGCATACAAACAACCTCTGGAAAAAAAGGAGTCTTTGTTGCGGGATTTGCTGCAAATTCAATTAGTGATGCGGCTCAAGCACTGATAAATATTAGTATAAAAAACAGGATAAAATAAAAATTAGACTCTCTAATTTGACAATAAAGTTATTTTATATTTTTTGCAATTATAAATTTAAAAATGAATTAAAAAATACCATGGAAAATATTTATCATTATGCCACTGTTTCAAAAGCCTTAGAAGAATTAAAGGAAAAAGGATTTACATATGATTTTAATCTTCATGAAGACGATATTGTAAAAAATCCCAACAATTATCAAATTGTGCACATCTACCGCTACGAAGGAAATACAAACCCAGATGACGAAGCGATAGTTTACGGCATAACTACAAAATCTGGTGAAAACGGTGTTTTTGTCACTGGTTTTGCCGCAAATTCAGTTAGTGATGCGGCACAAGTACTAATTAAACTTACTATTGAAGGAAGAAAATAATAGTCTTCTTGATTTTGGCCTATAAAATTTTTAAAACAAAGCTCCAGTAAATTTTTGACTTGTGAGATAAAATCATCTGAAATTAGAAGTTATGAATTTAAAATTCAAGCTTTTAAATTGACAAAAGAGAACCGTAAAAAAACTGCTAAAAGACTTAAATCTATACTTTTTTTTAAGTCTTTTTGTATTGTAAAAACAGGAGTTCAATTTTCTAATTCCAATAATTTTAGAATTAAACAAATTATCATTTTCATAATATAATGGCAATGACTATATTTGCTTTCGAATAAAAATTCTATGGAACAATTTATTGTATCGGCTCGTAAGTATCGTCCTCAAACATTTAATGATGTAGTAGGACAAAAAGCCATTACTAATACTTTGCTGAATGCCATAGAAAGCAATCATCTAGCCTCTGCCCTATTATTTACGGGACCTAGAGGAGTTGGAAAAACGACTTGTGCTCGTATTTTAGCTAGAAAAATTAATCAACCGGGCTACGATGACCCTACTGAAGATTTTGCTTTTAATGTATTCGAATTAGATGCTGCGTCTAACAATTCAGTTGATGATATAAGGAACTTGATTGATCAGGTTCGCATTCCGCCACAAACTGGAAAATATAAAGTTTATATTATTGATGAGGTGCACATGTTATCTTCAGCGGCTTTTAATGCTTTTCTGAAAACACTGGAAGAACCGCCAAAGCACGCCATTTTCATATTGGCAACGACCGAAAAACATAAGATTATTCCAACCATATTATCGCGTTGTCAAATCTTTGACTTCAAAAGAATCACGGTAAAAGACGCTAAAGAACATCTTGCGGAAGTGGCAACTAGTCAAGGAATCATTTTTGAAGATGATGCCTTACACATTATTGCACAAAAAGCAGATGGTGCCATGCGTGATGCTTTGTCGATATTTGACCGAGTTGTTTCTTATTGCGGAACTAACTTGACCCGTCAGGCCGTTACCGAGAACTTGAATGTACTCGATTATGAGACCTATATCACGGTTACAGATTTAATTCTTGAAAATAAAATTCCTGAGTTACTGATGGCTTTTAACGACATTCTTTCTAAGGGTTTTGATGCGCATCATTTTGTATCTGGATTAGCCTCTCATTTTAGAGATTTACTAGTAAGCAAAACGCCTTCTACTTTATCTTTATTAGAAGTTGGTGAACAAGCTCAAAAAATGTACGAGTTACAAGCTCAGAAATGTAGCCAAGATTTTTTGTTGAAAGGAATCGCTATTGCAAATGATTGTGATTTAAAATACAAACTGAGTCAAAACCAGCGATTACTGGTTGAACTTTGCCTGATGCAACTCGCCTCTATCACTTATGATGGAGAAAAAAAAAAGTTGAGTCCTTTATAATTCCGCCTACTTATTTTAGAAAAAGAGATTACTCTATAGCAGATCAAACAAAAGCTACAGAGAATGCGCTTGCTCCATTGCAAGCAGTCTCAGAACCAAAAGAAATTGTAGTAGAAAAAAAACCTGAAATTAGCATTTCTGTTCCTTCCGTTAAAACGGATACCACATCAAATGAACCTAAGGTTTCAGCTTTTTCATTATCCAGTATTCGTGCTAAAAGAGCGTTGGAAGAAAGCAATAAAGCGTATGTAAAAGAAGTGGTTGATTTGCCTACTGAAGCTTTTTCAGAAACGGAGATGTTAGTACAATGGACTAAATATGCCAAGCGATTAGGTGATAAAGGATTTAAGATTATGGAATCCTTGTTACTCATCAATGATCCCGTTTTGAATGGATCTGACATTACGCTTGAACTGCCTAATGAAGGTTCGAAATTAGATTTTGAAAAAGAGTTAAATGGACTTTTGGGACATTTAAAAGGACATTTATACAATCATGATATTACAATCGAAGTTATTGTAAATGAAAGTTTTGAAAACAAAAAGAATTTCAATGATCAAGACCGCTACAATAGATTACATGAAATAAACCCTAGTATTGAACTGTTAAGAATCACATTTGGATTGGACTTAAACGGATAAAATCAAAATCAATTTTTAACACTTGTCCGAATTTATTTTTTTTCTATTTTTTTATCCCCTACTAACCAAATCATTAGTACCGAAACATAATAACTACGGAAATCAATTCGCTATAAAAAGAACAGAAAATTGCGACAAAATATAATATAAAGCTAAGCTTGCCTTTAGTGTCTTTCCCTACCGCTATTGCAATCCGTGATTCTTTGCCCTCATTTGCTATAATAGCATTCTGCAGCAGCCAAAAAGATATTGAACATAAAAATAATATTATTCCATAAAAAGTAAGTATTGCTTTGGCAAAATAATGGACTCCCATCCACTTTGTAGAAATGGGAATTAACGACAGCCAAAATAAGAAATGTAAATTAGCCCAAAGTATTTGTGCATTAATTTTAGAAATACTTTGCATTAAATAGTAATGGTTTTTTCAATAAATTCCCACATAGGTAAAGCTCAATACGTAACTAAAAAAAGCTGGAAAAAGAGATGTCAAATCATTAAATGCATTTCCAACTTGACCGTCAATTTCCAATACCATAATGGTAATTATGATTGCGAGCACTCCGTCGCTAAACATCTCCAATCGATATTTTTCCATTGGGTATTTTTAGGCAAAGATAATCTCAATATAAAACATAAATAGTTAAAAATCAGTTATTTAACTTAAAATTTGAACCAGCTACTTCCTTTTATATTTTACCAAAATACATGGCCTTTACAATTCCATCCGATAATCCAATTTTAGGAACATAAATTTGTCTTGCTCCACTCCATTTCATTGCATTGAGATAGATTCTAGTAGCGGGAATAATAACATCGGCACGGTCTGGGTTTAACCCTAATTCGGAAATTCTTTGTTCATAAGTCAATGAATTCAAGAAAGAATATTGTGAAGTCATGTAAATATAAGACAAAGGTTTTTCTTGCATTTTGCCCGACATTTTAAATAATTTATTAATATTACCTCCAGAACCTATAAGGGTTACTTCTTCATAATCGACAGTTATTGTTTTAATCCATTTTTCAATTTCGTCCCATACTACATCACAAACCATATCATTTAACAATCGAACGGTTCCAGCTTTAAACGACCTAGAAGTTACGATTTTGCCATTCGAAAAAAGTGTAAATTCAGTACTACCTCCACCAACATCCACAAAAAGATACGTTTGATCTGTTTTTAACAAGTGGTGTAAGTCTGTTGAAGCAATAATTGCTGCTTCTTTTTTTCCATCAATGATTTCTATATTAATAGCTGCTTTTTCCCTGATAAGATCTGCAACTTCCTTACCATTGTATGCTTCCCTCATTGCTGATGTTGCAAATGCCTTATACGACTGCACTTTATGTACTTTCATCAAGAGATTGAATGCTGTCATGGCGTCGCACATTCTATCAATATTTTCTTCGGATATTTCGCCTACAGTAAAAGCATCCTGTCCTAAACGAATAGGCACACGAACCAAAGAACTCTTATTAAACTGAGGTTCTTTACCCTCTTGCTCAACAATATTCACAATCAATAAGCGCATGGCATTTGATCCAATATCGATTGCTGCGTATTTTTTTATAGTAATCATTCTTGATTATGATTTTTAATTTACTTTTTTGTCGAAAAACGAAAAAAATAAAATTGATTTTTTTAAAAAGTTTCAGCCAATAATTCGACTTTCTTTTGATAGTATTCATAGGTTTCTATTTGAGCTCTAAATACAGGGTCACTATTTCTTTCACGATACTTATTATCCAATAAAGCAGAATGAACACGTGCTTTTACATTTCCTTTCCAACCTAAATCAAAATTGTCAATCAATTCTTTTTTAATTCCCTGATCATATATTGGGCATGTTACTTCTACTCGTCCATCAAGATTGCGAGTCATAAAATCTGCCGAAGAAATAAAAACCTCTGTTTGTCCGGCATTTCCAAAGATATATATTCTGGAATGTTCCAGGTAATTATCAACAATGCTAATCGCTTCTATATTGGCACTCATTCCTTTAACACCAGGAATCAATGAACAAATCCCTCTTACTTCAAGCTGTATTTTTACCCCTGCATTACTGGCTTCATACAATTTATCAATCATCCCAAAGTCAGACAAACTATTCATTTTAAGTTTTATGTATGTTTTTCGTCCCGCTAATGCATGCAGAATCTCTCGATCAATTAATTTATAGAATCGAATACGAGTGTAATGTGGCGAAACAATTAGATGTTTATAGCGGTACAACCTATAATTAATATTAAAGAAATCAAATATTTTATTAATGTCTTTCAGAATCTGTTGATGGCTCGTAAACAGCGTGACATCCGTATATACCTTTGCCGTAGCTTCATTAAAATTTCCTGTTGATATAAAGCCGTATCTTTTTACTTTACCACTTTCAATTCTTTCAATAACACATATTTTACTGTGCACCTTTAGTCCTTTTACGCCAAAAATAAGTTCAATTCCCTCCGTTTGCATTTGTTCTGCATACGATATATTTGACGCTTCATCAAATCGAGCTTGCAATTCAATCTGAACTGTTACTTTTTTACCATTCTTAGCAGCATTGATTAGGGAACTTATAATTTGCGAATTCTTAGCTAATCGGTACAAAGTTATTTTAATTGTCGTGACCTTAGGGTCCAAAGCTGCTTCACGAAGAAATTTAGTGAGATAAGAAAAGGATTGATACGGCGCATTCAATAAATAATCTTTTTCACTAATTTTTTGCAATATACTTCCTTCCAGACTTAATCCAGGAATGGGTAAAGGATCATTTTTTGCGTATAACAAATCGAATCTCCCTAAACTTGGAAAATCCATATAATCTCTTCTATTATGATATCTACCACCTGGTATTATACTGTCTGTAGAATCAATGTTCATCTTATCCAAGAAGAAATTCAATGTGTCTTTTTCAATTAATTGATCGTATATAAAACGAACAGGCTCGCCTATTCTTCTGTCTTTTACACTTGTCGAAATTTTCTCCAGCATGCTCTTGCTCAAATCACTGTCAATGTCTAATTGAGCATCGCGGCTGATTTTTATCATATGTGCAGAAACACTTTCATAATCAAAAATATTAAAAATACTTTTTAAATTATGTCTGATTACATCATCAATAAGGATTATATATTGTTTTTCATCGGCTGAAGGTAAAACAACAAATCGATTCATTGTCTTCGGAATTTCGATAATGGCATATCGAACTTCTGAGTTTTTTTTCATTACTAATTTGATCGCTAAATACCCCATATTATCTCTCAATAATGGAAATTCAGACAAATCATTTAATATAATAGTGACTAATTCAGGGCTCAATTTTTGTATGAAAAAATCTTTCAAATATATTTCTTGCTCTACTGAAATTTCATTCTCATTAATAATAAAAATATTTTCGCTTTCAAGTTCTGCTTCAATTTTTTTTAGAATTATAAGGCTTTCTGTTTGATCTTCTATTACAATCTCTGTAATATCTTTTACTAGCTGTTGCGCTGAAATACCTCCCAGAATTTTCTCTCCGGACTTACCAGAAAGACTTAATCTTCGTATTGCTGCAAAACGAACTCTAAAAAACTCATCTAAATTATTTGAAAAAATTCCTAAAAAACGTAATCTATCTAAAAGTGGTACTGATTCATCTGCTGCTTCTTGAAGTACTCTGGCATTAAAAGCTAACCAACTTTTCTCTCTATCTATATATCTTTGTTTTAACACTATTTTTATTTTAAATCTTTTGGAACAATTATTTTTTGGGTTATCCCTTTTTCAATTTCCGCCCAGTAATCGGTATCGAATTGTAAAGATACAAATCCAGCTGTAGGTACGTTACTAATAAAAGTATTTCCAAATTTATTAACAAAATTTGTAATTGCAGCATTATGTCCAAAAAGAATGATACTTTCTAAACTATTATCACTTGTTTTTATAATTTCTTCTAATTGTTTTTCATCAAATGTATAAAGCTCTTCTTTATATATAATACACTCTAACGGATATAAAATGTTTTGTGCAAAAATTGTAGCCGTATCTATTGCTCTTTTTGCAATACTACTCCATATCACATAAGTCTTAGGTAAATAATCGAAGAGATTTAATGACACTAAATGCGCATCTTTCACCCCTCGTTGATCTAATGGTCTATCACTATCTCGTAGAGGAGCATCCCAATTGGATTTAGCATGTCGTATTAATATCAAATTTTTCATATTTTTAGAATTTTATTATAATCTTCAAATAAGATTTAAATCAAACAGAAAGATACGATTAATATTAGTTAAACATCTTTTTATCTGAAATAAAAATCACAATCATCTTTATTTTTTAACTTGCTAAACAATAGCTAGTTACATTTAAATAATGTTTTTTTTATTAGCATTTTGCTTACTAAATATTTATCTTATAGATGTATTTATATTTAGCAAGAATTAACTTCAAAAATTATTATTAAATTTTACCCATTAATTTTTTTACAATTCTAGATCTAAATTTATTGATTGACAAATATCGAAATAACAAGCGTTAACGAATATTATTTATTATTTCAAGTACTAAAATGACTACTGATAGTTTATATATTTAAAAAATTAAAATTTATAAAGTACTATTGAAACAGTAAACAAACGAGTACCAATACCTTTTATATTGTTAAAATTTTAACATATAAACGATCTGTTTTTAGTAATTTTTAAAAAAGCAATACCTTAGTTTACATGAAATCTTATCAAAAAATGTGATTTAACGAGTATTTAGGCTATTCAAAGATAAATAAATTGGAAACTATTAATTATTCTTAATTTTGGATATAAGTAATTAGAAAATAGTTCTTACAATTATTAAAAACAGGAAAAAATCGCCTACGATGAAATAATCTTTTAACCCAAAAAGAGTGAGTTTCATTCCTGAAAATTATCAAAAAAAAATAAATTTAGTATTGTTACAAGGTAATTTATTTATCAACATATTGACACTATTTAAAAATTTATTGGAATAAATATAATGTTAATTGGAAAGTTTACCTACAACTGAAAATTTCTTTAACCCAAAAAAAGAATGTTTTCTTCCATTAAAATATTGAATAAAGGCTGATTTCGATATCGGAATCAATAAATTAGGAATTATTTTAAACGATTTAAAAGAAGATTTGCTACTAGCTTTTTAATTTTTCATACCCAATATGAAAAACATGATTTTTTAGATTTAGAATACCAATATTTTTTATTACATATTTATAGCTCATCAAGCAAAAGGTTACCTACTAACCAATACTTTCTTCCCAAAAAAAGAAAGAATATCCTTAAAATAGTTTCAATATTTCGCTTAGAATAATTTTCAATAATACGGAAAAAAATAATATTCAATTAATATATAATCAGTCCAGAATAATAACCCTAAATCATAATGTATGGAAACTAATTCTACTCAAACAACGAATAAAACTACAAAACTTTCAATTATTAAAATAGCGCTATTGAGCCTTTTTTTACTAGGGTTTACTTATTCTTATAGTCAAAGTAATTCCTGTAACGCTACTTTAAAAGTTGAAAAGGATAGAAATATTCAAAGCTCATCTTCTACAGCTGGAGCTTATTACGTGATGATTCTCACAAATAATTCCTCCTTTTCGCAAAACTTTTCTCTAAACACTTTTAATGTCAATAGCACTTGTTCTAATAATGATGGAACAAATACTTCAAGTAATGTAAACCTTGAATCATCTTTTTTTGATATTAATCAACAACCCATTTCTCAAATAATAATAAGTTCGGGTCAATCAGTTAATTTTTTAGTAAAAGTGAGTGTTCCTATTGGTACCGATTTTGACAAGTGGTGTTGTACACAAATAATTGCAGAATCATCCAATTGTCCTAACTACAAAGTAACAACCGTAGTTCATACACAAGTAATTAATCCAAATGAAGGATAACTAAAATAGAATGGAATTAGGCAGTTCACCCAAAAACTATTTAAAATGGAAAAAATTTTACACTTAATCACGAATCAGATATCAGGAATAAAAAAGATACATTTTGTATTAGCATTCCTTATTGTATCTTCATATATGGTAGGTCAATCTATAGCTACAACAAAAAGCGTCACAAGCTCATCTTGCGGTGTCATTGATGTTGAGGTAGATTTCACAGGTGTTAATCCTATAAAGGGGCCTGTTGAAGTAATGTTAGTCATCGATGTGTCTGGCAGTATGGGATCTAATTCAGGTTATCCCACTTCTTTAAGCCGTGCTCAGGATGCTGCCATAGCTTTCGTTGATAAAATTTTAGCTGATCCTATCTCTGTAAATGGACTCAATCCAACTGGAAAAAACAGAGTTGGTTTGGTCTCATTCAGTGATAAAGCGTCGCTAAAGAAAACATTAACCAATTATAGTGATAAAGCCGCTTTGAAAACCGCAATAACTAATTTAAATGCTGGTGGATGGACGAATAATCAAGATGGCATTGTACTAGCTGATAAAGAGCTTACAGACTATGGAGTATTTGATTGCAGCACTTCTAGAAGTATCGTTTTATTATCTGATGGTGTTACTAATAGAACTGGCCCAACAGGTTCTGCTGGTACCCAATCTTGTAATACCCCAACTTTTCCAGCTACAACAACCTGCATAACAGCAGCTATTCAAGCTGCAACGGATGCGAAGACTACACCAAAAGGAAGCCCTTCCGTAACTTATAATAATCAAATATTCTCAATCGGTCTTTTTGGAGGAATATCCGGAAATGATGAAAATGTGGCTCGATTTACACTACAAAAAATTAGTACTACGACTGGTACCCCCTATTATTTTGAAACTCAATCTTCCGCTGACTTATCAGGTATTTATATTCAAATTGCCAATCAATTGAACTGGGTAGCAAAAGACCTTATAGTTACAGAAACCATACCTAGTGGTTACTCAATTAGCAACGTGATTTCTTCCAGCGGATCCGTTTCTCCTTCCATACCTCCTACTATTGGGCCCGGAGCTATCACTTGGAAAACTGATTTACTAACTGTTACTCCAATTACTTTAACTTATAAACTAACACCCGATGGAACTGTTTGTGGTCCTCAAACAGTTAGTGCAACAGCATTTAAATATATTAACTCTAATTGTAGCACTGTTACTGGGCAGTCCGTTATCACTCCAGAATATTTCATAACTTGTAAACCTATTATAACTGGCACTTTAACCGCATGTGAGACAACCACATTAACTGCAATTACTAATACTATTTCTCCTATTTATTCTTGGTACAAAAATGGTACTATAATATCGCCGGCACAAAATAGTCCAACTCTTATTGCTACTTCTAGTGGTAATTACACCGTAAAAATTAAGAATAGTGCTGGTAGCCCTAAATGTGAGTTAAGCTCAGAACCGGTAACAGTAACCGTAAATGCTTTACCTATCTTAACAGTGGTAAACCCCGCTGCAGTATGTTCTCCTTCAACGGTAGATATTACTACCAATACTGTTCAAACTACAAATACTGGAACAACAACTAAATATTATACTACTTTGGCTTTAGCCAATGCAGGTGGAGCATCAGATCTAACAACACCAGCGGCTGTTACAACAACTGGAACCTATTATATCCGAAGTGAAGTGGCTACTGGATGTTTTATCGTAAAATCAGTAGAAGTGACAGTAAACCCATTGCCAACATTATCAGTGGTAAACCCCGCTGCAGTATGTTCTCCTTCAACGGTAGATATTACCAGCAATACCGTTCAAACTACAAATACTGGAACAACAACTAAATATTATACTACTTTGGCTTTAGCCAATGCAGGTGGAGCATCAGATCTAACAACACCAGCGGCTGTTGCAACAACTGGAACCTATTATATCCGAAGTGAAGTGGCTACTGGATGTTTTATCGTAAAATCAGTAGAAGTGACAGTAAACCCATTGCCAACATTAACAGTGGTAAACCCCGCTGCAGTATGTTCTCCTTCAACAGTAGATATTACCAGCAATACTGTTCAAACTACAAATACTGGAACGACAACTAAATATTATACTACTTTGGCTTTAGCCAATGCAGGTGGAGCATCAGATCTAACAACACCAGCGGCTGTTGCAACAACTGGAACCTATTATATCCGAAGTGAAGTGGCTACTGGATGTTTTATCGTAAAATCAGTAGAAGTGACAGTAAACCCATTGCCAACATTATCAGTGATAAACCCCGCTGCAGTATGTTCTCCTTCAACAGTAGATATTACAAGCAATACTGTTCAAACTACAAATACTGGAACAACAACTAAATACTATACTACTTTGGCTTTAGCCAATGCAGGTGGAGCATCAGATCTAACAACACCAGCGGCTGTTGCAACAACTGGAACCTATTATATCCGAAGTGAAGTGGCTACCGGATGTTTTATCGTAAAATCAGTAGAAGTGATAGTAAACCCATTGCCAACATTAACAGTGGTAAACCCCGCTGCAGTATGTTCTCCTTCAACAGTAGATATTACCAGCAATACTGTTCAAACTACAAATACTGGAACAACAACTAAATATTATACTACTTTGGCTTTAGCCAATGCAGGTGGAG
>NZ_JBZXDY010000017.1:0-79509 GCF_058725285.1 Flavobacterium sp. DW-iso2 | reverse complement strand
CCCCGTTCGTTAGAACGGGGTTTTTTGTTTTTAAGCTCATTACGGATTACAACGAAAACCTGTGGAGTAGCAAAAATTAGGCGTAAATATTAGTTAGCCTAAAAAGGAAAAAGTCTAGGATCAATTTCAAAAGTTGGGGATTAGCCGAAAGTATTAGATAATCTGAATAGAAAGAAATCTATTTTTCTCACCCCGCTAAACTGACTTCTGAACGCTTTTATTTTTGCATTAAAAGATTATTCATTTTTTATTTTTTTTGTTTTGGAGTTCATGAATTTCATTTCTGCAGAAGCATTAGTACTTCTGTTATCAAAATAGTTTAATATTGACTGATAATTCAGAGTTAGGGTATTGAGTATAATATTGAAGTTTTTAAAACCTGATTCCTCTACATTTCTGTACCAATGTGCTAATTTGGTCATCGCAATGTGTTTATCGTTGTTGTTATTATAAATACCTCGAAGTTGCTGACTTAAACCGTAAGCTTTCTTTATATCTGGATACAATCCAAATAGCATCTGAGCTCTTTCATTTTGATGCTCAGACCATTTTTCGCGAGATTTATAAAGCACGTACCTACTTCTGGCTAAAAGCTGTTTTACAGAATCTCCATTAGGCAAGAGTTCCGGTATATTTGCTCTATTCTCTCTTTTGGCTGTCATTATCAATTGATTTTCAAGATCCATAGCTTCCCATCGATGTTTGATTCTGATTTCTTGCATGGCTTCCAGAGCTAATTTTTGAACATGGAACCTATCAATTACCTGTATTGCTCTAAGAAAACATTTTTTAGAGATTAACTTCATGGAATTAGCCATGTCAAGTGTGATCTCTTGAACACCGAACACCACTTCTTTTTTTATAATCAATCTTACAGATGTGCTCTATGACTTGATTTGCCTTTGTTCCAGCAATAATGGCAACTAAGCAACCTTGTTTGCTTTTGAACTTCTTATTGGTTACTGTGGTATAGAGCTCTCCCTGAGACAAAGCTACTTCATCAATTGATAAATGGGTACCCATATTTTCAGGGTAAAGAATCCACTGATGCGCATGTTCAAGTGGATCCCAGGTATTAAAGGAGCTTAGGTGTTTTTTATACTGTCTTTGAAGTTTTTTTCCGTCGATACCTAAAAATTTTCCGACAGTATGACAGTCGGCAGCACTGTTATCTATTAATTTCTTTTAAAAAAGCCGCAAACTCTTCAGTCATGCGGGTTCCTTTAGCAACTAAAGTCCAGTCTCTTTTAATAATTCCTCCATTGGATTTGTTAGTCCAACGGCGTCTTTTGATATGCAAATACACTAATTTTCCTCTTAAAGGAAAATCCTGAATGGTAATTTCATCCTGAAATCCTTTTGACACTAATTCAAGGGTATCAAACTCTTTTGGAGGCTTTATTTTCTCCTCAAAATATAGGTGCAATATTTCTTCTGTGTTATTAGCAGAAACTACCTCAAAGTGGTCAACTAAAAAATCAGGTAGCATGAATTTCAAAAGGTCTATAGAAGTCATCTCTCATTGTTAGATTGACAAAATTCTAACTTTTTTTCGACATTTCCTCCCCAAGTATTGTTCTTGATCCTTCAAGTCCCGCTCTGAGTAATAGAAACTTCAGTTACCTAGCGCTAATTGAAGTTTTTTTTACACGGAATTTTAGTTCGTATTTTTAAATATGTAAGAATTATAATTATGAAGGATTGTAAGTAAAACCTATTGAGTAGTAAAAATTTAGCATAGATGTTAGTTGTTCCAAAATGGGAAAATTTAATATTTCTCAGTTCTATTTATTGAGTTCTAAAATGTTCTGTTTCAGAAAAAAAAAGTCGGTGGAGTATTTAGCCGTCCGTTGTCATCGTAATTTATTATTCTATGATAATGGTTAGTAAAAGTTTTAGTGATTGTATTGAATTGTTTAATTCTAGATTGATGGTATTTGATGTATTTTGCAAAACTTAAGCATTAAAGTTCGTCTTTTCAAAGATATATGGTAGCTTTCGTGATAGATATTTGGTTCTTTATTATCGATAGATACTTCAAATAGTGGTTAAGGTCATTTCTTTTGTTTACCTTTTTGAAAAATTATTTTTACTATCTAGTATTAGATATGAGGATTCGACATTATGTATGTCAAGTTTATTGAAAATATTTGGGTATTGACAGTTTTGATATCAAGTTTCAAGGAGCTAATTAAATAAGTTTTGTGGTTTTTTTATAAATAAATGTGCGGATATCAGTATATTTAATATAAAAAAGGAGTAAAAACTTTACTGTTTTTACTCCTGAGTATTTTTTTTAAAAGACTTTATTTCAGAATCCTTAATACATTTTAAAAGTTGTTTATACGAGTTTAGTATTAATAAAAATAGATGGTCTACTTGTTTTGTTCTTGATTTTTAACCGCAGCTACATATTTAGTTAGTTTCTTTCCGTAAAGAGATTGTGCTACTTTAGGCGTCATTGATTTTTGAATAGTATCAAGATACTTAAGATTGATATCATAGATGTCAGATAAAGTAACGTATGGAGCTACTTCATAATCCTTGTTGTTAATGGCAAAGTTGGTTGCATACAAATACCTTCTTTTTGTGTTAGCATCTTGTTTAGCACTTAGGCTATCTATTGCTTTTGTGTTTTTAGTTTTGATCGCATTGAATTTTTGTTCAAGTAAGCTTAAGTTGTCATCTCTAAAACGAGAACTGATTTTTCTATACTCCTCATATAACTCTTGATTTTTAGAGCCTGTTATTTTTGCTCCAGAAAGGAAGGAGTCCAAGTTTGTATCTATGTTTATGTTTCCAGGCTCGGCAAAAAATAGTAAGTTATTGTCTAATGAATTGGTTACTCCTCTGTCTAGAAATAGGTAAAGCATTTCAGGTGATTTTAAATCGATATCGCTTTCAAAAGCAGAGCTGCCGTCTATTTTAATTGTATCTATAGCAACAAGAGCGCTGTCAACTATTCTTTGAATATATAAGGTGCCTGTTTTTAGACCTTTAATATTTCCGGTGACGTGTAAGTTGGTTTTTGATTCATTTTTAGCACAGGATGCTAAAAGTAGTAACAAAACGAATGCAAGAATTGATTTTTTCATTGATTAAATATTTTGCTGCAAAATAAAGAAAATTGTTGGAAAGTTTAGTGGCTTACTTAGGGTAATTTCATAAAAAACTCCCAATCTATTTCTAAATTGGGAGTTTTTGCCTGATTTTTATTTTTACCCTTTCAACCAAGCTTCTCTTAAAGCCTTTTTTGTTATATCGGTGGCGTTAAGAGCTTCTTTTTCTTCATATGGAAGTTGTATCTTTCCTTTTAAAACCTGTTCAACTCCATTGCGTTTTATTTTAACAGTAATAGCTTCGTTTTCTTTCCAGTTTTGACTTTCGCCAATCATATCGTAGATGTTGTCCAAGGAATAGGGTTTGTCGTTGATAGCCATTATAATATCGCCTCCTTTAAGATCTAACGCCGTATAGAAAGGATTTAGTTCGATATTCGGAATAACAACAATTTCTTTGGTCTCTGGATTTACAGTGATGTACGGTACTTGTCCTTTTAGGAATACATTGCCAGGAGATTTTACTGTAGATTTTGTAACGCCAACTTTTGCAAAGTAAGTTTCGTATGGAATAGGAGTGGTTCCGGCTACATAAGTTGCAAGGAAAGCACCTACTTCAGGGTAGGTTAAAGTGGTGATTTTAGCAAAAAGTTCGTCGTCGTTAAATGGTTTTGAAGGGCCATATTCATTTGAAAGTTTTTGCATCAAATCAAGAATTCCTCTTTCGCCGTTGCTTTTTTCTCTAATAATAATGTCAAGACACATTCCTATCAATGATCCTTTTTGGTATACGTTGATGTATTGTTCTTTGTATGGTTCTTTAAGGACATTGGCACTCATTGTGGTAAAAGACATGGTGTCGTTCATCTTCGCTGCACGGTCCATTTGGTCTGAAATACGATTGTAAAAATCTTCTTCAGTGATTAAACCTTGGTTGATTTGGAAAAGGTTTGCAAAATATTCGGTAACTCCTTCGTACATCCATAAATGAGATGACATTTTTGGATCATTATAATCAAAATATTGAATTTCTTTTGAGTGAATGCTAAGCGGAGTTACAATATGAAAAAATTCATGGGATACTACATCCATCATCGATTTTAGCAATTCCTCTTTTGGCATTAATTCTGGTAAAACAACTGTAGTGGCTGTAGGATGCTCTAAAGCTCCAAAACCTTTTGCGTCATTTTCTTGCATGGACGATAAATACAATAATACACTGTATTTTTTAGTCGCATTTATTTTACCTAAGAAGGTCTTTTGTGCCGTCATCATCGTTTTCATCTCTGGTGTAATGCTTTCGGCAGTTACTTTTCCAGAAGGAGAATAAACGCTAATAAGGATTTCCATTCCGTCAACAGTAAATGTCGTGTAGTCTGGTTTTGAATACATAATTGGGTTTTCTACCAATTCAGCATAACGAGATGTAATAAAAGTATCTGCAGTTGTGCTGGCATCTAAGTCAGTCATTGAAGTAGAACCCCAAAGTATGGCAGGGTGAGTAATAGTAACTTTGTAGGGAATTGACATGAAGTTTGTGAAGTAACCTACAAAGCAATGCGTATTTAACATTATGTTTTTCCCAGCATCGATATTTGATCCTGCTGGAGAAAAAACATCCTCATCGCCAAATTTTGTCCCTTTCTCCGTGTCAAAAGAATCATTTACTAAATAGGTAATTTTATCTAGAGTTTTTGCTTTTGAAATGGACCAAGAATTAACGTCATTTTTTTTTACAACTAGTAAATTTCCTTTTGTATCATACGCTTTTAAATCTTCGATATATCTACCGTAGTTGTCTTCTGAGTAGGTTCCTGGAACTGTTTTAGGAATGTGATACGTAATTTCATCTGTTTTTATTGAAGGGGCGTTTACAGTTACCATTACCTGGTCATTTGTTATTACATCCAGATTAATTGCGACTTGAACCTGCTCTTTTGTTGCTGCAGTCGGGACCGAATTGGCAGTTTTACAACTCCAAAGGACCGATGTGAATGCAAATGCAAAAATTATTTTTTTCATGATCGATATGATTTTTGATGTTAGTCTATCAAAAGGCAAGAATGTTACATATTTTGAGTAGAGAAATTTTCGCAAAAAAAAACACCCTTATTTAGGGTGTTCTCTAATTGGTTAGTCCAATTTGTTTTTGATATAGTATTTACCATCCAAGTCTTCATCAAAATCATCGATTTTAATGGGTTTTGGTTTTGGCTTATTTGCAGTAGCTTTCTTTTTCCACATCTCAAATTTCTCTGCCGGCATCTTCTTTTTCATTATTTCCAAAACTTCTTTTTCGACCAAACCAAATTCCTTTTTAATAATTTCAAAAGGATTTTTTTCCTCTAAGGCCAATGTAACAAGTTTTTCTGTTTGTTCCCAGGTTAATTCTTTGCGGTTACTCTTTTTCATCACGTGAAAATTAATTCAATTTGTTTTTAATGATTAATATAATTGATTCTAAATTAGATAGAACAATATTAATAAAAATATAATTACTTATAACGATAAAAACGATTTTTTTTTATGGTGTGTAATTCTTTTCTGGGGAACGCTGTTTTTGGAAAGGAATTTTTAATAAATTCTTCAATTTATTGTGTTCCTCATTCTTCATATGGGTGTCAATTCCATATACAATTTCTTCTTTGGGAAGTGTTCTGAATGTCCCGAAAAGACGGTCCCAAACGGAGAATATATTTCCGTAATTACTGTCAGTATAGGGTAATCTATAATGATGGTGTACTTTGTGCATGTCTGGGGACACAATTAAGTAGCTCACGATAGTGTCCCATTTTTTTGGTAAGGCAATATTAGCATGGTTAAATTGAGTTGCAATTACTGATAGCGTTTGGTATAAAAATACCATCCACATCGGACTTCCCACGATTAAAACGCCTAGAGTGGTAAAAACAAAACGGATAATACTTTCGCCGGGATGATGTCTGTTAGCGGTCGTCGTATCTATCCAGGTATCGGTATGGTGTATTAAATGGAAACGCCATAAAAATTTGGTTTTATGTTCAACTAAATGTACCAGATAAGCTCCTATTAAATCTAATAACAACAAACCGATCAGTGTATACGACCATAATGGAATTTCAGGGAGCCATTGAAGAATTCCAAAATCATTTTTAATCGTCCAATCAGCTGTTTTTAGTAAAACGAAAGCCAATAGAAAATTAATAACAATGGTCGTTAAAGTGAGGAATATATTGATACCGGCATGGTGCCATTTCTTGTACTTAAAGTTGAAAAGCGGGAAAGCATTTTCGATTAACCAAAAAATTGTAATTCCACTTACCAATATTAAACTCCTGTGCGAGGAGGGTATGGTCGAAAAATAATTAATTACTTCATTCATAACGCTACTGTTTATTCCAAAAATAGTCATTTTTTAGATATAACAAGTTAGCAAAAAATTAATTGTTAATCACATTGATTCAAAGCATTAGGTGTATTGATATCCCCAATAAATCAAAACAAGTTGTAATGGCATGCGTAATAATAAAATCCACTTTGGAAGACCCATTCTCACCTTTTCATCTTGGTACATATAGATATGAGTTGGGAAAACGGCAATTAACAATACGATAATTCCCCAAGCTGCGTAGCTGGAAAGAGTAGGGATAATTAGTGCTATTCCTAAAATTATTTCGGCACATCCGCTTAGGATATTTAATAACTTAGGATTAGGAAAATAAGGGGGGATGATTTTTTGATACATTCTAGGGCTTCTAAAATGATTGATTCCTGCTATCGTGTAAATAAAAGCCATTAGATAAAGGTGCCATGGAAAAGTCATAATAATAGAAGATTAAAGTGATTTGTACGACGAATTTAAGGATATTAATTGTTTGTTTAGCTCGATAATTAAAATAGAATCACTTTTTTCGGCCGGTAAGGTTAATATTCATGATTATTATTGCAATAATAATAAGGATAATTCCAAACCACTGAATTGGTTTTACATCTTCGTTTAATAAGACAAAAGCCATCATTACGGATACTGGTAGTTCAAGTGCCGAAACAATACTTCCTAAACCAATACCAGTAAGTGGAAATCCTGCGTTCATCAGCATTGGTGGAATAATAGTTCCAAAAAGGGCTAAAATAATTCCCCATTTTAGAAAAATCTCAAAGTTAAATGGAGTGATTTGCGTAGCGATCGAAAATGAAAATACAATTATTGCACCACCAAGAAGCATATACAAACTGCGCTGTGCCGAAGAAATATTAGTTGCGACACTATTAGCAGTAAACATAGTCGTGGTAAAAGACGCTGCTGCCAACATACCCCACATGATGCCATGCCAATCTAGCTTAACTTCATTTTGAATTAGATTTGTTGCTAATACAGTTCCAATCAGTACAATAATTACGGACACTATTTTTTGAGTAGAAGGAAGCTTCTTTTCTAAAATCATTTCGAGTAAAACACCCATCCAAACGGTTTGCATCAACAATACAATACCTATAGAAACAGGAATGTATTTTACAGCCAAATAATAGAAAACGCTTGTCATTCCAAGAGAAGTTCCAGCAAGCATTAGATGAAAAATGTTTTGGCGAGATGCTTTTATTGCAGTGTTTTTGTTTTTTATTTTTTGGAACAAATTAATAAGTAATATTCCTAGAATACCCAATACAAACTGGGAAGTGGTAACTTCTGCAGTGGTGTATCCTTCATTATAGGCCATTTTTACAAAAGTGGCTAGCATACCATAACTGGTTGCACCAAAACCCACTAAAAAAACTCCTTTTAAAACATTATTATTTGACATTATTTATTTTTTTGAGGGGCAAAGGTACGCTTTCAACTGTAACGCAACTTTAGAGGAGTCATTATTTTTTAAAATAAGTCGTTTACTACAGGATTTTTAATTCCAATGGAGCTGGGGTTGAAGTTTAATTTGTCTTGTAATATGTTAGCATACACACTTCTAAAATCAATCTGATGTTTTAAATCGCCTTGTTGTAAGGTGGAAATATTGGGGTTGTTTGCAATTATTTTTCCTTTATCGCTTCCGCCAATGATGAACATAGGAGCGGCAGTTCCATTTTCTGTGCCGTTTCGATTGTCTTTTACTCTTCGTTCAAATTCTGAAAAAACAACAATAGTTACATTCTGAAGCAGTTTAGCATTCTTCATATCAGTGTAAAAACCAAACAAAGGATCGTTTAACTCCGACAATTTGTTTTTATGAATGGCCAATTGATTATCATGCATGTCAAAACCGCCAAGGGAGGTATAATACACTTTCGAGTTCAGGTTTCCTTTAATTAAGCGGCATATCCAAGCTAGATTTTTCCCTAAGCCCGTTTTGGGATACGAGTTTTCTTGGTTGGCTTGCGCCAAAGCTTTCTGGATTTGCACAGAACCTTCTAAGGCTGAATTGGCTATTTTTCGAACAAAATCTAATTCGGGTTTTTCAGATAGTTGATTACTTTCTTCCTTACCGTTTCTTATTTTTGAATTTCTCGGGATCTTTGACAGTTATGGCATTTCATCTTTTAGAGATAAGTTATCGATGTTGTCAATGTTGATTCCTGCAGTACGAGTGTTGTGTATTTTAAATCAAAAAAGGTTTAATACTTAATTGATCTAACTTTTTATTTAATAAAGTTGTAACAACTAATGGATAACGTTGACTTATGGAATATCTGATACAAAAAAAATGAAAAAAATATATTTGGTTGCTTTGATAGCTATAGGAAGTTTTTCTACACTTTCTGCTCAAACAACACCTGAAAAAGCTCCAGAGAAAACGACGGAGTTAAATGAGGTAGCAATTATAAAAACCAAGAAAGCGATAGAGCAAAAAGCGGATCGTACAATCTTTGATTTTGCGGGACAAGCTAGCTTGAATACAGGTTCCGTTTTAGAAGGAATTAAAAAACTACCTGGTCTAATAGCTTCAGATATTGCTGGAATGATGTACCAAGGAAAACAACTAGACGTTTTTATGGATGGAAGACCGCTTAATATTTCTACGACAGAATTGAATGCCTTTTTAGAAGGAATGCCTGCAAATGCGATTGAAAAAATCGAAATTATCACTCAACCAGGTGCTGAGTTTCCCGCGACTTCTGGCGGAGCGATTTTGAATATCATTACAAATAAAAACGCTAAGAATTACTTGAGTGCTACTTATACTAACAGTACAAGTTTTACGAGTTATAATGATGTACGCTGGAGAATGAACAATAGTTTGTTGTTGAGTGCTAAAAACAAGTATTTTGGATGGCAATTGAATGTAGGTCAGAATTATAGAGAAAGTGCGATTTGGACTTCTCTTGAGAAAGAAGAAAACGGTATGACTTCATTACTGTCAAGAACCGATGCAGACCGTATAGGGCGAAATAATTTTATTAAATCGGCATTGACATTTGATATTGGCAAAGATCGTTTGTTATTGAATTATGATTTAACTCAAAATAATAATGATAGTTATACTTTAGGCAACGGGCCCGGTTTTACAACTAATGATGCCTCAGTAAGTAAGGGCTTGCGCCAAGATGCCGTAGTCACTTACCAGAAAAAATTTGAAAACACGGCCAAAAAACTCGAGTTTAAATTCAACTACAATAACAATACAAATGATTTTGAATTAAGTCCGATTGGAAATCCGACTTCGACTTTAGATAATTCCTCAAACCAAAATTTGTACAACTTCAAGTTTGATTATTCGCAGCCTATTAAATTCTCTGATGAAGGGAAATTAAGTTTTGGTAGTTTGTATGAAGAATTACTTTTTGATGCTTCTAGTAAAGGCGTTACCAATTTAGATTACAAACGAAGAACCGCTGCATCTTATGTAGAAGTGCAAACTAAGTTTGATAAAGTTAATTTTATTCTTGGTGGTAGAGCTGAAGATTATAATATTACAGGAAATACAAATACAACTGAATTAACGGCGTTTAAGCAATTTCGCTTTTTTCCAAATGCAAGTGCACAGTATAATTTTAATAATTCGATCTATTTTAATATGAATTATAATAAAAAGATAACGTTGCCAAGTACATCAGCATTGAACCCAAACAACACCAATTATCAAAATCCAAACATTGATTATTCAGGTAATCCAAACCTGCAACCTACAATTTTTGATAATTATGAGGTGAAGTTAAGTGCTTATGATTATGCATTTATTAGTTATAATATTAGTTCGGCTAAGAATCAAGTCATCAATAGAGTGACGCTTAATAATGATTTGGTAGTAAATAGCAACGAGAATATTCCGGAGATAAAGATTCATAATTTTAGTGTTGGTATGCCCATTCCGTATATGTTGTTTACTAAAGGACTTGCCGAAACCATGAAAATGAATGTTAACCCAGATACGATGAACTTTTTATATGTGTATGCGGGTTATCAATACCATCAAATTCCAAATGTAGATACTAATGGATTCTGGATGTTTAATTTCATGTCGCAAATTGTATTACCAAAACAGATAAAATTTGTTGCTAATTATAATTACATTATTCCAAGAGGGAATTATTTTTATTTCATTGCGGTTAAGCCTTTCAGAAATGCCTTGGATTTAAGTTTTTCTAAGAAATTTATGAAAGATCAATTAACACTTTCAATTTATGCGGACGATGTATTGAATTCGAATGAAAGTGCTTTTAATTCTTACCAAACACCATTGTTAATTAGCAATAAAATGGATACGAGAAAATTTGGCTTTAGCCTGAATTATAAGATTCCAACGAAAAACAAGTTAGCTAAAGAAAATCCAAACTTATTGAATAAAGATAAAAAAGAAGATAACGGGATTTTAAACCAATAGTTGTCTTGATTGAGACAAAAAAGAGCTGTGAAATATATTCACAGCTCTTTTTTATTTATGTGGTTTTATTGGAATTAAATTGAAGTAAGATAAACAAAAGCCATATATATTTCTCGCTTACAATACTGTTTCTATTTAATTGGATAGGTATTGTCATTTTGATAGGTATTAAAAACGGCGTTTATAAAAACAGTTTTCGAAGGTTCGTCAACTATAAAAAAGGCGATGCACGGAAACTTATCAAAAGGTAAAAATCTATAATTATTATCATGAAATTGGTAAAATGGGTTCTTCTGTAAAGCTTTATAAGCTCTTCTATAATCGACTAAAAAATCAAGAGCTACTTTTTTATTTACTTCTTTAACATAATATTCTACCGCATCCTCTACGTTTTTTAAAGCAATAGGCGATACAATAACCTTATAGCTCATATTTAGTTTTTAAGTCGGCGTATGCTTTTTCTACATCAGTATATGATTTAGGTTTTAATACCAGTTGACTGTCTAAAGTTTCTTGTTGTTCATCGGTTAGTATATATGGTTTAGCTGAAGAACTCATTAAAGCCTTTATTTTTTCTACTATTGAATAATCTTGAATTTGTGTAATCCAATTGATAATATTCAACTTTTCATTTTGTAATTGCTGTGAATTCATTTTGTTTATTTTTAAATCTTAGACTTATACAAAGTTACCAAAAAAAAACAGTCATTTTTAAACTGCTTTGTTTTAAGTAGGTTAACAAATACAATTTAAGATTTTTTACCAGATCTCAGCTACTATTTGTGAGTAAATGGTAACTTTTCAAATCGATGCTGTAAATTAAGTGGTATTAAAAACAAATCGTGTGCTGTGTTTAGAATATAGTTTTTTTTCTAAAATTAAGAGATTAAATCACTTAAATGTACTTGTAAGGCTTTTACAGAAATACTGATTTCCCAGAAAGAAAGTGCTAATGAAACCAGTAAGCTTAGTAAGCTAAACCCAAAAAAATATAGCCCAGCTATTTGAAAATCAAAGAACAATAACAGCATTGCAAAAACCGACAAGAACAAACTAAGCACGCCAAAAAGTTGCATATAGCGGATTAGTGTTAATCGCAAGTTGAGGTTTTTAATTTCGATTAAAATACTTTTGTTTTCTTGTTCATCATAAGTTTTCTTCAAGCTTCTAACAATTGTAGCAATGGTCAAAAAACGATTGGTATACGCTAAAAGTATAAGTGAAGTAGCTGAGAATAATAAAGCTGGAGTTTCTATGTCTAGTGTCATTTGTAGTAATTGATTGGTAGGTTTGAATTACCAAATTTCGATAAACTTTTCCGGATAACTACTTTTTTGTATAAAAAACTCACTGAATAGAAATGGAGGACATGATAGGAAAACGCTGTAGGTATCAGTAGCAGGGTTGTTATTTGTCTAATTATTCTTTTTTTCTCGTTAGACAACGTCCTCTAGGTTCATCTCCTTCATGGAGCACAATTTCAGAATGCAAGAACTGTGCAGCTTCTGCTGAATGTTTTACTTTGATTGCACTGCGTTCTAACATTTTTGATTCAAAATCGTTTAATACACTTTCCCTTATTCCAGCTTCTCGCCAATTTGATGAAGGTCGGCATTCTTTTGTGATTCTTCGAGCCAGCGACAAAGCATCCAACAGCGCTTGATTTGCACCTTGGCCTTTAAATGGACTCATGGGGTGCGCCGCATCACCAATTAGCGTCATTTGTCCGTTCTTTTCCAACAATTCTTTATTGAGTAATTCTCGGTCATATACGGGATAACCAGAAACTTGCGATTCTAGAGTCGCCGCTAAAATCTGCGGAATTGGATCGTGCCATTGTGTTCTGCGACAGGCTTCTTCTTTAAGTGGTTTAGGGCCTTGTGCACTCAAAGCTTTAGCGTCTTCTTCCGGCATAGGGAAGCTCAATTGCCACATCACCGATTCTGAATCATATGGCATGATGTAGATTCGCTCATTGCCATTGGCAGTTTGGAATACGGTCGCCGAGTCTAACAAATCGCTTTCAATACCACCGAGCGCGCTCAAAGGACAAATACCCAATATCGCAATACAATCTAGGTAACGCAAAGGGGTAACGTCATCACCAATTAGCAACTTGCGCACTGTACTACGAATACCATCGGCTCCAACGACAAGATCTGCCTTGGCGCGCTGAATCTCTCCGTTTACTTCAAAGCTTAGATCAACAGTTCCGTCCTCCGTTTTTTTAATATCTACTAACTGGTGTCCCCACTGCACAGCTTCATGTCCGCCGAGTTGTTCCAGCAGTGCTAAGCGCAAAGACTGTCGTGCGATATGTACATTGGTACGCTTGGGAGATTTCTTTGAATCGTTCTGCATCCATTTTCTCATTCCCCATTCTCCAATTGTGTTTCCATCTGTAGTATGAACCAGATGTCTAGTGGAAACCACTCCTTCTTCTAATGAGAATATACCCAATCCCTCGATCGCTTTACTCGCTTGTTGTAAAGTAAGTCCGTAGCCCTGAGATCGTACCTCAAAACCGCTATCGCGTTCATAAAGAGTAAACGGAATTCCGCGGTGTAAACAGGCCACAGCCAGAGCCACTCCGCCTATACCGCCACCAATAATACCTACATGTGGATAGTTTTCTGTATCTGCTATAGGAGGACTTGCAGCAGGAACCAAACCAGATCCGGAACAGCGTAAGCAAGAATCGAGGTGTGCCTTAGGACGAATAGGAGCTGTTCCTTCGCTATTTGATTTTTCAAATTGTTCGACTGCTTTCTGGTACTGGAGTCGGACTTTTTTATTGATTCGGCGGCTTTTTTTGCCCTGCCCCTTACATTCCTGACAAATAGTCCAGCTAGTAGTTGTGTTTTCTAACTTTTTCACTTCTTTTTATTTAAATAATAGTTATGAAGTTCTGGAGTCATTAGATTAGTTTTTAGGAATGGAATTTAACAAAGATAGTACGGATTTTTTAAACATATAAGTCATGTAAGTTTTTGTTTTGGGCAGGTTTGATACGTTTGGTTATTTATAGAAGCGCATCTAAGTTTTGTTTCGCAAAGATTCTCAGAGGAAACGCAGAGGATCGCCGCGTTTTTTTAAACGTATAAGTCATATAAGTTTTTGTCTTGCTGACATTATATACGTTTGGTTAGTATGTATGGGTATTTAAGTTTTGTTTCGAAGGGATTAGGAAAAGTTATTATAATATAATTTTATAGCTTTTCTCGATTCGAATGCTAGTGGGAGGATGCAGTTCTTGATGAATAAACAGAAACCTCTGTTTGCTATTACTTTTACATGGTATTTAAGTAGTTTGTATTTTTAATCCAAGCATCTTTAATGGAATAAATGAAGTGCTATAGGAACTTATTTAATTATAATTTTTTCTGTTATAGGTTTGCCGGAATTATAATCTTTACCAAAAAAAAGTACGTATTCTGCTTTTGCTTTGAGGCCCAAAAGTCCCTCTTTAAGTTGGACAAACATCTTGTCTAAATACAATTTGTGCTTATTTACGGTGACATATACTCTAGCTCCTTCACTTTCATTATAAGTAAGATAGAAATATATTTTTTCTGAAGCAGCAAGGTGTAATTTGAATAAATTAGGTTGGGATTCTTCTAGAATCATCCCATAAGCTAATCTTTTTTGTATACTAGATAAAGGTTTCTGTATTCCTTTTTCAGTGTAAACTATTTGATACTCGTTAATTGGTTGAGACGAATCAATAGTCCCACCTTTTATATTAGCATCATACACGTATGTATTGTGGTTATTACTATGTTGAATATAAAATAAACGTGTCGCTGTTTTTGTGGGTTCTGGATAATTACTTTGTGAAAAGCAGCTAAAAGAGCAAAAAAATAGATAAAAAAAAGAAAAGATAACTTTCATGGTGATTAACAGTTTGTTTGTAGTCCTTCTTTTTAAGGAATTGTTGGGTTTAAAATGGGTACGACGTTTTTTGGCTTTTCGAGAGTTTACAGATTTTAAAAACCGCGTATGTTCTGCAACACGAAAGTACGAAAAATTAGGTTAGTCAATAAAAATGTGGACTTGAAATCCTTCAATAATCTCAGTTGCAAAAACTACAACTAGTTACCTTATTTAAGTAGGTACTTGTGCTAGACAAGCACCAGAATACTTAGACAAACGAGCACAAGATGGACACTGTCCTGAAACTTCGGTATATAAATCGGTCATATCGTTGTGGTAAGCTAATGTTTATATCCAAGCAGAAGAGAACTTAATTAAATATTTTAAAATCAAAGGCTAATTTTTTAGTATGAATTAAGCTACGCCAATTGATGAAAAACAAACAAAACAGCATAACAAATCCCAAAACAAAACTAGCAATAGACTGCCACGAAAAAATATTATCAATGATACTTTGTTGGTTTTCGGATGCAAATTTGCCTAAATGTAAAGCAATAGAATCACTAGTAAATTTCCCTACTAAGAAAGGAGCAATGATATAAAGCGGTTTTATTTTTGAAATCCCTCCACCTAAGAAAAGCGGTGTGGTAGGAAGAGGCAACAAAGAATAAGCAAGTACTACTAAAATACCTTTCCATTTATTTTGGTTCATTTTATCTCCAATAAACTTAATATCTTCATTTTTGGATGCTTTTAAATATTTGTTTGCCATTAGCGGAGTATATAAAAGAAGAATAGACCGACCCAAAACCGAACCTACAACTCCAATGACAATCACTGCCCAGATATTTAGATCAAAAAGAATTTGAAGAAATACCATTATTGTAAATGCTGGAGCAAACGGAAAAGGGACTATGTCAAATAATAGAGCGCCCAAAAAAACTAATAGATATTGCCACCACATGTGTTAGGAGTATTATTTGTATTGACCAGTTAATAAAGCAAGTAGTGCTCCTTTTTTGTGCCTGACCAATGAACGTCTAAATTACAATTAAAATTGTTGTGATATTGAAATAGTTTTTGAATGTAATAAGTTATCGCGATCGAGGTTGGTTTTGACCGTAGTGTAAAAGTGAATTGGAATGGGCACGGATTACAAATTTGCGCTATCGGGTTATTTCAAGCCGTTTTTTTACCAAAAAAATTCTGCTCGAAGCGGGGTATCGGGCGGAGGGTTTATAGAACATTCTTTTTTTTCGAAATACTTACATATTTCTACGATTGATTCCCTAATGATTTATTTCTAACTACAGTTTTTTCGAACGAAATTCATCAACAGAATAAGTATTCAATGTTTTTTCAATTTCGTTTTCTTTTAAATCTAGTATTTCAAGTTTTGGATATATAATAATTAAGTGATCAAATAAATTTTGTTTAGCCATTTTATTCATTAGCTCGGAATCTAAATTAAAATCTTGAGATGTCTCAGTTTTTATTCTTTTTGCTAATTCAAATGGATCTTCAGATTTACTATCTTTTAATTCATAAATAACATTACAAATTTCAATTGTTTCTGATTGAAACATATTTCTTTTTAACCTAATAGCTTGGCTCCATGTTTTAAAATCAGAAGTAAATTTAATATCAATGCCCGAGTATGAGTATTCTACTATGTTTTTTAAAATAACATAAGGAATATCAATGTTTTTATACGTTTTGTTAACGAATAGTTTTTGAGGATTGTTTTCATATATTTTTATAATATTAGAGCTTAACTCACCAGAAAATAAATATTTTCTAAACGTTTCGCTATCTTGACGTAAGTAATCTTTTAAAAAAAAGATTTCAAAATGTAAATTGGGAATACTGTGTTTTCCGTTTATGTTTAATTTTAAACCCTTATTATTTATCGTAAAAAATGGGTAGCTATCACCTCCTGTGAGTTTAGAAATCATGTCGTTTTGAGAATTTAAAATTGCTTCCTTTGCTTCAAGGGTCCTTTTTAAATTTTCTATAATTACGCTTTTTGTTTCTTCAGCTTTTGAAATAGAGATTAAGGTATTTTTATAAGTTTCGTTTAATTTTACGAATGTTTCATTTGCTTTTTCTTGTGACTCATTTGCGCTTTGGCTTAATGATTGTAAATTATCTATCGTATTTTTAGCTGTTTTATTTAATTCTTCAGTATCTGTTTTTATACTTTTCTTTAATTATTCATCTTCGTTCGACGCCTTATACTGAGCAAAAGCACCAACTATTAAAATAAAAAAAACAATAGAACTCCAATTAAATGTTTTCATAAACCAATCCCAAGTTTCCATTAATTTCATATTTATATATTCTTTTCTCAAAAACACATTTATTTTCTTACTAAAAAAAAACTGATCGGGCGGATATGAACAAAAAGCTCTCTTGTGCGATCGCGCAGATTTGTAATCCGTGCCCACAAAGCAAATCTACAAGAAAATCAGTAAACAAATGATGCTAGATGAATTGTTTGTAGCTTTTGTTGTATTTTTAATAAAAAAAAGCATGTGAACATCTAAAACGTAATCAGAGCTATAAAGTGTGGCAAGATGGTTATCACACCGAAACCCTAAAAACGAATTGGTTCATTAAACAAAAAGTTAATTATATTCACAATAACCCCGAAAAGGATAAAGTAGTCTCCTTACCAGAAGATTACTACTTTAGTTCTGCAAGAAATTATGCGTGTTTAGGAAACGAACTGGATGTTGTAGTTCTAGATTTGTTTTAGATTGCTGATATACTTTGTGGGCACGGATTGCAAATCCGCTATCCGTAACGATAAATTTAGTGTATATCTGTGCCATCGGGTTATTTCAAATTTCGTAGCTTTAAAAGTTCTTCCAAGTCTTTACCTCTTTTGTTTTTAGGGTCATTAATCATTTTGTAGATAAAATACAAAGGAATTAATGTAAGCATTCCCCAACTGTTTTTAACAATACTGTAAAATATTGTCCCTGCTAAAACTCCAATAATCAAAGCATTAGTAATGGAAAACGATCTTGTTTTCTTAGCTTCGTCTAATAATTCTTGGTCAGTTAATTCTGAAAGATCTTTGTTTGTCATTGTTTATTTTGTTTAATGTTATTTATTGAGCAGTCGTCAGCATAATAGAATCCAACTTGTATATATGTCTGATCACGGTCAGACTTTATCTATTATCAAATATAATAATTATCTTATTAATCTTTAGTACCTTTTAAAATAAATTAGTGATTTATAGAACTGCTTCCTAAACGATATTATAAAAACAAAACCCTCTCAATAGCCCCGATAGCAGTGAAAATCATTTGCTGTGGCGGGAGCCAAAAGCAATGGATTGCAGCGAATAGCGGGAGGGAAGTTCTTATGAAAATCATTCATTCTGCTCCAAAAAAAAAGCTGCCCAATGTTGGACAGCTTTTAGTGTAGCATGATGCGGGTATTACTTGATCATTTCAAAACTTCTTTTCACAAAAGCAGTTAATGCTTCTCCTTTAAGTAAGTTTTGAGATAGTTTAGCTAAGTCAAGCGCTTGTTTTACTAAGTGTTCTTGGCCAGCTTTGTCTGTATTGTTTAGAATTGTAGTTGCTAATGGCGAATTTGTGTTTACTACTAGGTTGTACATCTCCGGCATGTTTCCCATCCCGAACATTCCGCCACCACCACCAGACTGACTCATTTCTTTCATTCTACGCATGAATTCTGGTTGCGTGATGATGAAAGGAGCTGCTTGACTGTCCATTGCTTCAAGTTGAACTTGGTAGTTTTGTTTTGGTACAATTGCTTCTAGAACTGTTTTTAAATTGGTTTGCTCTTCTTCAGATAATTTAGAAATAGTATTTTCCTCTTTCTTGACTAAATTATCGATATGATCTGAATCGACACGTACAAAAGTGATGTCTTTATTATCTCCTTCAATTTTTTGAATCAAGTGTGAGATAATTGGAGAATCTAGTAATAAAACTTCGTATCCTTTTTCTTGTGCAATTTCGATATAAGAGTGTTGTGCTTCTTTATTTCCAGCATAAAGCACGACCAATTTTCCGTCTTTATCTGTTTGCTTGTCTTTTAGGTTTTCTTTTAATTCCTCAAGCGTGTAATATTTATTAGCAACGGTTGGGTATAAAACGAAAGCTCCTGCTTTTTCGTAGAATTTATCTTCAGATAACATTCCGTACTCTAGAACGATTTTAATATCATTCCATTTTGATTCAAAATCTTCACGGTTTTCTGTGAATAATGATTTCAATTTATCAGCTACTTTACGAGTAATGTAGTTCGAAATTTTCTTCACCGCACCATCAGCTTGTAATCCGGAACGAGAAACATTTAACGGAATGTCTGGCGAATCAACTACTCCGCGAAGCATCATTAAGAATTCAGGTACAATTCCTTCTACGTTATCTGTAACGTAAACTTGGTTTTGGTACAACTGAATCTTATCTTTTTGGATTTGTAAATCACCACTTAATTTTGGGAAATACAAAATACCAGTTAGGTTAAAAGGATAATCTACATTTAAGTGAATGTGGAATAAAGGCTCTTCAAATTGAGATGGATACAACTCATGATAGAAGCTTTTATAATCTTCATCCGTTAAGTCAGTTGGTTGTTTTGTCCAAGCTGGATTTGGGTTGTTGATAATATTGTCTACTTCAACCGATTTGAATGTTTCTTCTTTATCTTCTGCGTCAACAGATTCGCCCTTTTTTTGTTCAATTTTCTCCGTTTTTGTTCCAAATTTAATTGGAATAGGCATGAATTTATTGTACTTATTTAAAAGTTGCGTGATTTTAGACTCTTCCAGGAATTCTAAAGAATCTTCGGCGATATGCAGAATAATTTCTGTTCCACGAGTCGTTTTGTCAGCAGGCTCTAAGGTAAACTCAGGGCTTCCGTCGCAAGTCCAATGTGCCGCTGGCTCGTCTTTGTATGATTTAGTGATGATCTCCACTTTTGAAGCGACCATAAAAGCCGAGTAGAAACCAAGACCAAAATGGCCAATAATTCCTGAATCCTTCGCTGTGTCTTTGTATTTTTCTAAAAATTCTTCGGCACCAGAAAAAGCCAATTGGTTGATGTATTTTTCAACCTCTTCCGATGTCATACCAATTCCCTGGTCGATGAAGTGAAGTTTTTTTCCTTCTTTGTCAACTTTTACTTCTATAATTGGATTGCCGTATTCTACTTTGGCTTCGCCAATATTGGTTAGGTGTTTTAATTTTAACGTTGCATCTGTTCCATTCGAAATCAATTCACGTAAAAAAATCTCGTGATCACTATATAGGAACTTCTTTATTAAAGGGAAGATGTTTTCTACCGAAACATTAATTTTTCCTGTTGTCATATTTATATTTTATTAAAGAGTTTTACAATCTCCTCCAATTCTTTCAAATAGAATACCAATTAACAGTAAAGTGACAAATTGGCGTAACTGTTAATTTTGAAACAAATTATTTAAATCTTGAAACTAAAACTCTTAAAATGCTTTGTATCTTTGTATAAGTTTAATAGTAAAACCAAATAAAATGAAAAAAATATTATTTTTAACAGCAATAGCCTTAGTGTTATTTTCTTGTAAATCGACTTCTGCTACTGATACTAAATTAGATAAGGGAGCGCAAGTAGCAATGAAAGGAAACTGGGTGATCACTTCTGTTACTTATCCGGGATCTGAATACATTAAAGTAAACGCGTTTCAAATTGCAGATTCACAATGTTTTGTGGGAAGTACATGGAAATTCGTTTCTAATAACAACAAAGGAAATATGGCTTTGACAAAGTCTGGTTGTGCACCATTTAGTTCACCAATTACTTGGTTTGTTAATAAGAATGCAGAATTTGTTTTGAAAGTGTTAGATGCTGATATCAAAGCAAAAAAAGTAAGAGAAGGATATGTATTGCATGTTGCTAATCAAACTGAAGCATCATTTCAATTGATTGATAAAATTACTGTTGGAGGAAAATTGACTGATGTAGTTTACCAGTTTCAAAGAGCAAACTAAATTAAATATAAAAAAAGAATAATTATGAAAAAGATTTCTATAGTAACATTGGCTTTATTAATGTCAATCGGAACGTTTTTTACAAGTTGTGAATCGTTAAAGAATACAAATAAAACGCAGAGAGGTGCGGGAATTGGAGCAGTAAGTGGTGCAATAATTGGCGGTATCTTAGGAAACAACTTAGGAAAAGGCGGCAAGGGAGCAATGGGAGCTGTTCTTGGAGGTGTTGTTGGTGGAGTGGCCGGTGGAGTTATCGGTAATAAAATGGACAAACAAGCCAGACAAATTGATGAGGCTATTCCTGGAGCTGAAGTGAAAAGAGTAGGTGAGGGTATTCAATTAGTACTAAATGAAAATGCGGTACGTTTTGATACTAATAAATCGACACTTACTGTAGCTGCAAAAGCGAATTTAGATAAGTTGGTTCCTGTTTTTACGGAATATCCTGATACTGATATTACTATTTTTGGATATACAGATAGTACAGGACCTGCTGATTATAACTTGAAACTTTCGAAAGAGAGAGCAACTTCAGTTAGAAATTATTTGGTTAGTAGAGGTGTATCTTCTGTAAGATTTAATGTTA
The DNA here is from genome assembly GCF_058725285.1 of Flavobacterium sp. DW-iso2. Classification (NCBI taxonomy): domain Bacteria; kingdom Pseudomonadati; phylum Bacteroidota; class Flavobacteriia; order Flavobacteriales; family Flavobacteriaceae; genus Flavobacterium; species Flavobacterium sp. DW-iso2. The sequence goes on along the minus strand of NZ_JBZXDY010000017.1, from coordinate 58,184 downwards.
CCGGTTTAGGTATTGCTGATCCGATTGCAACGAATGATACTGCAGAAGGAAGAACTCAAAACCGTCGTGTTGAGTTTGCTATTACAGCAAATGATAAAATGCGTGAAGATGCGAAAATCGAAGCAGGAAACTAAGAACTTCCTATTTTTAAATATTGTGAAAGCCTTTTCGTTTTTAAAATGAAAGGGCTTTCTTTTTTTTCATAAATTTCACTTTCAGTAAATTCTTTTAGTTAAAGAAATCTATCTTTGCAATCTCAAAATTTCATATTATAAAAATGCTTCAAGTTCAAAACATCACTTTTGGTTATAACGAAAAACCAGTTTTAAGAAACATCAATTTCACTATTGAAAAGGGACAGAATATTGCTATTATTGGAGAAAGCGGTTGCGGAAAAAGTACACTACTAAAACTAATTTATGGTTTGTATGATTTAGACGAAGGAGCGATTGTTTGGGGTGATAAAAAAGTTTTAGGGCCTAAATATAATTTGGTTCCAGGAATGCCTTTTGTAAAATATCTTGCTCAAGATTTTGACTTGATGCCTTATATTACCGTGGCTGAAAATGTGGGTAAGTTTTTATCTAACGGATTTAACTGCATGAAAAAATTGCGTGTTGAGCAATTGCTAGAAATGGTCGAAATGACTGAATTTGCTAATGTTCAAGCTAAGTATTTAAGTGGAGGACAGCAGCAACGTGTGGCACTAGCTAGAGTTTTGGCGCTAGAACCTGAAATACTGTTATTAGACGAGCCATTTAGTCATATTGATAATTTTAGAAAAAATGCTCTTAGACGTAATTTATTTGCATATTTAAAAACTAAGGAAATCACTTGTATTATAGCTACTCATGATAGTACAGATGCATTGTCTTATGCAGATGAAACTATTGTTTTACAAAGCGGAATGATGATCGATAAAGCAAATTCATTCAGCTTGTACAACAATCCTATAAATAAATATGTAGCATCTCTTTTTGGAGAAGTAAATGAACTTAAATTGTCGCAATTAGTTCCTGTAGACGGGGAAGATGAAATGGTATTGCTCTATCCACATCAATTAAAAGTGGTCGACAATGGAATGTTAACAGCAATAGTGAAACAATCCTTTTTTAAAGGAAGCCATTATTTAATTAAGGCAGTTTTTGACAGAAAGGTAATTTTCTTTGAGCATGAAACTCCACTAGAGATCAATCAGGAAGTCAGTTTAATGATTTCATAAAAACAAAGCCCCGAAATTTAAAATTTCGGGGCTTTGTTTTTAATTAGTTTTTTAAATATTTATCTAAGAATTGCTCTTGTTCCCAAAGTAGGTGTAAAATATTCTCTTTAGCGGCATAACCATGAGCTTCTTTAGGTAAGATTACCATTCTTACAGGTGCTCCTAAACCTTTTAATGCCTGGAAGTAACGTTCCGTTTGTAAAGTGAATGTTCCTGGATTATTATCAGCTTCTCCATGTATAAGTAATATCGGAGTCTTCATTTTATCTGCGTTCATAAATGGAGACATGGTATTGTAAATTTCAGGTACTTCCCAGTAATTGCGTTGCTCTGATTGGAACCCAAAAGGAGTTAACGTTCTGTTATAAGCACCACTTCGTGCAATACCGCAAGCAAATAAATTAGAGTGCGTCAATAGATTCGCAGTCATAAAAGCGCCATATGAATGACCGCCAACAGCCACTTTCTTTCTGTTGATATAACCTAAAGCATCAACCGCGTTTATCGCAGCCTCAGCATTATCTACTAATTGTGAAATGAAATTATCGTTTGGTTCCGTAGTCCCTTCACCAATAATAGGAAAAGAAGCGTCGTCTAATACCACATATCCTTTGGTTACCCAATATACAAATGATCCGTAATAAGGAAAGGTAAATTCATTTGGGTTTTGGTTGTTTTGTCCTGCAGAGTTTTTGTCTTTAAATTCTGTTGGGTAAGCCCAAATTAATAAAGGCAACTTCTCTTTTTTTACTTTATCGTATCCTGCTGGTAAGTATAACGTTCCTGAAAGCGCTACACCATCTTTTCTTTTATATTGAATCACCTCTTTACTTACATTTTTAATGCTTTCAAAAGGATTTTTGAAACTTGTGATTTGAGTAAGCTGGTCTTTTTTCTTGATGTTTCTAAAGTAATAATTAGGATATTCATTCTTAGATTGAATTTGTACCAAAACCTCTCCTTTTTTAAAATCTTCTATAGACAGTAATTCTTCTTTTTTGTCTTTATATGTTGAGGTATACAGTCTGTTTGTGTTTAGACTTTTTAGGTTAAATTCAGCTATGAAAGGGAACTGCCCGTCTTTAGTAAAACCATCTCCTAACAAATAAAGATTGTTGTTTTCAATCGCAAGAACTTTTTTAGCATATGCGTTTTTAATAGTTTCAAAATTCCCTGGATCAGAGTAGATGTCTTGCGAGTTTCTATCTGTAATTATTTTTGGCTCTTGAGTAGCATCTGATGGATCGAATAAATACGTTTTAGTATTTCGAGTATCGTACCATTGATCAAAAGCAATTGCTGTAGTTTCATTACCCCAAATAATTCCTCCAAAACGTTGTTTGGTTTTAAGTATTTGCGAAGGGTTTTTGTCGAAAGGGGCTTTCCATTGGAATACTTCATCTCTAAAGTCGACTTTGTTTTCTGGATTTCCTTCATCGAGCGCTTCCACATAATATAAGGTCGCCGCTTCGTCATTTCTCCAATTCATATTTCTTTTACCGGTACGAGTTGCCATAAAACCTTTTGGCATAATTTCATTTAAGGCCACTTCGTTAACCATCTTAACTTCTTTTCCCTCTTTATCATAAACCACAGTTTTAGAAGGGAAACGGTTAAGCGGAACGATGTACGAAAAAGGTTTATGAATTGTGCTTATCATCAGGTAGTTTCCATTTGGAGAAAAGTTTTCGCCGGCATACATATCAGCCGATTTAAATAAAATTTTGCTTCCGTTAAGATTTACTTTGTACAACTCAGCAGTTATTATATTTTCAAAATTTGCGTCGTCAGTTTTATTTTTCAATAAATCTTGATACGTTCTATTTTGAGAAATTGTTCCACTTGCATTTGAAACAATTGGACCTGTTGGTAGGTTTTTCTTTTCATCTAATAAAACGGGTCTATTTTGGGGTAATATTTTTACCAAAATATTTTCGTTGTCGCTATACCAGCTAAAAGGATTTCCAAGGTTAGCATTTACATTGTTATCAGTAAGTTGAGTCGCTTTCGCGGAAGCAACATCAACAACCCATAGGGCTACCCCTAAATTTGTAGTATGTGAAAAAGCGATTTTCTTTTCATTAGGCGACCAAGAGATGTTAGTGATGCGAGGATTTTCGGGTAATCCGCTCACTTGAATTTCATTTTTATCTTTAATCTTGCGAAGCTTGATATTGTTGATATAGGTAACCGTACTGGAAATGTTTGTGGTAGGGTTTATTCGTAGACCGCCCAAACGCATTTCATCTTGATTTAAATCGTCTAACGTTTTATAGGTATTTCTATATGTTAGGAGCATGTATTCCTTTTTGGTATCCATGCTTACTGATGGTGCGCGCTCGTAGTCTGCTAAATCAAGAATTGACTTAGATGGTTTTTGATACGTAAGATTTTCTTGTGCAAAAGTAGGTAAGCTTAATGCAAGAAATAAAATCAGGCTAAATTTTAATTTCATAAATAAGGTTCGTTTTTTGATTAATTAGAAGTATAAGTGTAGTTTCTTTTTCACTTGTTACATTTATTGCCAGTTTATTGTAAAAATACTTTATTTTTTATTCTTTTAATATCTTTTTTAAAACGTATGTAACGTTCTACTTAAATTTATAAATTGTTAATTGCTAAAAAAAAGAGTAATTTGGTCGCTAATATTTTACAGTACAATAAAATTTACATTCTTATTATAATAAAACAACAATTATATGTATCATTCAAAAATTGCAGGATTAGGATTTTATGTTCCTTCCAATGTGGTCACTAATGACGATTTGTCAAAAATTATTGATACCAATGACGAGTGGATTCAAGAAAGAACAGGTATTCAAGAAAGAAGACACATTATAAGAGGAGAAGATACAACGACTTCAATGGGAGTAAAAGCTGCCGAAATTGCTATAGAACGTTCTGGCGTTGCCAAAGAAGATATTGATTTTATTGTTTTTGCTACCTTAAGTCCTGATTATTATTTTCCTGGGCCAGGAGTTTTAGTACAACGTGATTTAGGTTTGAGAACCGTAGGGGCATTAGATGTTAGAAATCAATGTTCGGGATTTATCTATGCTTTGTCTGTTGCGGATCAATATATTAAAACCGGAATGTATAAGAACGTTTTAGTTATTGGATCAGAAGTACATTCGACTGGATTAGATATGACATCACGTGGTCGTGGAGTTTCTGTAATTTTTGGAGATGGAGCAGGAGCAGCCGTTTTGAGTAGAGAAGAAGATTTAACGAAAGGAATTCTTTCTACGCATTTGCATTCTGAAGGTCAACATGCTGAGGAATTAGTCCTTACAGCACCAGGAATGGGAGCGAGATGGGTGACTGATATTCTTGCGGATAATGATCCTGATGATGAAAGTTATTTTCCGCATATGAATGGACAATTTGTATTTAAAAATGCAGTGGTTCGTTTTGCTGAGGTAATTAATGAAGGGCTTGAAGCGAATAATCTATCGGTTTCTAATATTGATATGTTGATACCACATCAAGCAAATTTGAGAATTTCTCAATTTATACAAAAGAAATTTGGTCTGAATGATGATCAAGTTTATAATAATATTCAACAATATGGAAATACAACAGCCGCTTCTATTCCAATTGCTTTGACTGAAGCTTGGGAAAAAGGAAAAATTAAATCTGGAGATACAGTAGTTTTGGCTGCTTTTGGAAGTGGATTTACTTGGGGAAGTGCAATTATTAGATGGTAATTTCTTATTTAAAAAAAAACATCCTTATCATATACAATAAAACCCGAAGTCATAACGACTTCGGGTTTTTATTTGGGAAACCTAGTTTTTAAATTTTATACTATAGAAGTCCGCCTCCTTGGCTTTCATTTTTGTCTCTTTGCTTTCTTTCAGCAGCTTTGTTTTTGCCACTCCCAAAACGATAATTGAATCCTAGATATACGGTTTGACTTTCCCAATTGAACTGTCCTTTTGACTTGTAGGGTCTGTCATTATCAAATGCAAAACGCATGGTGTTAAAAATATCACTTAAGCGCGCACTAATCGTTCCGTTACCTTTTAAGATATTATAACTGGTTCCAACGTCCATTTTCCACATGTTAGCAACGTCAAACTGAAGACTACGATCTCTACCTTTGTACATAGCAAATAATTGAATACGTAAATCTTTTGTCGCTTTAAAAGTATTATTTATTCGAGCATTAAATGTTGTAGCATTAATTTCTTCAAATTCGTAGTTTCCAGGAGTTGTTTCAATTGTTCCTTTTATTTTTTTCTGATAAGCGTCTAAGCTAATATTGGCACTCCACCATTTTTTAAAATCTAAATTACCTGACACTTCTAATCCGTACGCATTATTATTGTCAAAATTAGCATACGATAGTACTTGCTTGTTAGGGTTCACTAAATTTGTAAATAGAACTCTCGTTATTTCGTCTTCAATTTTTCTATAAAAAATACCCGAAGTAATAGAACCAATTTTTGTCTTTCTAGTATAGTTCAGTTCATAAGAATTTGTGAATTGTGGGATAAGGTTTGGATTTCCTTCTGAATCTATCGTAGCGGTGCTCCATTCTCTAATAGGGTTTACTTGATCAATACTCGGTCTGTCTACTCTTCGTGAAAAACTTAGATTGAAAGAGTTGTTGTCACTTGGATTATAACTCAAAAAAGTAGAAGGATAAATACTTAAAATGTCATCTTTAAATTGTCCATCAGCTAAAGTGACTTGTTTAAAGATGGCTTCAACATTGTATTTCTCCAAGCGGGCTCCAGCTTGAAAACTCCATTTTTTCCATTGTTTGCCAAGAGTAGCGTATCCTGAATAGATATTTCGATCATATGTAAAATTAGAACTATACGCATTATCTCGAAACAAATTGTTATCAGTAGTTTCATTTCTTAGTTCTAATCCAAGTTCTAATTTTATGGTTTCAGTCAATGGATTTACATAATCAAGATTGATAATTGTACTTTTGCTAAGTACACGCACATCGTTAGTGAAAGAGTTGATAACAGTATTGTTGTCTCTATTTAAGTTGGTATAGATTGCGTTTTCACGACTGTCATCTTCACCATAATTGGCCTCTAGTTCTAGATTGTGTCCTTCTTTTTTGAATTTTATTTTATAGTCAAAATTGTAAGTTTGACCTTGATTGTCTTGTTTGTTTTCATAAGGTTGTAATAGATCTATAGTAGTGGAGTTTGAAGTATAATCTACATCATTTCCGCCATAGCCTTTCGCTTTATAAAAAATTTGATTGGTGTAAAAAGAAACAGTATTGTTGTCGTTGATGTAGTAATCAAGACCAACTTTAGCTAGATGTGAGGTGGTAAGATTATTGAATTGAAAAAGCTGTGTATTTTCTTTGTTTTTTTCTTCACTTTTAATGATACCATGATTGTTGTTTTTACCGTGATTTAAACCGTAATTTCCGTAGAAATTAAATTTTCCATTTCTGTAATTTAAGTCGAAAGCTGAATTTACTTTTGGTGTTTTTCCAAAAGTGACCCCGTTATTGATACTTCCATTAAGACCGATTTTACTGTTTTTGTTCAAGACAATATTGATAATACCGCTCATTCCTTCTGGATTGTACTTTGCAGAAGGGTTTGTAATTAATTCAATTTGTTTGATTGAAGCCGAAGGGATTTGTTGTAATAATTGGGACGCATCAATATTAGATGGTTTTCCGTCAATTAGAACACGTACGTTGGAATTTCCTCTTAAACTGATCGCATTTGTTTGTGGATCAACACTTACTGAGGGAATATTATTCATTATTTCAGCGGCAGTAGCTCCAGCTGAAATTAAATCCTTCCCAACGTTTATTATTTTTCTATCGATTTTTTGTTCGATCGTCGATTTCTCACTGACGATATCGACACCTTTAAGCTCTATGGCGTCTTCTTTGAGTGCAAATGTACCTAGATCAGCGTTCTTTTTGTCTGTAGATAATGTAACTGTTGTTGAAATGGTCTTGTATCCCATAAATTGTATTTCGACAGTATAGTTTTTTAAATCTAGGTTTTTTATATAAAAAATTCCTTTGTCAGAGGTGATTCCGCCGGTAATAAATTTGTCGCCTTCTTTTATAATGATATTGACATAGGGAAGGGTTTCGTTATTGTTTTTGTCAATAACTTTCCCCGAAATACTTCCGGGATTTTCGAGAAGTGATGTTTTGACTGAAGTTTGCGCTTGCATCGAAACTAGGGTTCCGAATAGGCATGCTAAGATTAATTTGATTTTCATGATTGATGATTTTGATTAAAAATTTGATTGATGATGTAAAGGTATTCTTTTTATTTAAATAATAGGTTATACATAGTACTGTTTTATAAATTAATTTAAAATAGCATGATAGATAATAGACGATCAAGCAATTAATTTGTTACGCTTTTTTATAAAAAAAAAGACTTTCCTGCTGGAAAGTCTTGAGGTAAAATAATTTATGATTTATCTTTTTAATGAAAAATGCGACTTATATTCTTTAAGAACACCATTTTCAGTGTAGGATATATAAAACCAATAATCATCAGCGGGTAATGGGCGTCCATTTAGGTTTCCATCCCATCCAGCGCCGTTTGGTTTGAGTTGTTTTAGTAACGCTCCGTATCGATCAAAAATAAATAAGTTGGGCTTTTCTTGATCTGGCATGTCAGTTATATTCCAAGTGTCATTATATCCATCGCCATTTGGGGTGAAAAATTTAGGCGCATATATTACTTTAAAGACAAGTGGGGTAGTTGATCCACAACCATTACGATCACTAATTGTTATTTCATGTATTCCAGGTGTTAAATTTGTAAATATATTACTTACTTGTGGGGAACTTCCATCTATTGAATATAGAAAGTTTTTCCCATCACCTAAAGTTGGAATTGTATTTATCGTAATTGTTTGGTTGTCGGTGAACCAACCCTCTATTGTATATGAAATAGACTTTGGAGGTAAAGACTCAAATACGCTAAATAATACTAGATCTGAAGGACAGCTGAATATAGACAGATCTGTTACTGTTACTGAATAGTTTCCGGGTTGATTTGTTGAGAGACTTGATGAAGTACTTACCAATGTTCCATCTTCTTTTTTCCACTCAAACGCATATCGTGGAGCATCATATCCAGTTGTTATAAATGAATTAGTAATCAGACCTGTTTTGAAGTCATGACAAATTGGAGGGACATTTAGTATTGGCTTTGGTTTAGCCGTTATAGTAATCACCATCGGTTTCTCATCAGGACAAAGTATGGTAGCGAGAGTGCCTACTGCTGCATAAGCATAAATCGTTGTGGAGCTAGTAATGATATCTCCTGGAAATTTCTCTAGATTCGCGTTGCCGCCAGCTCCTGGCTGACTATAATAGTTGCTAATCGGAGCGATAAAAGGAGGTAATACATAAGATTCGCATCTAATGATGGGGGTTATGGGAGTAATTTTTGGACTATTATAAATTATAATATTAAAATCATCTTCATCGCTGCAATACACTCTATTATTATCTTCAGCAAAAAGATACAATCTAGTTGTTGTAGTTATTGGTGCATAAGGTATTGATAATTTCATTCCGGCACCGTGAGGGCCACCGGTTGCTGTGTAATAATCACCAAGTCCTACTATCGCCGGTAAAGCATACGAATCGCAAGCATATTGATCTTCAATCTCATTTACCATTGTAACTAAAACGAAGATGCTATATTCAGAAATACAAGTATTAGGCGCTATTGCTTCTGCATAAACATATATTGTTTTTGATGAAGTCAACTCATAACCTGGGGGAAGTACAGGATTCGCTGGAGTTGGCCCTCCTGGGAACTCATAATATTCACCAATATTTAAATCATCGAGTATATATGCTCGTCCACATTGTACAACTTCGACTGGTTTTGCATCAATTTTTGGAGATGAATTGATAGTTATAAGAAAATTTTCTTCTACATAACAAGGTCCCGTTACTGCTTTATCATAAAAATACATTCTTTGAGTTGTAGTGATTTGAAATCCAACAGGTCTTACTTCGCCAGTTCCCAATGGTCCTGTGTAATAATCTCCGGAATGATCAACGGCAGGTAAATAATACATATCGCATTGTGGATCAGTATCTTTAATAATTGGTAACGGAGTAATGTTTACAGTAATCGTAAACTCTAAATTGTCTGTACAACTTTCTCCGGGGACATAAAACCAAAGTGTTGTAGTAGCATTAATTGCAGTATTTACAGGTAGCTGAGTGCCACCACCCAGAGGCGCTGTTCTATATTCGCCTGCAAGTAATGAAGGCAAAATATAAGTGGAGCAAGAATTTACATCTCCTGGATGATTGATATCATCTAGACCAATGTAAACAGTAAATGTCTTTTCTGAAGAACAATTTGTTGGCGAAGTAGCGGTCTCTTTAAAAACATAAATTGGAGTTGTAGCGATTATAACCGTTCCTGCAGGAATAATAGGCAATCCCTTATTCGTTCCTGAATAATAAATCCCTCCATTTGGGTCAACAGGAAGCGTGTAGGAACTACAGCCAAATTGGTTTTTATAATTGGGTAATGTGACAAAAGGAATAATTGTGATGGTAAAGATTGCTTCTTGCGAGCAATTTGGTATTATCGTCGTGTTTTCATACCAAACATAAATTGTATTTGGCCCTGCAGAATTGATTAAAGATCCTGTTTCTAATTCGGTGTTGCCTGTGGTGTGTTGCCCACCTGATTTTGTGAAGTATTTACCATATGGCAATACTGGTAATTTATATACTGAACAATAAGACGATGAAGTTGGCGAAACTGTACTAACGCTAGCGATTGTAACCTTAAAACTGTGCTGACTTGTACAAGTTTCTGACTCATTAAAAACATATAGGGTAGTACTAGCAGCGATACTATTTCCTGCAAAAAGTTGTGTCCCTGTGCCATTAGTCCCTGTCCAATATTGTGCCCCATTTTTTGTTAAAACGGGTAGTATGTAATTATCGCATACCAGTACGTCCGGAAGGAGATCTACCTGTGGAATAGGTGTCACGATTAATTGAAAACTAGCTGTTACAAAACACTCTGGATTAGAAATATTTTGGACGCGCACCCACAAGGTGACTTCTGAAGTAAATAGTTCGTTTTTTGGATTTAGTATAATGACATCAGTGTTTGTATTCGCCCCATTGTTGGAGGAATGAAAAGAAAGAATGTTATAACTTATGTCTTGAGAACCCAAGATTAAATTTTTGTGGTTTGTTAAATCGAAAATAGCATGTGGAGATGGATCAGTGTTGTTTCTCGCACAAAGCGTTATGTCAGGTACCATACTTGCAATTACTGGACTAGGAACGACTAGTAGGCTGAACGAACGTATTTCAAAGCAGTATGAAGTGGAGCTTTCTATTCGCGCGTAAATTATTTTACCGCTTTCAGAGCTCATAATAGTATGAAGGTTTGCGATCTGACCTATTTTGTTTGCTGCATCATCATTAGAAAGATGATAGCTAATATTTGTTCCCGAAGGGAGGTCATCCAATATTCCAGTTGGAGTTGTCTTTTGATTTTTTCCTGCCAATATAATTTTGGTGTTTTTGGTTAAATCAAAATCATAACTCGCAGCACCAGAATCGCAGACATAAATATCAGGAATAGTTGGTAGTACTCCGATGGAAGGGGTTATTTGAACAGTAATATCGTCTGTTACGGCTGTACAACCTGGCTCCGTATAGGAAACACTGTATTTATGAATGCCAGAATCAATTAATGGTAAAATCAAATTTAAATTTAAGGTTGCTCCCGTTTGGGCAGGAGAAAAATCTATTCCTTCTTTTTTCCAAAGAAAAGTGGTTCCGGCGCTTAATCCATTTGCGGATAAAATGGGTAAGCTACTCTCTGGGCAAATGGCTTTATTGTTTGCAATAGTGTAATCAAGGCCTAGTACGTCTTGTCCAATATTAAAGCTGTTTGCATTTAAAAAAATGGCAGAATCATAACCTGTATTATTGCCTCCATCAGCAATTACTAGTTTTATTCGATACGTATGTGTAGTATCTAATCCAGTAGCAGAGGCTAGCATTTCAATCGTTTGGCCGTTAAAATTTATTGCGGGACCAAATCCTTCCCCATTGAATTTTCCAAAAAAAGCAACGTTTGCAGAGGAGCAATTAGTATTGTAAGCGCTATTTCGTATTGTTTCAACCGAAACAGGAATGTTAGTATTTGGAATTAATGCAATATTGTGATTTGTTCCTCCCGCAGTTATATCTTTTAATAAAAAAGCAAAAGCATCAGAGAATTTACATTGCGAAACTCCATATTCTTCGGAAGCAAATATAAAAGAAAAATCAAAGTCAGGTGTTTTAGGTTGGAAATCAAATTCGATGTAGGTGGCATTAATCGAATTGATTTTAATTCCTGATTGTGATGAAAGATTGTTCTCTAAATCAATATCACCAGTCCAAGAGTTATTTCCGTCACTCAATATGGTATTATTCGGTGAAGGTACTTTTGTCACATCGCCAGTTGTTAATACCACACCGCTTTTAAAAGGAAAGTTTGGATTTGTATTTTCAAAGTATCCAATGCTGTTTGTTGATCCAAAGGAAGATCCTGTTTTTGAGGAGACATTTGTCCCTGAAACACAAGGAGAGTTAATCAGTACTTTATTTACTAATTCTGGAATCGTATAGCTAGATGTATTTACCGTTATCGATTGTGAAAAGTTTTTTATCGTAAAAAACAATATCAATAGTACTACTGTTTTCTTCATTTCAAAGCATTTTCGATAAATAAGTATTTGGTAAACATAGTTACAAATCGGATTAAATGCCAAATTTAATCGTTTAAAAGCATTTATTTTGTTTTAATTGTTATTAGTATAAGACTTTACGTATTTTTATTACAATGTCTATTTTAGTGCTAGGCACGTTATTTTCTTAAAAAGTCTAATTCTTTAATCAATTAAAAAATTATAATTAAACACTATATTTGCAAGCTTAAAATAAACACGCAAAATGACATTATCAGAAATCCTTACCCCTTCAATTGAAAAAGCTGTCCAAGCCTTATTTGATATCGCTATTGACAAAGTAGAGTTTCAAACTACACGGAAGGAATTTGAGGGAGATATCACGATGGTAATTTTTCCATTATTAAAAGTAATCAAAAGCAACCCTGTAGAATTGGGGAATAAAATTGGAAACTATTTAGTAGAAAATGTTGCTGAAGTGAGCCGTTTTAATGTGGTTTCTGGATTTTTGAATATTGTGATCTCCGATGAATATTATTTAAATTTCTTTAACGGAATAAAGGATGATGCGAAATTTGGTTTCGTAACTCCAAACCCTGAAGATACAGCAGTAATGGTCGAATACTCTTCGCCAAATACAAATAAACCGTTGCACTTAGGTCACGTACGTAATAATTTATTAGGTTATTCTGTTGCTGAAATTATTAAAGCATCGGGTAAAAAAGTATACAAAACGCAAATCATAAACGATAGAGGAATTCATATTTGCAAATCGATGCTGGCATGGCAGAAATTTGGAAACGGAGAAACTCCTGAATCTACTGGTCAAAAAGGAGATAAATTAGTAGGAAACTATTATGTTGCCTTCGATAAAGCCTATAAAGTAGAAATCGCTCAATTAATGAGTGAAGGAAAAACAGAAGAAGAGGCCAAAAAACAAGCGCCCATCATTCTGGAAGCCCAAGAAATGTTGTTGAAATGGGAAGCTGGAGATGAAGAAGTTATTGCACTTTGGAAAAAAATGAACCAATGGGTTTACTACGGTTTTGCAACTACCTATAAAAACTTAGGAGTTGATTTTGATTGTTATTATTATGAAAGCAATACCTATTTATTAGGGAAAAATGTAGTTCAGATAGGTTTAGAAAAAGGGGTTTTCGAAAAAGATCCTGACGGTTCTGTGTGGATTGACCTAACGGATGAAGGTTTAGACCGTAAAATCGTATTGCGATCAGATGGTACTGCGGTTTATATGACGCAGGATATTGGAACTGCTATTCAACGTGTCAAAGATTATTCAGATGTGGGCGGAATGGTGTACACTGTGGGTAATGAGCAAGATTACCATTTTAAAGTGTTGTTTCTAATATTGAAAAAATTAGGATTTGATTGGTCTAAAAACCTATATCATTTATCATACGGAATGGTGGATTTACCTTCTGGAAAAATGAAAAGCCGTGAAGGAACTGTAGTCGATGCTGATGATTTGATGCAAGAAATGACAGATACTGCCCAAAAAATCGCTGAAGATTTAGGGAAATTAGACAGTTATTCTGCCGAAGAAAAAACAAAATTATACAATACAATTGGTCTTGGAGCTTTAAAATATTACATCCTTAAAGTAGATCCAAAAAAACGAATCCTTTTTAACCCAGAAGAATCTGTTGATTTTGCTGGAAATACAGGGCCGTTTATACAATATACGTATGCGAGAATCCAATCGATTATTCGTAAAGCTAATTTTGATTTTTCGAATGAATCAGGAATGGTGGAACTTCATGCAAAAGAAAAAGAGTTATTGAAACAATTGGAGTTGTTTCCTGAGGTAATTCAAAATGCTGCACATAATCATAGTCCTGCTTTATTAGCTAATTTTGTCTATGATTTAGTACGTGAATACAACTCTTTTTATCAGGCTGTACCCATTCTAGGTTCAGAAGTAGCAATAGAAAAAATATTCAGAGTGCAGTTGTCCAAAAAGGTGGCAGATACCATCGCGGCTTCTTTTAGTCTGCTGGGAATTAATGTTCCGGAACGCATGTAATTAAACCAAAACATTCAAAGAAAAGCGGCTCCAATTTGGGCCGCTTTTTTAGTTGAAATAATATCATAAGCGACCTGCCAATTATCTAATAATCTAATTGCCTAATAATCTAACTTAGTTTATCTTTGCATTTCAATAAAATAAAAAACTATGTTCGATAATTTAAGCGATAAACTAGACAAAGCCTTTCATATATTAAAAGGACACGGAAAAATCACCGAAGTAAACGTAGCTGAAACTTTAAAAGAAGTTCGTCGCGCCTTACTAGATGCCGATGTAAATTTTAAAATCGCGAAAGATTTTACGAATACAGTAAAAGAAAAAGCTTTAGGGCAGGACGTATTAACCACACTTCAACCAGGACAACTGTTAGTGAAGTTGGTCAAAGACGAATTGACAGCATTGATGGGTGGTGATGTTGCTGGAATAAACCTTTCTGGAAATCCTACCGTTATTTTGATGTCTGGTTTACAAGGTTCAGGTAAAACTACCTTTTCTGGAAAACTAGCAAATTACCTTTTGACAAAAAAGAATAAAAAACCGCTTTTGGTTGCTTGTGATATCTATCGTCCTGCAGCAATTCAGCAATTATACGTTGTTGGGGATTCTATAGGTGTTGAGGTATATTCAGAACCTGAAAATAAGAATCCAGTTGAAATTGCACAAAATGCAATTAAACATGCTAAAGCAAAAGGGTTTGATGTTGTTATTGTGGATACAGCCGGACGTCTAGCAGTTGATACTGAAATGATGAATGAGATTTCACGTGTTCATAAAGCAATTCAGCCGCAAGAAACCTTGTTTGTGGTTGATGCCATGACAGGTCAAGATGCGGTAAATACGGCAAAAGCTTTCAATGATATATTAAATTTTGATGGTGTTATATTAACCAAATTAGATGGTGATACACGTGGTGGAGCGGCTCTTTCGATAAAAACTGTAGTTAATAAACCAATTAAGTTTGTAGGTACGGGAGAGAAAATGGAAGCGATTGATGTATTCTATCCTATTCGTATGGCAGAACGTATCCTGGGAATGGGAGATGTTGTGTCGTTAGTAGAAAGAGCACAAGAGCAGTTTGATGAAGAAGAAGCTAGAAAAATTCAAAAGAAAATCGCTAAAAACGAATTTGGTTTTGATGATTTCCTTTCTCAAATTCAACAAGTGAAGAAAATGGGTAATATGAAAGACTTGGTTGGAATGATACCAGGTGCTTCAAAAGCCATGAAAGATGTCGAGATAGAAGATGATGCTTTTAAACATATTGAAGCTATTATTCATTCGATGACTCCAGCAGAGAGAAGCAAACCTTCTCTAATTGATGTGAAAAGAAAAGCAAGAATATCAAAAGGTTCAGGGACAAAAATTGAACAAGTCAATCAATTGATGAAACAGTTTGAGCAAATGAGTAAAATGATGAAAATGATGCAAGGGCCAGGAGGGAAAAACCTCATGAAGATGATGGGCGGAATGAAAGGAATGCCTGGAGGCGGAGCGATGCGCTAAAATATTTGGTTAAGGTTTAAAGTTTCATGTTTATTGAAATTTTAAACCTTACTCTTTTATAGGGATATCAGTTCTTGTAAAAAAAATAGAAACTAAAAATAGAAACTTAAAATAAAATGCAACTACTAGACGGAAAAAAAACAGCGGAAGACATTAAAAGTGAAATCGCAGTCGAAGTACAAAAGATGAAAAATAATGGGGAAAAAGTCCCTCATTTAGCCGCAGTTATTGTGGGCAACGATGGAGCAAGTTTAACTTATGTAGGAAGTAAGGTAAGAGCATGTGAAAGAGTTGGTTTTGAATCTACTTTGGTAAAGATGCCAAGTACTACTTCTGAAACTGAATTGCTTAAAAAAATTAAGGAGCTAAACGAAGACGATAATATTGATGGGTTTATAGTTCAATTACCGCTTCCGGAGCAAATTGATGAGCAAAAAGTATTGATGGCTGTTAGTCCAAGTAAAGATGTTGACGGATTTCATCCTGAGAATTTTGGAAAAATGGCTTTGGATATGAGCACTTTTATTCCTGCCACACCTTTCGGAATTTTAGAATTACTGGAGCGTTATGGAGTAGAGACTAAAGGAAAACATACCGTTGTAATTGGTCGTAGTCATATTGTGGGAAGACCTATGAGTATATTGATGGGAAGAAAAGGGTTTCCTGGAAACTCAACGGTTACTTTGACACACAGCTACACTAAAAACATCGAAGAAATCACTATTCAAGCGGATATCATTATCACAGCGTTAGGCGTGCCTAATTATCTAAAGGCTGATATGGTTAAAGATGGAGTTGTTGTCATTGACGTGGGAATTACTCGTGTTCCAGATGAAACAAAGGATAAGGGTTATGTAATTACCGGTGACGTAGATTTTGAAAATGTAAGCAAAAAAGCAAGTTTTATTACCCCTGTTCCTGGTGGAGTGGGGCCTATGACGATAGCGATGTTGTTAAAAAACACGCTGTTAGCTAGAGAAATGAAAATACTGAAATTAGATAAATAAATAAATAAATAAATATAAAGCCTATTCGTCTGAATAGGCTTTTTTTAGCATTATGGAAAATCCACAAGAAATAGAATTCAAATCTATAGAAGAGTTCTTGGGCTATTTGCCGGAATCAGAATTGGAAATCGTTCTCTTCCTTCGTAAGATTGTGCTGGAATGTATGCCGGACTGTAAAGAGAGATTAGCCTCTAACGTGCCTTTTTATTACCGACATTCTAAGATTTGTTATATTTGGCCATCTTCCATTCCCTGGGAGAAGGTTAGTAGTGGTGTTGGAATAGGTTTCTGTAAAGGCGCTTCATTTTTAGATGAAACTTTTGAAACCGCTAGTTTCAGTTCGAAGTCACTATTTTCTTCGATTAAAGAGATTGATGTCGTTTCTTTAAAGCAGCAAATTGCTGAAGCTATTTCAATTGATGAACAGATCGTCAAAGCCAGAAGAAGAAGGATACAATAAGCTTTATTAATGCTCGGTAGAAATTATGTGATTTTTATTAAAGTATCCGTAGGTTCAAAATCATATTAATGGTCTGTTTTTTTTTCGAATGATTAAAGCCGGTTGACAATAGTTTTATTGTTAATAACCAAATAGGATTGCCATTTGTAATCCTTGTTCATTTTAAAGACATTAGAGTCATTACTATAAGCTTATTTTTGCACCAAAAAGGAGTCCGTATAAAGAGCGGACTTTTTGATGGGGTTACTAATTATCACTGGTAGATATAAAGGAACTACTATAAAATAGCTGTTGTTTAATATGTTTTTGTCTATATTTGGCGTAAATGTCGGTATAGTCTTAATTATTTCGTGAATTTTCAGCGACTTATGCATAATTCAGATTGTTTAATGTCATTTGTTTTAATTGAAATCTTAACATTAATTTAATTATACAATTATGAGCACAAACAATGCAAGTACACAGGCTTTAATTTCAACTCCTCCTGGGGAACTGGTTAAGGAATTAACATTTTCAGAAAGTGGTAAAATATCGTTTACAAACAAACGGCCTAATAAACCATTACAACCTCTTGTTGAGGTATATTTAGACGCTTCTAAAAACATTCAAGTGAGTACTGTCTTTTTTATTGATGCTGCTATAACAGGATTAGATGCAAATAGTTTTACTATTTATCAAGATTATTGTGTTAGTGATTTTGGTTCGCCAAGACTGCAGTTTTTTATAAGCTATGATGCACAAGAAACTGACGCTACTGATTTTCAAGCGTATCAAATTTCCTTTCAAGCATTACCGTCGATATTTTCAAATGAAGATATAACTACTATACAAACCTTTCTTTGGGATATAGATCCAATTACTTCTAGAGGTACTGAGACGACTGTGCAGGGTTAGTATATGCCGGTCCTACTAAACAAAACATTATTGTCATATAGTATATATACTATCAAAAAACACGAGTATGATATTAAATATTAAATTAATTTTTATTTTCGTACTCTTGTTTTTTTCTTTTTTTCTTTGTTCACAAGAACATTCTACCAAAATAATCTTTAAAATAGAATTGGAAAATATTGCAAGAAGGTATAAAAAAGAAATTAATTTCCAGAAGGCTAATTATTTTTTTTTAAGAGAGGAATGGGATTCTACTCTTGTATATTCCATGAAACAACTAGTAGTTTCTCCTAATACTGAATTGAATAATTATAGTCATTATTTTAGAGCAAATAGTTTCAGAAAGAAAAAACTATTTGTAGAGGCAAAAAAAGAATATGATTTAATAGCTACCACATTTCCGTTCTATTATAATGTTAAATTTGGTTTAGGTACAATTTCATTAGAGCAAAGAGATTTTGCTAAAGCAGTTATTTATTTTCAAGAAATAGAGAACTCGCCTAGTAACAGCACTTATGACTATGACAACAGCACCTTAATTCATAATATAGGGATATGCTATATAGAGTTAGAGGAGTATGATAAAGCAGAAGAATACTTATTAGAAGCAATTGAGTTACAGAAGTCAGAAAAAGAGAAGCCTTTACTTATCGGTTCGTATATGGATATTGCCAATCTCTATTATGTTCAATTCAAAGACAATCAGGCAATTCCTTATTTTGAAAAAGCCTATCAATTATCTAAAAAAATAAAAGAATTCGAACCTAAAAAAAAGGCTTCTTTTAACATGGCAGTGGTAGAAGAAAACAGGAAAAATTTCCCCAAGGCGTTAGCATATCGTAAAGAATACGAACAATGGAAAGACTCTCTAAACGATCAAAATAAAGTATGGGCTATTGCTGAGATAGAAAAGAAATTTGCGGTCAAGCAAAAACAAAAAGAGGTAAATGTACTCCAGACAGAAAATGAGCTAAAAGAAGTACAGAGAAACAGCCTATTGTATTCTTCGATTTTGTTGTTGCTGTTGCTGGGTGTTAGTTTTTATTTTTACAAGCAAAAAACGAAGCAAAACAAAATTATATTAGCCCAAAAAGAGGAGTTAGACGCCCTCAATGCTACCAAAGATAAATTGTTCTCTATTGTCAGTCATGATTTACGTTCCTCAGTAAATGCCTTGAAAACCAGTAATACTAAATTACAGGAAAGCCTTGTGACCAAAGATTTTTCGGCTTTAGACCAGCTACTTGATAATAATAGTTCTATTGCTAATGGTACTTATAATTTATTAGACAACTTGTTAAATTGGGCATTATTGCAAACCCAACAAGCTTATTTTTATAAAGAATCCTTACATTTACAATCTATTATTGCGCATATAGCCTATAATTACAAGCCGTTATTGTTAAATAAAAATATCAGCTTCGAGAATAAGGTGCCTGCCGCTATTTTTGTAATGGCAGATCAAGATTCGCTAAAAATAATTATTAGAAATATTCTAGACAATGCGTTTAAATTTTCTAATGAGAATGGTGTAATTACGGTTTATATTCGACCTACTGAGGATGATTGTTGTTATTTAGTTATTGAAGATACTGGAGCTGGAATGAGCGAAGCAAAGCAACAAGAACTCCTTAAAGAGACGGTTTTGCTTTCTAAAAAAGGAAGTGATGACAGCATAGGAACTGGATTAGGAATGCAGTTGTGTAAAAGTATGATTCATAAAAACGGCGGTAGATTAGCAATAGAGAGTCAAGAAGGTATTGGAACCAGAATCATAATTATTTTGCCAAAAACAGAAAATAATGGATAATATAAATGTACTTATTATTGAGGACACACCAGCAGAAAGTGATGCGTTGATACAAGTTTTAAAGGCTAATAATTATACTGTGGTTGGTGTAGCGCGTACTTATACTGAAGCCTTAAGGTTGTTTTACAATAGTGAGATTAAGATTGATATTGTGGTTATTGATATTTTTTTAGACGGGAAACCAGATGGTATTACTTTTGCAGAGACAATTAATATTGTGCCAAATAAGTCAAAACCATTTGTTTTTTTATCAAGTTCTAAGGATAGACAAATTTTTGAAAGAGCTAAACTCACACAGCCTTTTAGTTTTTTGTTAAAACCATTTAATGAACTCGAGATTTTATATGCACTTGAAATGGCGGTCGAGAAATTTTATGGACAAACCAATGTTTTTCTAAGTGAAGTTCAAGATACAGTAATAAGTGAGGATTACCTGTTTGTTAAAAAAAACAAATCCTTAAAAAAAGTACTGATTGATGATATCGTTTATATTGAAGTTGAAGATAGGTATTGTAATATAGTTACCGAAAACGAAAAATTTGTAATTTTAATGTCGTTGACTAAACTCATTCAGCTTTTAGATCCAGAAAAATTTTGCCAGACCCATAGAAACTTCATTGTTAATACAAATAAAATAGAAGAGATTATTGTTAATGATAATCTACTTATTTTAAAAGGAAACCATAAAGTTACATTAAGTGATAAATACAAGGACTTTGTAAAAAAGTTCCGCATATTGAAATAGCCTTATTTCATTATTTTTTTTAAATCAGGACTTCCTTAATTAATAAGGGAGTTTTTTTGTTTTAGGATATTTATTTCCCAGTATTAGATCTATTACTCCATTTTTCAATTGGGGTAAAATCTCTTTTTTGAATTCTTATGACAAAGAATTGGTGTCTTATGTCATTATACTTTTCTTACTTTTTACAATGGGTTAGTTTTATCCCAGTAATTTAGGTGAAGTTCGCATTTATAATATGAATGTAGAAAATAGTACTTCAATTATCGTTGGTTTAGTCCCGACAATTTGTAGGTCGGTAAAACCCAATTAGCTGTTATTATAATTTTTCACTAGAACGAAATATATTTTTCGCAACAAAAAATACAAGCTTTAAAATTCAAATACATTTAAGAATAAACCAAGTCAATAAAACCTATTAAACATGAAAAAAAACAAAACAATCGTATCGTCATTCGCAATTTGTTGCACTATTATCTTTTTTTGCCTTTCGTGCAAACAAGATAAATATAGTGAATCTACACATATTATTCCGCAAGCTTTTCCTAGTGAAGCAATTACAGGAATTAAATTCCCAACAGATTCCACCTTAATTTATAAATGGTTAAGTGAGCAAGATACAATTAGTATTTCTAAGCATGCATGGGGAATTTGGGCGGGACTTACTGCAGCAACAAATGAAACCATTGGAGGCGATAAACTGTTAGTTTTTGAAACATGGACTGGTACAAACGAGTTGCAAATCATGATGCAAAATGGTGGTTCAAAAATTCCTAAAACGAGTAGAACATTGCTTACGCATCCTAGCCAGTTTCATCATGCCGTTATTGATGATCAAGCTGTAGATTCAACTGATCGTCAATGGGTAACTGTGAACTACAGTCCTGATGCCGCAGCATTTGCATTAAATAAAGACATTTTTAATATAAAGAATTTAACGCCTTATTTGAAATCTAATAAAGGATCTGGTGCGATACCTGAATTCCCTAGTTCTTCAATTACTATTAAACCAACTTATTTGTATGTGAAGAATAATGGCAAGGAGTTAATTGCTATTCCAGTGTGGCCAGGGATGCCTGCGGTTGCCGATTCTATTCCTACTTTTAAAAAATATTGGAAATATGTTTTTGTTGACCCTACAAATAAAAGAGGGGTGAAAATTCCAATTCCTGTAGATTTTAGTGCAGAAAAAGATGTATCAAAAATTAGTAATGCTACTGTTAATATTAAGGATTTTATTCATTTTAAGGTCGATGCTGTAATGGCTGAATATCTTAATAAGGAGCAGGGGCAAGGTACGGCCCAAAAAGGGGATCTGGCTTTATTAATGGGTATGCACGTATCAACTAAAGAAATTGCTAATTGGACTTGGCAAACGTATTTTTGGGCTCCAGATCCTGCTAATCCTCCATCTCCAAGCTCTAAGTTTAACTATGATCAGCTTGTTAAAAGTAATATAAAGCTGAGTAAAGCCGCTGCTCATTATGCCGTTTTACCTGCTTATAATATGGTATGGCCAAACCAGCCAATAAATAACGGTACAAATGAAAATACTAAAGCTGTTTTTGGATTTAATCCCTACTTAGAAGCGTCTTTTGGACCCAGTACTTTTCCTGCTGAAAGTGTTCTTAAACAAAAGATGCCTAATGCAAAAGGATTTCGATATGGTATGCAAACGAATTGCATGAGTTGCCATGCAATGGCTACTGTAAATGGAGGTGGATATACTTCCAAAAACAAATCGTTTAATGGTCTTCCTTACATTACAGATCAATACATCAGTATGAATGATACTCTTTTTAACCGTTGGGTAAAACTTGATTTTGCATGGTCTATACAAGCGATGGCTTATCCAGATTCTTTGCGCAAGGCAAACAGTGAAAAATAGTAATTAGATATTTACTACGTTAAGTTATTAAAGCAATTTGTTATCTGAATTTTCAGAATCAGGTTTGTTTACAGCCAAGTGATTTTATTTTAATTACAGGCTAGTATTTAAAAATGTAGTAGTTATGGCTTAAGAATACAAAATAAAAAAGCAGTTGGTAATTATTTACCAACTGCTTTTTTTGTCTAAAATAGAGTTCGAAAATCTAGAAAAGCTTTAAAACGGTAATTTCATAACATATTTTCACCGTTCTATGACATATTTTTTATCAGAAAGGATATTCTAATGTAATTTCATACTATTAAAATCAATTTCAAATGAAAAAATTAGTCTTGAGTTTGAACGTCATCTATGATTCATTAGATAATATCAGTGTTTTTCGATTGGTAGCTGTTTTTTGTCTTGTAAGTTTAATTTTAACCTTTTTTATTTTATCTTTTCAATTTATTTGGTTAACTAGTATATAATTTTATGCAGCTTAGCGTTTTTGGAAAGCGATACGTTATTTGTTCGTAATTCCCCGATTCTTATTTTTATAAAACAGGGTATTCTTCGCAGGATAACAAGTCCTTCCTCTTTTTTTAAGTTATTAATACTATTTCAGCTTTTTTTCTAATTTAAGCGATTGACATTGTTTATGTCAATTAGAAATATAGTACGCTCCCTAATTATAAATAGGGTTCTATTCTTGCACAAACTACACCACTTAATTTGTCTCGCTGATAGCGACTCCAGATACGTCAGCAACTTTGCTGAGAAGCTTTCAGCATGCTAAATAGTAAAAGTGATTGTTAACTAAAGCACATTGGACTATAAAATAAATATAATTAGTATTATTTATAGTAGCAGCGTCGATGAAGCTAGTAGCAGAAAGATGCAAGACGCTTTTAATAGTCCTTTTGGTAATTATTGCTAATTGTATTTAAGTTGAACTCTTGTTTTACTTTCAACTTAAATTTTTCTTAAAAAACATACAAATAGTTAGGGAGTATGAAATAAAGAATACTTTTGCAGCACTAAAAAATAGTACTTTATAATGGACGATTATTATTCGGAAATGTTGAACTAATTGTAGCGCTTGTGTTATTTCAAGAGGCTATGCTAAACCTATAGAATTTTGAAATGAGAGCTTTTTATAAAAACAATAACGGATTAATTGCAGTGCAAGAATGGTTTCCAAACTGCTGGATAAATATCGAATGTCCAACGGAAGCCGAAAAGAAATACTTACTCGAAGAGCTTCAAATCCCCGAAGCCTTTTACAATGACATTGAAGATATTGACGAAAGACCTCGTATCGAGGTAGAAAACGGATGGACATTAATCATCATGCGTATTCCTGTGAAGAGCAATGATGTGAAACTTCCATTTCATACAATTCCTGTTGGGATTGTGTTTAGAGAGGAGGTTTGTGTTACTGTTAGCTTTCATCAGACTGAGATGCTTACCGACTTTGTAACATATACACAGAGAAAGAGTATTGATATCAAAGATAATTTCGATTTGGTTTTAAGACTACTGTTATCTTCAAGTATTTGGTATTTAAAATATTTGAAACAAGTCAATCAAAAAATAAAACTAGCCGAAGACAATTTGGAGAAATCCATAAAAAATGAAGAATTACAGGCTTTGTTGCAAATAGAAAAATGTTTGGTTTTCTTCATGACCTCTTTAAAGGGAAATGATATTTTACTGCATCGAATTAAAAACATCAAATCACAACGTGTTAATTATGATCTTGACTTGCTAGAAGATGTAGAAATTGAATTGCGCCAAGCTCAGGAAACAACTAATATTTATAGTGATATCTTGACTGGAACGATGGATGCGTATGCTTCAGTTATTTCTAACAACATGAATAATATCATGAAACAGATGACCTCAATCTCCATTATCTTGATGATTCCTACGGTAATTGCCAGCTTCTACGGGATGAATGTTCCTAATGGTCTGCAAAGCAACCCAATGGGTTTATGGATACTTGTATTAGTCTCTATTATTCTCTCTATTTTTGGGGTATTCTTGTTTAAGAGAAAAAGATGGTTTTAAAAATAAAAAAACGGTGTAAATAATTTTACACCGTTTTTGTTTTAATAGTCACCTCTTCCTTTAAATCTAGGATCATCTCTTTTGATGAATTCCGTTCTTCTTTTAGGAGTTTCTGCTTTTGGTAAACTCGCTTCTTCTGTTTTACTAGAAGGTTCGATAAGTTCGTTTAGTTCTTTTATTTCGGCGTCAGTTAAATCACGGTATCGCCCCATGGGGATATCAAGTGAAATATTGATGATTCGGATTCGTTTTAAGCCAATAACTTCATATCCTAAATACTCGCACATTCTACGGATTTGTCGATTTAAACCTTGTGTAAGAATAATTTTAAAGATATCATGACTGATTTGCTCTACTTTACAATTTCTGGTCACGGTATCCAGAATTGGAATTCCATTTCCCATTCTTTCAATAAAACGATCTGTAATGGGTTTGTTTACCGTTACCGTATATTCTTTTTCGTGATTGTTTCTAGCACGTAATATTTTATTGACAATATCACCATCGTTGGTCATGAATATTAATCCTTCACTGGCTTTGTCTAATCGACCAATTGGGAAAATACGTTTCGGGTAATTAATATAATCGATGATATTATTACGAACATCTAAGTTAGTTGTGCATTCAATTCCCACAGGTTTGTAGAAAGCCAAGTAGACTGGCTTCTCGTGTTTTTCACGGATCAGTTTACCGTCAATACGCACTTCATCATCCGGCGAAACTTTTGTCCCTAATTCCGGAACAACTCCGTTTAGGGTTACACGTCCTTCATCGATTAGTTTATCAGCTTCTCGACGGGAGCAATACCCAGTTTCTCCTATGAATTTATTAAGGCGTTTTAGATTATCTTCCATCTTGCAAAAGTAATCAATTTGGTAATTAGATACTATTTAAAATTGATTTGAAAAGTATTGTTACACAAAGATGCTCAAAGTTAAAACGCAGAGATGCTCAAAGTTTTTTTAAAAAAATTATAAAATTCTTCGTGAAGCTTTGTGTATCCTTTGTGAATCTTTGCGAAATAGTTTATTTTAAATTATTCAAATAAAAACCGAGAAATTTTAGTGTATAATTCGTCACTGTGCATGCTGTGACCTAGGCCACTAGTTTCAATGAAAACAGAATCTTTCCAGGTACTTGCTATTTTTTTTCCTTCTTCAAATAAAACTACGGTGTCATCTTTGTCATGAGCAATAAACCCTTTTGTTTGTATATCGGCGGCAAATATTTTGCCAGAAAAATTTTCTAATTTTAGTTTAAAATGCTTGAGGTAGTGTGCTTCTAAACCTCCTGAAATTATCGAATTTAAACTAAGCATTTCAATATAATTATTGAGTATGATTTTGAAATCACTTGGCGAACCTAATATGACTGTCTTTTCAATACTGTTATTGAGGTAGTTAGATTGATAGTACAAACAGGTTTTAGCACCTAACGAATGTCCGATGAGGTATTGCGGGTTGAATTTTTGAACTAGAACATCAATGAATTCGGCATACTGTGGAATATTGAATTCCTTGCCGCCCGAAAGACCGTGAGCAGGGGCGTCAATGGCAATAATGGTACTTCCTGACTTTCTTAAATAAGGTAATATATTTTCCCATCGTGAGGCATTACTTTCCCAGCCATGAGCTAAAAGAATAATAGTATCATTTCCTTTCCAAGTGTAGGTTTGAAAATGAGTTTTGTTGTGATAGTAGGTTTCTTTTTCTGCTTCTTGTAGTATTGCAGGAAGATTGTCTTTAGAGAGCTTGCCGTCTCGGGGTTCACTAAATAAAGTATACGCAAGTTGGGTGGCTTTTTCAGGCAATAGAAAACTTAGAACATTAATGTACAATCCGACAGATTTGGTAAAGAGGAAGTAGATTGTTTTTTTCACATGTAGATATTTATTGATTTTTATCGGTCATGTGTAATTCGCATACGATTATTGGTGTTTGCGAAGAAATTACGGTCATGCTCATTTCATAAAAAAAAAGTCCCGATATGAATCGGGACTTAAATAAATTTAAAATTTAGAAAATAATTTTTCCATTTTTTCTTTTTCTTCATCAGCTAGAACGCTGTCAACTAATATTCTTCCTGAATGTTCGTCGATTATGATTTTCTTTCTAGAAGCAATCTCAACCTGTGTTTGAGGTGGAATTGTAAAGAAAGATCCTGCAGATGCACCTCTTTCGATAGAAACAACAGCTAAACCATTACGAACGCTTGTTCTAATTCTAGTATAAGCAGCCATTAATCTAGCTTCAATTTGGCTTTGGTATTCATTAGATTTCTCTGTTAAAAATTCCTCTTCCTTTGCAGTTTCAGACATAATAGCGTCTAATTCTGATTTTTTATGTTTCAAGTGATTCGATTTTACTTCTAATCTTTCTTTAGATTGAGAAATAACGTCTTTCTTGTGCTCAATAGAAGCTTTCATTTCTTTCATTTGCTTTTCAGCCAATTGAATTTCAAGTTCTTGAAACTCAACTTCTTTTGTCAAAGAGTTGAATTCTCTATTGTTACGAACAGTTTCTTGTTGTTTCGTGTATTTTTTGATAGCCTCTTTGTGCTCGTCAATTGCATTCTTTTTTCCTTTGATAAGGTCTTCGATAACTTCGAGTTCACTTTTCAATTTTTCAGAACGTGTGCTTAAACCTGCAACTTCATCTTCTAAATCTTCCACTTCTAGAGGAAGTTCCCCTCTTACGTTTCTGATTTCGTCAATCCTAGAGTCAATAAGTTGTAAATCGTAAATTGCTCTTAACTTGTCCTCAACACTTAATTCTTTCGTATTCGCCATATTCTATAAGTACTTAACTGGATTTGTATTTTCTTCTGATAAAATGATTGCAAAATTAAGGATTTTTTTCCGAAGATAATCAACAATATAATTTTTTGTATAGCGTTCGCTTTCAAAATGTCCAATATCTGCCAAAAGAAGCTGATTTTCGGCCTCATAAAACTGATGGTACTTCAAATCAGCGGTTAAAAAAGCATCGGCTCCAGACCTAATTGCATTTTTTATCGCATAACTACCAGATCCACCTAAGACGGCCACCTTTTTTATCGGTTTTCCTGTAAATGCAGAATGCCTAATTCCTTCTGCCTGCATTTTTTGTTTCACAGCAGTTAAAAATGCTTTTTCATTCATTGGAGTTTCAAACTCACCAATCATTCCCAAACCTATATTTTGATGGCTATTTTGTAATTCATAAATTTCATACGCGACTTCCTCGTAAGCATGATTACTAAATAGGGTTTTAAGTATTTTTGATTCTAGATATTTTTCGAATGTCACTTCGATCTTAATTTCAGCGGTTTCCACAAATTCAAATCGCTCTCCTAATTGTGGATCGCTATTTTCGTTACCCATATAGGTTCCAATCCCTTTAGAGTTGAAACTACAATCTTCATAATTACCAATGTTTCCGGCTCCGGCGTCAAATAGTGCGTTGCGCACTTTTTCAGCATTTTCAGGAATAGTATAGGTAACTAATTTTCGAATGAAATTTTTTTGGGAATCAAGACCTTGGTGTTTTTAAGTCCTAATGCATCACAAAATATTTTATTAACTCCGTTTTGATGGTTGTCTAAAGCCGTGTGAACAGCATAAATGGCAATATCATTTTTTATGGCTTTGATTATGGAACGTTCCACGTAATTTTTGCCTGTTATTTTCTTTAATCCTGAGAATAAAATAGGGTGGAAGCATACGACTAGATTGCATTTTTTTGTAATCGCTTCATCGATCACATTTTCCAGTGCATCATGACATACCAATACGCCCGTAGCTTCTGTGTTTTGGTCTCCAACAAGTAAGCCTACATTATCAAAATCTTCCGCATAAGCAAGCGGTGCCATTTCTTCGAGTACTGAAAGGATTTCTTTTATTTTCATGATATTGGATTATTTAGTGGCTTGATTTTTCGAAAAAAAGAATACTCAAGCTAACAAATACACTTTTGATTTCAATTCAAAGATAATTTATTATACTTTCGTATAATGATTTTACTGCGAAAAATACTCTTTCCGTTTGCTGTTTTATATGGTTTCATAACGGGTATTCGGAATTTTCTGTTTGATCATGGAATTTTAAAATCCTATTCTTTTGATCTACCTATTATAGCAGTTGGGAACCTTAGTGTGGGTGGTACAGGTAAAACACCTCAAATAGAATACTTAATTAGGTTGCTTGCAAAGAACTACAATGTCGCGACATTAAGTCGGGGATATAAGCGAAAGTCTGAAGGTTTTATTTTAGCGGACGCTACATCTAATGCTGAAGTGTTGGGCGACGAACCTTTTCAATTCTATAAAAAATTTAAGAACGTTCAAGTGGCTGTTGATACCAATCGGAAGAACGGGATCGAACAACTGCTTTCGCAAAAGCAAAAGCCAGAGGTTATTTTACTGGATGATGCGTACCAGCATAGGAAAGTAAAAGCGGGTTTCTATATTTTGCTTACGTCTTATGGCGAGTTATATTGTGATGATTTTATTCTTCCTACGGGGAATTTAAGAGAAAGTAGGAGCGGAGCAAATAGAGCTACTATTATTATCGTTACAAAATGTCCTTCAAACCTTTCAGTAGCAGAACAAAATAGCATTAAAATCAGATTAAAAATCGCCAACAATCAAGAGCTGTACTTTACAAGCATTGAGTACGATGAATTTGTTTTTTCTGATGAAGAGCAAATAAAAGTAACGGATTTAATAGGGCGAGATAAATTACTTTTGGCGGGTATTGCAAAACCAGCATCTTTTTTTGCATATTTGCAGGCTGCAAATGATGTAACGATGGATTTTCCAGACCATCATCATTTTAGTGAAAAAGACATTTTAGACATTAAAAATAAATCGCTAAACAAGATCATTATTACTACTGAGAAGGATTATGTTCGATTGCAGGGACGATTGCCCGCCGATCAGCTTTTTTATCTACCGATAAAAAGTCAATTTCTCACAGCAGATGAAAAGTTTAGAAAAACAATTATGAATTATGTGGGAACAAGTACAAGAGACGGTAGGTTATATCAATAAAATAAATAATTTCAATCCTGAATACGGGATTATATTAGGTTCTGGATTAGGAAGTTTTACGGAGGATATTAAAATAGAATTTACACTACCGTATAATGAAATTCCTAATTTTCCTGTATCTACTGTTCAGGGCCATAAAGGGGCTTTGGTTTTTGGGACTATTGGTGATAAAAAGGTAGTAGCCATGCAAGGGCGTTTTCATTTCTATGAAGGCTATTCTATGAAGGAAGTTACTTTTCCAGTACGTGTGTTGAAATTTTTAGGAGTTAAAAAACTAATAGTTTCAAATGCATCAGGTGGAGTGAATCCTATTTATAAAATTGGAGAAATTATTATCATAAAGGATCATATTAATTTTACGCCAGAGCATCCGTTACGTGGTGTAAATGATGAACGTTTTGGTCCGCGATTTGTAAACATGAGCGAGCCTTATTCGAGAAAAATGATCGCAAAAGCAAAAGAGTTAGCTTCAGAATTAAATATAGAAGTGAAAGACGGTATTTATTTAGGTTTGCAAGGACCTAGTTTTGAAACCTTAGCTGAATATAGAATGGTAAAAATTTTAGGAGCTGATTGCGTAGGAATGTCTACTGTGCCTGAAGTTATTGTTGCACGTCACATGGATTTAGAAACGTTTGGAATTTCAGTAATTACTGATATAGGAGACGAAGATAATATTGATGCAATCTCCCATGACGATGTATTGGAAGCAGCCCAGAGTGCAGAGCCTAGCGTGAGACGCCTTATTCGAGAGCTGATTTTGAAGTACTAGTATTCTTGAAATTTTGTGCAATAATGGAATAAAAATCTTCAGGAGCAAACGGTTTTGTAATTACATCATCCATTCCAAAGGATAGTAACATGTCTCGGTTTTCATTTAATGAAATAGCGGTTAATGCTATGATTGGAGTATGGCTGTCAAATTCTCTAATGCTTTGTGTAGCTATCGTCCCATTGATTCCGGGTAAATGAACATCCATTAGAACTAAGTCGTAGGTTTTATTTTTGACAGCTTCAATTGCATCTTCACCGTTGTCTAGTACTTCACAGGATATTCCTTTATTCTCGAGCATTTTAGTAGTGATCATTTGGTTGATTTTATTATCCTCAACCACAAGTATTCTTTTATCTTTTAAAATAGATTCGTTAAAAATATGGATTTTTTCCTCAATTGCCAGGTGATGGTCGTTTACTTTAAATTGTAAGTCAAATGAAAATTTTGAGCCTTTCCCTATCGTGCTTTCTAATTTTATTTGCCCCCCTAGAATGTTAATTAATTTTTTTACAATTGTGAGCCCTAAACCGGTTCCTCCATATTTTCGATTTATTTCGATGGATCCTTGCGAAAAACTTTCAAAAACGGTTTCTAGTTTATCGGCATGAATACCTATTCCTGTGTCGATTATTTCAAATGACAAAATTGCATTCTCATTTTGTAATGATAGTAACTTGGTGATTGTAGTCACATTTCCATTTTTAGTGAATTTTAAGGCGTTGTTCATTAAATTCATAAAAATTTGTGACAATTTTGTGGGGTCACCCATCAAATTATCGGGTATGTTTGGGTCAATTACTAATGTGAAATTATTGTTGTTTTTTGTGGCTACTTCTATCAAAGAATTTTGAATTCCTTCTAATAAATGTTTGAGGTTGAAATTGATATTCTCCACTTCAACCTTGTTTGATTCTATTTTATTTATTTCTAGTATTTCATTGATAAAAGTGGTCAAATAATTTCCTGAAAATTTTAGAGAAGATAAATAATGTAGTTGGGATGTTTTAGGGTTTTCCTCTAGTAATAAATGGGTAATTCCATTAATGGCATTCAAAGGTGTTCTTAATTCATGACTCACGGTTGATAAAAAGTCAGCTCTTGCTTGCGATGCTTTTTCTGCTTTCTCTTTTGCTATGATTAACTCGTTATTTTTTTCTTGTAATAATAAATTTGATTTATTTCTAATGATGTTGTTTTTATATAGCGATAAACTCAATAGGGATAAAATTGAAATTAACGCAATGGCCAGAATATTAATAAGCTTAGAAAATTTACTATTTTTTTCTTTTTCAATATCTTGTAAATTAGATTTTTGTATTTTTTTTAATCGCTGGGCTTCCTTGAAATTTTCATATTCATCAATT
This sequence comes from Flavobacterium sp. DW-iso2, assembly GCF_058725285.1. Lineage (NCBI taxonomy): Bacteria > Pseudomonadati > Bacteroidota > Flavobacteriia > Flavobacteriales > Flavobacteriaceae > Flavobacterium > Flavobacterium sp. DW-iso2. The sequence continues at coordinate 26,706 of NZ_JBZXDY010000017.1, read as the reverse complement.
CCAAGTTTTTCATTATTTGAAATCGCGAGGCTTTGTTTTAAATTTAAATGTTGCTGTAAAAAGGAGTACGCTGTGCTTTTATCTAAAATGCGATCATAAACGGAACTCAGCGCTAGCAAAATATTTGATTTCTGCGCTAGGTTCTTGTTTTTGGAATTTATGGCTAAGGCTTTGTTGTAATAGTTTAATGCTAAGTTATTTCTAGCGTTAATTTCTTCAATAAGTCCAATTTGGTATAATGCCTCTGCTTTTATATCCAAGGTAGTTGGACTGTCCGGTTTAGCAATTACCGAATTAAAACAGAATGAAGCTGCATTATAATTGCCGTTAGCTTTGTAAATAATACCTTTTTGAAGATTGATTAAATTATCATCAGTATCTATATTTAATTCTTTATAAATGGTCAATGCTCTAGTAAGAGCAGCTTCGGCAGCTTTGTAGTTCTTTGTGGCAATAAGGGAAAGGCTAAGGTAATAATAGCTATTGGCAGATTGAGCTGTATTATGTGGCAAGCTCTCGAATAAAGTGATGCTTTCGGTAAAATTTTCTGACGCATCGCTGTATTTATTAAGGTCATAATAAATTTTACCTAAATTATAAGTTTGGATAGCTTGGGCTTCAATTTTACCATTCTTGTCGCAATAAGTGATTGCTTTCTGGGTGAAACAAAGTGCGTTTTTGTATTTGTTTTCTCTGATGTTAGAATTTGCCTGATTGGTATAATAGGAAATACTGTCTGTACTCTCTTTTTTTTGAGAATAAAGAAATGAACTAATAAAAAACATATAAACCAAAAGGTATCTCATCTGTTATTTATTTTCTAAGCAGTTTTTATTTTACTGTCAATAGTATTAAATCTATTATTCTTGACGAATATCCTATTTCATTGTCATACCATCCCACTACTTTTACCATTTTATCAATCACGGATGTAAGTTGTGCATCAAATACACATGAATTGCTGTTTCCAATAATGTCTACTGAAACTATTGGATCTTCCGTATAATCTAAAATGCCTTTTAAATTATGTTGGGCAGCAAATTTAAATGCTTCATTGATTTCATCTATTGTAACGGCGCGCTTTACATTGAATGTAATATCCGTTAACGATCCATTAGGAACGGGTACCCGAATACCGCAACCCCCTATTTTGCCGTCTAATATAGGAAAAATTTTTGTTAATGCCTTAGCTGCTCCAGTTGTTGTAGGTACAATAGATTGGCTTGCCCCTCGTGCTCTGCGTAAATCTTTATGGGGTTGATCGTGCAGGCTTTGGTCTGTGGTATACGAGTGGATGGTAGTGATATAGGCTTGTTCGATGCCACATAGCTCGTCAATTACCTTCATCATGGGTGCAGCATTATTCGTCGTGCAGCTAGCATTAGAAATAATAGTTTCTGTACCGTCAAGGATATCATCGTTTACACCTACAACAACAGTTTTTATGCTGTCGACTTCAGAAGGAGCGGATAGGATTACTTTCTTGGCTCCTGCGATTATATGCGCATTTAGTTCTTCAAAAGTTTTATATTTTCCAGTAGCCTCGATCACATAATCGATATCTAAGCTTTTCCAATCTAAATTTGAAATTTGTTTCTCATGAAAAAATAAAAAATAGTCTTCTTCTACAAGAATTCCTTTTTCATCTGCGCTTACTTTGTAAGGTAAAACGCCATGAATGCTGTCGTATTTTAATAAATGAGCCATGGTTTTAGTATCGGCAAGGTCATTTATGGCAACAACCTCAATAGTAGGGTGGTTTAAAAGCAATCGAAATAGATTTCGACCAATTCTTCCAAAACCATTTATGGCAATTTTTGTTTTTTTATTCATTTTAAACTTTCATCTGTCCCTTCATAGGGTAGGCTTATAGAATATGCTTTTGTGCTTTGTAAGAGGAACGTACTAATGGGCCACTTTCTACATGACGGAATCCTAATTCTAATCCGTATTTTTCATAGATGGCAAATTGATCCGGTGTGATAAATTCTTTAACTGGTAAGTGTTTTTTGCTGGGCTGCAAGTATTGGCCTATTGTCACCACGTCTACATTAGCGTCACGAAGGTCTCTCATTGTCTGAAAGACTTCTTCTTCCTGTTCGCCAAGACCAAGCATAATCCCAGACTTTGTTCTCTTTATTCCTTTTTCTTTCAAGTATCTTAAAACTTCTAAGCTTCGGTCATATTTCGCTTGAATACGCACTTCACGAGTCAGTCTGCGTACTGTTTCCACATTATGGGAAACTACTTCAGGATTAGCGTCGATAATGCGGTCTATATTTCTTTCGATACCTTGAAAATCAGGGATCAAAGTCTCTAGAGTAGTCGTTGGGTTCATTCTACGAATGGCTTTTACAGTTTCTATCCAAATAATAGAACCTCCATCTTTCAAATCATCTCTGTCAACACTGGTAATTACAGCATGCTTGATATTCATGATTTTTATCGAACGTGCTACTTTTTCAGGCTCATCCCAATCTACCGTTTCTGGTCTACCGGTTTTTACACCACAAAAACCACATGAACGGGTACAGGTATTTCCTAAAATCATAAAAGTTGCAGTCCCTTCACCCCAGCATTCGCCCATGTTTGGACAGCTTCCTGATGCACAAATTGTATTCAAACTATATTTATCTACTAAGCCTCGAAGCTCAGTGTATTTTTGTCCTATCGGGAGTTTTACCTTCAACCATTTCGGTTTTTGAACAGGTAAAGTATTTTCTAAAACAGTTTCCATAAATTAATTATAAGACTGCAAATATAAGGAATGTTGATTTAAAATAGGGTGTTTCGAGTGTGAAGCTTGAGGATGGTTTTTATATTGCTTGTTTGTACCATTTTTGGAGCTATTCCCAGCTATTTATTGCAATCTTGCCTTTTAAAAAGGGTTTTTCTAAATCAAAATAAAGGAGCTTCTTTCAGTCGCTCTTTTTTTTGAAGAAAAACACCTTTTCAAAAGGCAAGGATTTTCATTGCTATCTGGGCTAGAATTAGAGAGACTTATTCGTGTTTTGTTCTAATTATGACATAAAAAAAGCAGAACCTTTCGATTCTGCTTTTTTGTCTACTCTTACTTCGTCTGAACGATAATAGGAAGATTGTACGCGGTTCGTACTGCTTTTGATCCTATCAGACCGGGAGCCCATTTTGTTCTCAAAGATTTCAGCACCCGAATTGCTTCTGCTCCCAATCCATAACCAGGATCATTTTTTACTTGAATATCAGTCATGCTTCCGTCTTTTTCGACCACAAAAGAAACGTAAATTCTAATATTTCTCTCCCCGTTTATTTCAGGGCTTTCAAAATTTCTCCCTACGTAGGTGTAGAATTTAGCAATTCCCCCAGGGAACTCAGGAAGTTTGTCTAATACCGCACTGGTCACAACCGTATTCCCGTAATCAGCAATTGCAGGAATAGTATTCGCTGTTCCTGGCGATGCAACAGGATTAGTGCCAGTAATTGCAATTCCATCCTGACTATTACTTATGGGAGTTGTGTTTTCAATGTTTTTCGCAATAGCTACGGTCGCTAGGGAAGACTGTACAATTATCGGATTTTTAAACTGTTGTTTTTCAACGAGCACCGCAGGTTTTTGTTGGATTACCTTCGGGAGAGCGGGTTGTTCAATTTTTTTTACTTGATTGGGAAAAATTTTTGTTACCTGAATTATTTGATCAATAGTATCAGGAATAAGCTCAGGCAGCGCTTTTTCAGGACTTAATAGACCTACAATGGTTGGAATACTTACCAAGGAAGCACATAATAAGATACCCATAAAAAGTGCTGTAAAGGAAGTTTTGGCACTTTCCTGACGCAATTGATATGCCCCGTATTCTTTGTTTTTGTTTTCGAAAACTAGATTAATCCAGCTGGTTTCGTAAAGACTTAGTTTTGACATAATTAATTGGATTTAATGGTTAGGTATCAGTTAAATCATAAGCATGTGCTATTTTAAGTAGTAACGCAAATAACAAGAATTTTAGTATGTGGATTAGAGGTTATTTTTACGAAATAATAAGAAGAATAAAAAAGAATAGGGTAGGAGAACTGTTTTAGCCAATTGAATGCTAATTATCGTTTATCACGAATAATTTCGGCCAATAATTTTTTTGCGCGAAGTAGCTTAATTTTCACGTTGCTTAACGGTTCGTCAATTTTATTGGCAATTTCCTGATAGCTCATTTCTTGGAAATAGCGCAATTGGATTACTTCTTGGTAATGAGGTTTCAGCTCTTTTATATATTGTAAGAGTTGAGAAAGATTTTGTTCTGTTATCAGTTCGTCTTCCTTAGAAGGTGTAGTGTCAGCAATATTATAGGCCTTTCTATCTTCTTGGTCTGTGATTTCAACAAAAAGACTGGATTTTTTTTTGCGTAGTAGATCGATATGAACGTTTTTGGCAATACTAATTAGCCAGGTGTTAAATTGAAATTCAGGATTATAAGTTGCAATTTTATCAAAAGCTTTTGAAAACGTTTCTATAGTGATATCCTCAGCATTGGTCTCGTTTTCGGTACGCTTTAACATGAAGCCATACACTTCATTCCAGTAATAATTCAATAGAAAGGTGAAGGCCGCTTGATCGCCTTGTTTTGCTTTTTCGATTTGATTATTTATTTCCAATGTACTGGTTTTGAGAAAGTATTCATTATAAAGATATTGATTTGTGTGAATATAAGAACTAATTCAACAATAGGAAACCAATATTTCAAATCATTTTCCTTTAATTTACCTGCTGAAAAACCAATTACAATCCAAGCAGACAAATATCTAACAACAATTAAACTCAATACTAAGATCCATTGAAATTGAAAAGATAACAAGATAATAGGGAGTAAAATAAATAATAACTGGGAACAATAGAAAAGTCCTAATTGTAATTTATCTAATGTATTATAATGGTTTGCCGTAGCAACATGTCTTCTTTTTTGAGTAATCCAATCGCTATATTTGGTTTTCGGTTTAGAATACGTGAAACTTTCTGGAGTGTAAGCAATAGCAGTATTTCTAGCTATTGCCGCTTCATTTATAAACAAATCATCATCACCAGATCTCACCTGAATGTGATTAATAAATCCATTTACATTAAAAAACTCTTCTTTTTTATAGGCAAGATTTCTTCCTACTCCCATGTAGGGTTTGCCAATTTTTGCCCAAGAGAAATACTGTATTGCAGTAAGTAAAGTCTCAAAACGAATTAATTTGTTGAGAAAAGAGTTGGCGATTTTTTCGTATCCTCCATATCCTAATACAATCGTTTTTTGCACAGTAAACGGGGAAATCATCGCACTAATCCAATCTTTTGAAGTGGGATAGCAATCTGCATCTGTAAATAATAAATACTCGTTTTTGGCGGCTTTTATTCCTAAGGTTAACGCATATTTTTTATTTCCCCAAAAGGCTTCGTTATTTTGAACTTTTACCAATCTAATATTTGGGTATTGTTTTTCAAAGTCTTCAAAAATATCCAAAGTACCATCACTTGAAGCGTCATCGATCAAGACAATTTCAAAATCGGGATAGTTTTGTTCAACAAGTAGCGGAATAAAATTTGCCACATTTTCCTCTTCGTTTTTGGCGCAAACAATAACAGATACTGAAAGGTGTTTGGGTGTTGTTGTTTGTGCTTTTGCAAAAGAAAATCTACCGAAAACGCCTAAATAATATAAAAGTTGAATAGCAACGACAACAATAAAAAAGTAAAGAATTATTATAAGCATCTGAGTTTTATGAGTTATTAAATCGAGCGCAAAGGTATGAATAGAATTGTGAATTGTAAATGATTAATTATTGAATTTTTAAAAAATTATCGAGGACATTTTTTCATCTCATTTGCGAGCGCAACTGATTGATTGTCTTTGGTTTTTTCTAATTCTGAGATGATATTTTCATGGTTTTTGACATCTCGATTTTGAGACAACTTTTTTGTCGCTTGAATTTCGGTAATTTCAATTTCAAAAGCTACAATTCCACGTGTTTGCATCATGGTTTTTTTGGATAATTCTTCCACTCGAACAGGATTTTTAGAGGCTATTTCATATTTATCCACTAATTTTTTTAGTGATGCTATAACGGCTTCCCCTTCGATGATTTTAATTTTTCCATAGACATGCACTGCAATATAATTCCAGGTAGGTACATTTTCGTGATCGTACCATGAAGAAGAAATATAGGAATGTGGCCCAGAGAAAATGGCCAATATTTCATCGTTCTCAGAGAAAGCTTTCCATTGTGGATTTTCTCTCGATAGATGTCCTTGCAAAATCAGATTTCCTTTTATGTTGGTGTCTAGTTCCAGCGGGATGTGGGTTGCCGTTAACCTGCCTTCCGTTTGATTGATAAGGATACCAAAACTATTTTCCCGTAGAAAAGCATGAATGTCTTCTTGATTTTCGTTTTTGTAAATATCAGGGATGAACATGGGATTTTAGATTAACTTTTTTATAATTGGGTCGCTAAATCGTATTCCTCATTATTGGGATTTATTTTATATTATGTTTACTTCGGCTTCAATATGAATACCAAAAGTAGCAAAGATTGTTTCTTGTATGTTTTTTGAAATAGTTAGGATTTCTTGTCCTGTAGCGTTTCCGTAGTTCACTAAAACCAGCGCTTGATTTTTATGGATTCCTGCGTCTCCAAATCGTTTTCCCTTAAAGCCAGCCTGTTCTATCAACCATCCTGCAGGTACTTTTACTTCGGTTTCTGACACATCATAGTATTTCATTTCTGGAAATTTCTGATGTATTTTTTCGAAATCAATTTTTAAAAGGATTGGATTTTTAAAAAAACTACCGCTGTTTCCCAGTTCTTTTGGGTCTGGTAATTTACTTTGTCGAATCGCTATAACAGCATTGCTTATTTCCTTTAAACTAGGATTAAGAATGTTGTTTTTGGCTAATTCATTTGTAATATCACCATAGGATGTATTGATATTATGGTTTCGTTTTGTTAATTTAAAAACCACTGTTGTAATTATGTATTGGTCTTTTACTTCGTTTTTAAAGATACTTTCGCGGTACCCAAAATGACACTCTTCTTTTGTGAATGTTTTTAAATCTAGATTTGCAACGGTTACCGCTGCGCAAGACACAAAAGTATCTTTGACCTCGGTTCCATATGCACCGATATTTTGTACTGGAGTAGTTCCTACATTACCCGGAATCAGCGACATGTTTTCTAGTCCGCCAAAATTTTGGCCAATAGTCCATAATACGAATTCGTGCCAGTTTTCACCGGCTTGGCTTTCGACCCAAACAAAATCTTCATTTTCACTAATAATTCTTTTCCCTTTTAGGTCAATATGGATTACTAAAGCGTCTATATCTTTGGTTAAAAGCATGTTGCTGCCACCACCAAGGATGAATTTATTCTCGGATCTGTTTTGCTCTAAAATAGTTGTCAATTCGGCGATAGTATGCACGGCCACAAATTGTTTTGCTTTGGCTTCAATGCCAAAAGTATTGTAGTTTTTTAGAGAAAAATTAGTTTGTATTTCCATGAAAGAAAGTGCTTTTTATGAATGATTTCTGGGCTCAAAAGTAAGAATTAAAATTTATTTGCATAGCTTTTCATCCAGATATGCATCATAAATAAAGGCATAATGTAAGGAATCATTCTAATATCTCCTTTTTCTAAATTCTGGATAAGTTGTTTGATGTTTATATTTTCGAAATAAGGCATTCGAAAAAGATCACTTTTCGAAAAAGAGTTTAATTCGTCTTTGAAAGCGGGACTTTTTATTAAATAATTACCCCATGGAGTACTTAATCCTACCTTTTTAAACTTTAGAATTTCTTCGGGTAGGCGGTCTTCCATTGCTTTTTTTAGAATAAATTTCCCTTTTTTTCCGGTAAACATCCATTTATCATCGAGAGATCCTAAACCAATTATTAATCTTTGGTCTAAAAAAGGTTCGCGGCATTCTATTGACGCACCCATGGTGACACGATCATTCCGGTCTAGGAGTGAGCGTAAATAGGTTTGCTGATCAAAATAAAGTGCTTGTCTTCTTAAGTTGTCCGGATACAATGATTTAGCCTCTTTATATATTTCTCTTCTATATTCATTTTTTGGTGTATCATGAATTCCGAAAGTTTTTGAAATATCTCCAGGATAAATATTGGAACCATTATAGAATATCAAATCAGATTTTTTACTGATTTTCGCGTAGCGAATTAATTTTTCATAGCGCGGATTTTTTTCAAAAAGATCCAAATTTCCCATTGTCCCAATTGATTTTAATAGCGCTGGGTATTGTAATGTTTTGTATCTAACATAACCACCCATCAATTCATCAGCACCTTCGCCAGACAGCAAGACTTTTACCAGAGGTTTTGCCAGTTTAGAGATAGCCAATAGATGTGGTTCGCTTAAATGCATTATGGGCTCATCTTGAAGATAAGTGGACTGTATTATATTGTCATAGAGATCTTTACCCTCGAGTTGCATAGTGTGAAAGTCATAACCTAATTTTTCAGCCATCTTTTTAGCCAAGTACGATTCGTTGTGTTCTTCCTCCTTGAAACCAATATTGAAGGTTTGTATGTTTTTATAATTTTGGTGGTTTAAAGAAGCGAGAATTGAGGAAGAGTCGAGGCCTCCACTAAGTAAAACGCCCGCAGGCACGTCACTTACCATTCTTAACCTTACTGAGTCATCAAAAGTTTCTCTAAACCATTCAACCGGATTTTTAATTTCAGGTTGGTTTTGTATTTCCTTTTTTAAATCCCACCATTTTTTAACAGTGATTTTTCCTCCTTCATGAATGGTCATACTATGTCCGGGAAGGACTTTGTTGACGTTTTGATATAAAGTATTTTGCCCAGCTACAAAGCGGTTAAAAATATATTCTTCTAGTCCGTCCTGCGCTATTTTAAGAGGAACTCCAGCTGTAAAAAGGGCTTTTTGTTCAGAGGCAAAATAAAAGGTTTCATTATAAAAAGAATAATATAAGGGTTTAACGCCCATTCTATCGCGCACTAAAATAAGCTTCTTTTTTAATTTATCCCAAATGGCAAATGCAAACATTCCGTTGAGACGAGAAAGCATTTTTAAGCCATAGAGCTCATAAAGCTTCAGTAAGACTTCAGTGTCAGAGCTGGTATTGATATCAAATCCGTTACTTTTTAGTTCAGGATAAAAATCCTTGAAGTTGTAAATTGCACCATTGTACACCATTACATATCTTTCATTATCTGAAAGAAAGGGTTGATGACCAGCCGCTGAAACATCAAGAATTGAAAGTCTTCTATGGCCGAAACCAATATTGTTTTCAATAAAAACGCCGGAATCATCAGGACCGCGATGTTCTAGTGAATCGCGCATCTTTGCCAAGATTCGACTATCCACTTTTTTTTGTGATTGTATATGTAAGATTCCATTAATTCCACACATTGCTAATCTGTTTTAGTAGTGTTGATTAATTCGTGGTATTTGTTGGCAATTATTTTCATGTTAATTTTGTAATCGGCATTTTCTTCTATAAATTTTCGGTTGCTCAAAGCAGATTCTTTTCTATATGCATTGTTCTCAAAAGCCCACAGTATTTCTTCAGCAAGCATATTTGAATCATCTACGGTAATTAACTGTCCGTTTTTGCGATGGGTAATCCAACTTTGATTGCCGGGTATATTGGAAACAATAGGATAACAATTACAGGCCATTGCTTCAAATAATGATGCTGAGACGCCTTCGGTTGTTGGCATGCTGATATAAAAATTAGACTGCTGTAATAATTTTGGTAATTCCGTATTTTGAATTCTTCCTGTAAAAAAAACCTTCTTTTCAATGTTTAATTTTTTCGCTAGGTCTTTTAAGTTAGAAAGCTGTGTCCCGTCGCCTACCACAGTCAGGGCGAAGTCTATTCCTTTTTTGTTTAAAAGGCCAAAAGATCTTAAAATAACATCATGGCGGTATTCAGGGAATAAAGAACGGGTTACAATCGCACTGATTTTTTTAGGATTTGCAGTGTTTTTATTATCAAATTTCACTAAGTCAATCCCTTTGGGTAGCACTAAGACTTTGTTTATATCTACATTGGCTTTAGCCATAGAAATAGTCATGACCGGCCCCCAAGCATGAATTAGAGTTGCTTTTTTGAAGGCGTAATTTTGAATTATTATTTTGAGCGGCAATAAAATAGAATCTTTTGGCCATAAATCAGTTATGCCTTGTTGTGCGATAACTACTGGTTTTATTCCAGATAAAGCAGCAAGAAAGCCGTAGCTCGTTGTTCTTTCGGCAATAACCATGTCTGGTTGCTGCAGCTTTATGATCTTGTTAATTTTAAACCAGGCAAAATTAAATTCGCAAAGCCGTTTTGTTCTGTTGAAAAAAGTATCACTTGGTGTTTTTAACTCCCAACTGATTATTTCAAAATCGCCAAATTCCTTTAGCCCATTGGTCCAAGTTAGAGCATCAGCTCTATAGGATTCACCAAGAAAAAGTATTTTTCTTTTTTTCATCGAAACAAATTAAAATTCGTCAGAGGTCAATGCACGATTAATAAACTCATTCAAAGGTTTTAAAAGGATGAGTTTTTTACTCATTTTCGAAACAAAATCTTTTTGCAAGATTTCTGAAATATCAAATTGCACACTGGTTTCAAAACTTTTTAGTTTTAATAGTTCGATTGCGGGGTGTTCTTTGTCATATCCTCGAGGAGGGTTTTTGAGGGTGCTTTTTTCATTTCGATCAAAATCACCAAACTCCTTTTTGAAGTTTTTTTCGTTCAGAATTACTTCTAAATCATCATGGAAATAGGCAATTTCTTTGCGCACCTTTTTCAAATCATCTGGCATGGGCGCATAGAATCCGCCAGCGATAAAACTGGCTCCTTTTTCGATATGTACATAATAACCAGCACGATTTTGTCCCTTAGTTCCAGATGAAAGCCAAACTCCTAGGTGTGATTTGTAGGGTGATTTATCTTTAGAAAAACGAATGTCTCGATTGATTCTGAAAGTGCAGTTTTTCACTTCAAGTAGTTCTAATGTAGGATCCAATGGTTTCATGATGTCAAGAAAATCAGCAACCAATTGATGATAGTCTTTTTTGAAAATCTCGTATCTTTTTTTATTATCTAAAAACCAATCCCTATTGTTATTTGCTTTTAAATCTTCGAGGAATTGTAGTGAATCTTTTGAAAGCATACGATAGTTATTATACTGGGGTTGTTAAATCTACTTTGTTTATTAAATTGGGACCTTTTCATTTCACTTCTTTGTCTTTGTTACAATAGAGGTGCAGGAAGTTTGTCAATGTTATTTTCTGATGGCTAGGTTTTTTTATCCGGAATTCATGCGAATAATCACAACATTATCAGTTAATTATGGTTGCATCTTTGTGGGGTAAGGATCCGTTTTTTACATCGAATGCACCATTCTGCGTTGAAACAATTAATACTTGTTTATTTGTATTTAGTGATTCATCATATTCCGGGCTTCCTCTACCAATAGTTTAGTCTGTTGATTTGTTAAGACCTTCAGCGCTCCATTTCATAAAGCCACCTTCTAGTTCATATATATTTTTGAAACCTAATTCCTGAAGCTTTTCAGTTGCTTTAGTACTTCTGCCTCCACTTTTGCAATAAACAAAAACCGGTTTTGTCTTGTCAAATTTTCCTGCCTCCACAACAAAACGGTGTCCAAGCCAGTTTACATTTGCAGCATTGTCAATATGCCCTTCTGTAAATTCCTCAGGGGTACGTACATCCAAGATTTGCGGGTTTTGGGTTGTGTTTATTTTTTCAGCAAAATCTTTTGCTTCAATCGTTTGTATGTTTTTGGAGGTTTGTCCGGTACACGATACTATCGCTAATGACACCAATAAGAAGAATATTGAACGAAATTTCATTAGAATTTATTTAGAAATTGAATAAGCAAAATTAAGAAAATAATAAGCATTGTAGATTTTTAAATCATAAAATAAATCACCTATAAGTTAAATATTTTATAGGATTGATGTGTCGATTTTACGATTGCTTCGGTGCGTTCTGGGTGTGTGTCTGAGATGAAAAGTTGTCCAAAAGTGTCGCTATTAACCATTTCTATTATTTTTGCTACACGACTTTCATCTAACTTATCGAAGATATCATCAAACAGTAAAAGGGGTTTTACACCGCTTTGTTTTTTTAGAAATTCAAATTGTGCGAGTTTTAAAGCGATCAAGAACGATTTCTGTTGTCCCTGAGAGCCAAATTTTTTAATAGGATGGCCATCGATTTCAAATGATAAATCGTCTTTGTGTGTGCCCACACTAGTATAATGCAACGCTCTATCTTTATTGATGTTTTCTTGTAAAAGCGTTAGTAAGTTATTTTCGAATAAATGACTTTCATAAACTAGTTGAACTGTTTCTTGCGATCCGGTTATAGCATGGTGATGTGTGTTGAAAATAGGTATGAATTGCGCTATGAATTCTTTTCTTTTTTCGAAAATGTGTTTTCCGTAACCATCAAGTTGTTCGTTATATATAGAAAGAGTGTCGTTTTCAAAAACGCGGTTTAAAGCAAAGTATTTCAGTAAAGCATTGCGTTGGTTTAGTACTTTTTGGTACTGGATTAGTTGTTGTAAGTATTGAGGGTCTAACTGGGAGATGACGCTGTCCATGAATTTTCTTCGTGTTTCGCTGCCTTCAACAATCAAATCTCGGTCTGCTGGGGAGATGATGACCAAGGGAATAAAGCCAATATGGTCTGAAAATTTATCGTACGCTTTGCCATTGCGTTTTAGTACTTTTTTTTGACCTTTCTTTAAACTGCAAACTACTTGTTCGTTTCTTTCATTTTTTATAAACTCGGCATCAATAACAAAAAATTCTTCGCCATGTTTGATGTTTTGGACTGCTAAAGGGTTGAAATAACTTTTGCCATAGGATAAATGATAGATGGCGTCTAGTACGTTTGTTTTTCCGATACCGTTTTTACCTACAAAGCAGATTATTTTCTCGTCAAATTCGAAATTAGCTTCTGAAAAATTCTTGTAATTGAATAATGAAATTTTTTTTAAATACATCTTTAGGGCTTACTGGTATTGAGGAGTTTGTTGTTTTTGAAGGGCTTTTTTAAAGTGGGTGCAAATTATTGAAAAATATTGATATAAAGTCGTTTTGAGCATTTTCTGTGCTAATTATTTTTGCTTAGAAAAGAATTATAGATGCCTGAAAAAAAATATTTTTTTTATTTAAATATAAAATCCTAGTTTTTTTGTGTCGGTTTGAATAAAAATTTTATTTTTGCCGTTCACTAAATTAAAATTAAATGGCTACTTACAGTAAAAGAGGATATAAAGCACCAAAAGAAAAAGAAGTAAATAATTCTGTTGAAGAGGTAATTACTGATGAAAAAGACAGTACAACTGCTGGTGTTTTTTCAACATTGGACAAAACTGCTTCAAAAACGGAAGCTTTTGTTGCTAAAAATCAAAATTTCATTATTGGATTTGTAGGAGCTGTTGCATTAGTAACTATTGGTTATTTAGTGTATCAAAAATTTATTGCTGAGCCAAAACAACTGGAAGCTGCAGATGAAATGTTTGTAGCACAACAAAACTTTCAACAAGCTACAGACGGAATCGCAAGTGATTCATTGTATAAATTATCTTTAAACGGTTCTGAAGGTAAATTTGGTTTTATTAAAATTGCAGATGAGTATTCAGGTACTGATGCTGGAAATTTAGCTAATTATTATGCTGGAATGGCTTACTTGAACACGGGTAAATATGCTGAAGCAATTGATTACTTAGGTAAATTCAAATCAGAAGATGTTATTTTAAGTAGTTTGGCAATTGGTGCAATTGGAGATGCTTATGCAGAAACTAACAAGCCAGAAGATGCGCTTAAAAATTACGTTAAAGCTGCTGGAACAAATAAAAATGACTTTACTACACCACGTTTCTTGTTGAAAGCAGGAAAAACAGCTTTGGCTTTAGGTGAAAAAGAAGATGCATTAAAATATTTTACTGATATTAAAGACAATTATGAAGCGTCTCCAGAGGCTGCATCAGTTGATGTTTTGATTGGTTTAGCGCAATAGTAAAAAAGGATTTAAGATTCTAGTTTAAGACTGCAGTTTTTTGATTTCAAAATTCTATCTTTAACTTATAAAATCTAAAAGTCAATTTTAAAAAAACTATATCACATGGCGACCTTAAATAAAAACTTATCCGTTTATGATAAAAACAGTGTTCCAAAAGCGAAAAATTTTCGTTTTGGAGTCGTTGTTGCTGAATGGAACGAAGCTATAACTGAAGGGTTATACAATGGAGCAGAAGAAGCATTTCTAGAAAACAGTGTTCCAGCGGAGCATATTATTCGATGGAATGTTCCTGGAAGTTTCGAACTTGTTTATGGATGCAAAAAAATGCTGCAAACTCAGAACGTAGATGCTGTAATAGCTATAGGTTGTGTGATCCAAGGAGAAACCAAACATTTTGATTTTGTTTGTGAAGGTGTTGCTCAAGGCATAAAAGATTTGAATGTTCAAACGGATATTCCTGTTATCTTTTGTGTTCTCACAGATAATACCATGCAACAATCAATTGATCGAAGTGGTGGAATTCACGGCAATAAAGGAACAGAAGCTGCAATAGCCGCGATTAAAATGGCCTTTATTCGTCAACAGGCTTCGTTAACGCATCAAAAAGGGAATCAAAATTTGTTGTCAACAGGTCCTTTGAGAATAGAGGAGGGGACGCCTTTAGAACTAAAGGAATAAAGCAATAATATATTATAATAAAACCTATACTGTTTAGTTAATAGTATAGGTTTTTTTGTTTTATTTATCACTGAGTAAACCCTAAAACCCAACATAAATTCATTAAATTTGTGCACTTTGGTTTTAAAAATAAAATCTAAACTTTAAATAAATATTTTTTAATGTCGAGTATCATTCAATTGCTTCCTGATCATGTTGCCAACCAAATTGCTGCTGGAGAAGTCGTACAAAGACCCGCTTCAGTTGTTAAAGAATTACTTGAAAATGCGGTCGATGCAAAGGCAACCGATATTAAATTGATTATAAAAGATGCAGGGAAAGCACTAGTTCAGGTTATTGATAATGGTTTAGGAATGAGCGTTACCGATGCGCGTTTGTGTTTTGAACGTCATGCAACTTCAAAAATACGTAAAGCAGAGGATTTGTTCTCGTTGCATACCAAAGGGTTTCGCGGGGAAGCGTTGGCTTCCATTGCAGCGATTGCGCATGTGGAGATGAAAACAAAACAAGATCAAGAAGAGTTAGGGACACAAATTATTGTCGAAGGCAGTAAGTTTGTCTCTCAAGAAGTAGCTGTGCTGCCAAAAGGGACTTCATTTGCGGTCAAAAACCTGTTTTTCAACATTCCTGCTCGTCGTAATTTTTTAAAGTCGGATACGGTAGAATACCGTCATATTATTGATGAGTTCCAACGTGTCGCTTTGGCACACCCAAATATCTATTTTACTTTTTTTCATAATGGAAGCGAAATGTTCAATTTGCCTCCTTCAAGTATGAGGCAGCGAATAGTTAATGTCTTTTCTGGCAAAACCAATGAGAAACTAGTTCCAGTGCAGGAAGAGACAGAAATCGTGACGATTCAAGGTTTTGTTAGTAAGCCTGAATTTGCCAAAAAAAGTAGAGGAGAACAGTTTTTCTTTGTCAATGATCGATTCATTAAAAGCGGTTATTTGCATCACGCAATAATGGCTGCTTATGATGGTATTTTGAGAGATGGAGCGCAACCCAGTTATTTTCTATATTTAACGGTGCCGCCTAATACGATTGATATCAATATTCATCCAACCAAAACAGAGATTAAGTTTGATGATGAGCATGCGATGTATGCTATTTTAAGAGCTTCAATTAAACATAGTTTAGGTCAGTTTAATGTCGCGCCGGTTTTAGACTTTGACAGAGATTCTAATTTAGATACTCCGTATAGTTATAAAAATTTAGAGGGTGCTACGCCTACGATACAAGTGGACGGTAGCTTCAATCCTTTTTCTGATGA
Source organism: Flavobacterium sp. DW-iso2 (assembly GCF_058725285.1). Classification (NCBI taxonomy): domain Bacteria; kingdom Pseudomonadati; phylum Bacteroidota; class Flavobacteriia; order Flavobacteriales; family Flavobacteriaceae; genus Flavobacterium; species Flavobacterium sp. DW-iso2. Next base: position 10,717 of record NZ_JBZXDY010000017.1, on the reverse strand, counting down.
TAAAATAAACAAGCATTATTCGGGTTCGAATTATAAAAAACCAGAGCCTACAGCTAGTTGGGAAAGTTTGTACGTAGGATTAAAACAAGAAGGGGAGTTTATTTCTGGGAGTAGTGATTTTTCATTTGAAAGTGAAGAAGTGACAGGGTCGTTATTCAATGAGGAAGAAGTCGAGCAAACCGTTAATAATGCGTACCAAATTCATAAAAAATACATCGTTTCTCCTATAAAATCAGGTATGGTTATTGTGGATCAGCAGCGGGCTCATCAAAGAGTGTTGTACGAGCAATTTTTGACTAATATGACAGTAAATCAGGCATCAAGTCAGCAATTGTTATTTCCTTTGGATTTGTTTTTTTCGGCTACTGAAATGGAGCTTATCCAAGATTTAAAATTGTCTTTGGTGAATACCGGTTTTGTTTTTGAGGAAACTACTACGGATCACGTTGTTATTTCTGGGATTCCAGTAAATGTGACTGAAAGCGAAGTTTCTTTGGTTTTAGAGCAATTATTAAGTGATTTACAAGATGGAATTCCCGACAGTAGTTTTAGTCAAAATGATACGATTGCAAAATCAATGGCCAAAAGTTTAGCTGTAAAAACAGGGACGGCTTTAACAGTAAAAGAACAAGAGAATTTGGTAAACGGTCTTTTTGCCTGTAAAGATCCTAATGTTTCCCCTTTTCAAAAACCAACTTTCATCACAATGCGTGTGGAAGATTTAGATAAAAAATTTGCACTATGAGAAATGTAACCGAAACGGTAAAACAATTAATTATAATTAATGTTCTTTTTTTTATTGGAACTTTAATCGTTGGAGATCCTGCTTACAAAATGTTAGCGATGTTTTTTCCTGAAAATAGTGGTTTTCAAGTATGGCAACCGATCACTCATATGTTTATGCACGGCGGTTTTATGCATATTTTTTTCAATATGTTTGCTTTGTATTCCTTTGGGTCTGCTCTGGAAAGTTTTTGGGGAAGTAAAAAATTCCTATTCTTTTATATTTCTTGTGGTTTAGGTGCGGCATTGCTACATACAGGAATTAATTACTACTATTTTAATGATGCGGTAAATACACTAGTTGCTAATGGTTTTCCAAAGGCTGAGATTCTTCAGCTTTTGAATCAAGGAAAAGTAAATACGCAGTGGCAAGAGCTATTGACCGTTTCGCAATATCAAAATTTCACTAGTGCTTATATGGGAACCGTAGTTGGAGCCTCTGGCGCTATCTATGGTGTAATTGTAGCATTTGCATTTATGTTTCCTAATGCTGAATTAGCTTTGATGTTTATTCCTGTACCTATAAAAGCAAAATATTTTGTTCCTGGTTTAGTTTTAGTAGATTTGTATTTAGGAGTTTCTGGACAATCTATATTTGGCGGTGGTGGTATCGCGCATTTTGCTCACGTGGGTGGTGCGTTATTTGGATTCTTGATTATGTGGTACTGGAAAAAGAATCAGTTTAATGACAATAGATGGAACTAAACCGTTTCTCGTAAAGATCTTATTTCATAAAAATCCTAAATACAAAGAATGAATATTTTAGATGACTTAAAAATGCAGTATAAGTTAGGGGGTGTAGCTCATAGATTGATCTATTGGAATGTTGCCTGCTTTCTTTTTTCGTTGGTCTTTTTCTATGAATTTAAGGTAGGATCATTTTATTTTCCCAATTGGGTCGCTTTGTCTACAGAGCCTTCTGTTTTTGGATTAAAGCCCTGGACATTCTTAACCTATTCGTTTTTTCACGACGGGTTTTGGCATTTGCTTTTTAATATGATGGTTCTGAATTTTTCTAGTTCTCTATTTTTGACTTTTTTCACACAAAAACAATTATTGGGACTCTATATATTAGGCGCTATTTTTGCTGGGATTTCGTTTGTTACTGGTTATTATATTTTAAACTTAAGCGCATCCATTGTTGGTGCATCTGCGGCGATTATGGCTGTTTTAGTAGCAGTTACCACTTATCAGCCCTTAATGAATGTTCGGTTGCTGCTGATCGGGAATATCAAGTTATGGCATATTACAGCGGTGATTTTAATATTGGATCTAATGCAATTTCGTTTGGACAATACAGGTGGGCATATCTCTCATTTAGCGGGTGCATTTTTTGGATTTCTTTTTATCCGATTTTTGCAAAAAGGAACAGATTTGAGCGAAATAGTAACAAGGGTTATTACTTTTTTTACCAATTTGTTTAAAAAATCACCTTCGACGCCCTTTAAAAAAGTGCATAAAAATTACAGTATGCCAGTAGAAAAAAAGCTTTCTAAAATTATTACAAAAGACAAAGCGCAGCAACAAATTGATGAAATCTTAGACAAAATTAGTCAGTCAGGATATGATAGTTTGACTAAAGAGGAGAAAGAATTTTTGTTTAAAGCTGGAAAATAAGAGTTTTATTGCATATTTTAGAAATAAATTAAATAGTTAGCCGTTAGTAATTTGACAATCTAATTAATGGAACAAGTAGAAATATGAAAAAACTTTCCTGGTTCAATAAAGCAATGTATAGTTTGAACATTGTTCTTATTATTGTCACTTTTGTCGCTTATATCCTGCCTTTTTTGGCTCCAAAAATATTTCCGATTTTATCTGTGTTAACACTTTTTATGCCAGTGTTTTTCATTTTAAATGGCCTGTTTTTTTTGTATTGGGGAATGCAGTTTAAAAAACGCATGATTTTGTCTGGCTTGGTACTCCTGATTGGTATTACCTTTATTAATAAATTTTATAAGTTTTCTGCAAAAACGTATCCGCCTGACGAAAAGAATTTCACTATAATGAGTTACAATGTCCGCTTGTTTAATCTATTTAAGTGGCTAGACAAAGCAGATGTACCTGGGGATATCCTCGAGTTTATAAATGATAAGAATCCTGATATTTTATGCATTCAGGAGTTTTCGTCTTCCGCAGTTATTGATCTTAAAGTGTACCGCCATAAATATATTTTAATGGAAGGGGACAAAATAAAAACGGGACAAGCCATTTTTTCTAAATTCCCCATAATAAATCAAGGAAGTATTATATTTCCTAGCTCTAATAATAATGTTATTTATGCTGACATAAAGAAAGGAAAGGATATAATTAGGGTTTATAATATGCACTTGCAATCCATTAAGATTTCGCCTGATGTTAATGAAATATCGGAGAATATAGATGTGATTAATAAGAATAAATCGCAAATGATGCTTTTTAGAATTAGTAAGGCTTTTAAGCAACAACAGCAACAGGCAGAGATTTTTAAGAAGCATGAAAAGGAATGTGAATACCCTATTATCATATGCGGTGATATGAATAATAGTGCGTTTTCTTATGTTTATCGAAATATAAAAGGAACGCTAAAAGATAGTTTTGAAGAAGCGGGTAAAGGATTTGGAGCAACGTATAAGTTCAAGTATTACCCAACTAGAATCGACTATATTTTTGCTGATGAGAAGATGACTGTCAAAAGGTTTGAAAGCTTTCCTGAATTCGAAAACTCCGATCATTATCCCATTATGGCACAGCTGTCATTAGAATAAAAGAATAGTAATTTTTATTTAATTACCAATTTTTGATTTTTCATATAATCTAAGGCAAATTTTCCTTCATTAAAGAGTAAGTCTAGAACGCTTAGGTTATTGATGAACCCATGTTTGTCATCAAATACTTGAATGTATTTTTCAAAAGAAGAAGTGTCTTTTTTTCCATCCGCTAGAGATCTGCGATCTAAAACTAGGTTGGTATCTACTTTCTGTACAAATTCATCAGTGGTCACATAGTCAAACTTTACTCGCATACATTTAGAGATAATTTCTAAGGTCTCAAAGTTTAAATCTAATAAAAACTTATTTTTTTTTTCAAAGAAAGGACGAATGTCGTCTTCAAAAAACTCAAAAAAAGGAGAACTTCTATATGCTGTTTCCAGAGATTTGTAGTGTTGTTTCTGCCAGTCAAAATCATAGTCGATCTGAATGTCTTTAGTGCTTTGATGATTATCTTTTGAGTGTTTAACAGGAATATTCAGTAACTGAATTCCATTAGGACTATAGATATAAGTACGGTTTCTATTAGTTTGTTTTTGGAAATTATCCTCTATTTCAAATATAATACCGTCTGATTGCGATATGGCAACAAAATGGCTTATTGATGGGAAGTAAGTAGGATGGATTAGAAGTTTCATTCGGAGATTTGATTGTTTTGGTTTCAGATTAATCCAATTGATAATCTCTGTATTTGTTGATCTATTTGTGGATTTGATTATTTTTTTTTCAAATAACCAAATCCATAAATAACTCAATTATGCTTTCTTTCTTTTTTTCCAAAAATAATCTCCAGCAAAAAAGATTGCTAAAGCAATTAAGAAATATTGAAAATAGGACTCTGGTTGTCCCTCACCGCTTACGGTTGTGAAAACTCTATCCCATCTTATCTTATTCAATCCTTTTCCATTAGTATCCCAGCTCATCCAAATGAATACTGGTTTTCCAACAATGTGATTTTCTGGCACAAATCCCCAGTAACGGCTATCTTCAGAATTATGACGGTTATCACCCATCATCCAATAGTAATTTTGTTTGAAAGTGTAATTTTTAACGATTTCACCATTTAGTCTAATTTCGCTTCCTGTGACTTTAAGGTCGTTTTTATCTCCGTTATCATTTAATTCATAGTCGGTGATAATTCTTTTGTAAAACGGCAATGTTTCTGTGCTAAGTACTACTGTTTTTCCTTTTTGAGGAATATATAGCGGGCCAAAATTATCGCGATTCCACTTATTGATATGCGGGAATATGCCGTCTTCTGTTCCTTTAAAGATTTCCTGCGTCACAGCTGTTATTCCAGGGACATTTCGCAGTCTTGCAGCTCCTGCAGCAGTTAATGCTCTGAAAAGTAAGGTGTCTTTTGACACACCTTTATATCCAATACCGTCAGTTATGTCCATGTCTTTTAATAGGTATTCAAAATCAATAGGTGTTTTACCATCTAAGGCGACTGAATAAGAAAACTGAGGCTTAGCTCTTTCTGGCAATTGCAGTACTTTTCCATCGATATAAACGATGCCGTTTTTTATTGACAGACTATCTCCAGGAACGCCTACACATCTTTTTACATAATTCGATTTTTTGTCGATTGGCTTGATTACGCCGGGGGTTCCTTTTGCTTCAAAAAAGTAATGTACGGTATCTACAGGCCAATTAAAAACCACAATATCTGTGCGTTTTATATCTTCTATTCCAGGTAATCTTAAGTAAGGGATTTGCGGCCAGTTCAGGTATGATTTAGTTTTGACAATTGGAATTGAATCATGAACCATTGGAAACGCAACAGCCGTCATAGGGACTCTAGCACCATAATTCACTTTGCTCACAAACAGAAAATCTCCAACCAATAATGATTTTTCCAAAGATGATGTTGGAATAGTATATGGTTGCACAAAATAAGTGTGAACTAAGGTAGCTACAATAATGGCAAACAATAGGGAACTTACGGTATCTGCCGTTTTATTTTGAGGATGGATACTTCGGTCAACAACGTAATCTAATTTTTGGGTGTAATTGACGTAATAGATATATAAACCAAATGTAATTATTCCTAAAAAACTGTCTAAGCTCGTTTTTTTTCCAAAACTCCTCAATGTTTCGATCCAGATTACAGGAAACATAATCAAGTTTATAATTGGAATAAATAGCAACAGGGTCCACCAAGATGGGCGACCAATGATTTTCATCAATACAATAGCATTGTAAACTGGAATTGCTGCTTCCCAACGTTTTCTACCGGCGGCTTCATATAATTTCCAAGTTCCTAAAAAGTGTACTATTTGTACAAGTAGGAAAAACACAAACCATTGATATATAGACATAGCTTAATTTTTTAGTTTTATAGAACGGGAAGTGTAATAACAGTTCCCTAAAAGGTTATTTGATTTATTTTAATTCTAAAACGTCTTTCATTGTAAAAACACCTTGTTTACCTACAATCCATTCGGCTGCAATTACGGCACCAAGAGCAAATCCTTCACGATTGTGTGCGGTATGCTTTATCTCGATACTGTCAACTGCTGAATTGTACGTTACTGTATGTGTTCCAGGAACGGTACCTATTCTTTTTGCTTCAATATGAATTTGATTTGCTGCGGGGATTTCTAATGTCCAATTCGTGTAATGACTGTTTTCAATTACTCCTTTGGCTAGTGAGATTGCAGTGCCGCTTGGTGCATCTAGTTTTTGAGTATGGTGGATTTCCTCCATGTCAATGGTATAACTATCTAGCGTTGCCATCATTTTAGCCAGGTATTCGTTGATTTCGAAAAATATATTAACGCCTAAACTAAAATTGGAGCTGGAAATGAAAGCGCCATTTTTTGCTGTGCAAAGCGCTACCATTTCATCATAATGTTCCAGCCAACCTGTTGTTCCTGAAACTACAGGCACATTAGCATGAAAACAATTGGAAATATTAGGTACTGCCGCAGTAGGGACACTAAAGTCGATGGCAACATTAGCAGCTGAAAGTCCATCATAGGTATTGTTCTCATCTTTTTTCAAAACAATTTCATGCCCCCTTTCAAGTGCAATTCTTTCGATTACCTGACCCATTTTTCCGTATCCTAAAAGCGCAATTTTCATTTGGTATGTATTTATAAATTTAAAAATCAGATGCTAAACGAGTAGTCTTATTTAAGATCTAAAAATTATAATTAAGTGTTAGACCTACATTTGTCTTTAATGTTACATCATTAGGATAAATTACTGGTCGAACTGATAAGTTTTCATCAACATTAAACTGCAGTAAGGCAGCATCTACATTAGCGTCGATAATATTTAATGCATAAAATGCGACAACAAACAAGGCAGATAAATCTCGGTTTCTTTGGTAGAATTTTTGTCCGGCAATTAATCGGGAGTTATCAAGGTACGAGTAATTGTCATCACTATAGCCTTCAATTCTACGCTTGTAAGCATCTCTGTATTGATGGTATTTTTTATTATTGTCTAAGTAGAAATAAAGACTAGTTCCAATAGCACCGTAAACAAGAGGAATTTTCCAATACTTTTTATTGTATGCTTGTCCCAAACCAGGTAAAAGAGCAGAATAGAATGCCGCTTTTGCAGGGGTAAGCGGATCTATTTCATTTGTCTTTACCGTGTCTTTAGCCACAAGAGTAGCTTCTTTTTTTACTTGAGCAAAAAGAGTGGTGTGTCCTATAATAAAAAAGAACAATCCTATGTAAAGAGCTTTATGCACTATTCTTTTATTAATTCTAAAATTCTATTGAAGTCTTCCTCTGATTGAAATGGAATTGTGATTTTTCCTTTTCCGTTTCCAGCTACTTTTACATCTACAATGGTTCCGAAATAATTAGTAAAAACCTTTTTCTGAATTTCTTCGATTTCAAATCCTAATGATGATTTTGCTTTTGCTGCTGGTTTTGGTTTGAGACTTTCCTGATAGTTTTTTACCAAAGCTTCCGTATCACGAACAGAAAGGTTTTGACTAACTATTTTTTGATAGATATCAGTTTGAATGTCTAAATCCTCGATGTTGATAATAGCGCGTCCATGCCCCATGCTGATAAAACCATCACGAATTCCTGTTTGGATAATCGGATCCAGTTTTAAAAGACGCAAATAATTGGCAATAGTAGAGCGTTTTTTTCCTACTCGCTCACTCATCTGTTCCTGTGTCAATTGGATTTCATCAATTAATCTTTGATACGATAATGCAATTTCTATAGGATCTAAATCATGACGTTGAATGTTTTCGACCAGAGCCATGGTCAAAGATTCATTGTCATTTGCAATACGTATGTAGGCTGGAACAGTTGTTAATCCTATTAGAGTGGAAGCTCTTAAACGGCGTTCCCCTGAAATCAACTGATATTTATTGAATTCTAATTTTCTAACGGTAATAGGTTGGATAACTCCCAACTCTTTTATAGAAGTGGCAAGTTCTCTTAATGATTCTTCATTAAAATTACTTCGAGGTTGAAAAGGATTTATTTCAATAGCCTCTATTTCAAGCTCAATAATATTACCAACGACTTTGTCGGCATTTCTATCGTTTACTGATTTGATGTCGTTATCAGGATCTTTTAATAGTGCGGATAATCCTCTGCCTAGGGCTTGTTTCTTTATTGCTTTTGCCATAAAACTATTTGCTGTTTTTCTTTATAATTTCCTGAGCTAAATTTAAATAATTTGTAGCTCCTTTGCTGGTTGCATCATAGTTGATGATGCTTTCGCCAAAACTAGGCGCTTCGCTCAACTTTACATTTCTTTGAATAATAGTATCAAAAACCATATCGTTAAAATGCTTTTGCACTTCTTCTACAACTTGATTTGATAGTCTCAAGCGGGAGTCAAACATAGTTAATAGTAATCCTTCTATATCTAGATCTGGATTGTGAATTTTTTGAATGCTTTTTATCGTATTTAGTAATTTCCCCAAACCTTCTAGTGCAAAATACTCACATTGAATAGGAATTATTACTGAATCTGCTGCTGTCAATGCATTCAAGGTAAGTAGTCCAAGTGAAGGTGCGCAATCTATGATTATATAATCATAGTCATCTTTTACACTTTCTAGGGCTTTTTTAAGCATATATTCTCTATTTTCCTTGTCTACCAATTCGATTTCGATAGCAACAAGGTCAATATGTGATGGAATTACATCTACATTTGGTGCTGAGCATTTTATGACAGCCTCTCTGGGTGTATTGCTATGTTCCAGAATTTGGTATGTCCCAATTTCAACTTCGTCTACGTTGATTCCTAATCCAGAACTGGCATTGGCCTGTGGATCAGCATCTATAAGTAAGACTTTCTTTTCTAAAACACCTAAGGAAGCGGCAAGATTTACTGATGTTGTAGTCTTTCCAACTCCTCCTTTTTGATTAGCAATCGCAATGATTTTGCCCATTTATTTTATAATTTTTGAACGGTAAAAATACAATTTATTATGGTTTCTAAAAATCTATTTTGTTAAAGATTAATTAGGACTGTATTGCTTTTTAGTAAGGAGTTCACTTTATTGGTCTCAAATTATAGTTAAAACTATGTGCTTTAGTGCATCTTGCTTTAGCTTCTAAAAATGTTTGTCGCCACGAATCTCACAAATTAGCACGAATTAATAAGTATTAGGTTTGTGAAATTCGTAACGAAATTTTAACCGTGCAGACTTTCGATCTGTCAAACCAAATCTGTGGACTTTCATTCCGTAGTGGTTTAGTTTAGATTAGTTTTAGAAATTTAGAGGTTACTGCCGCTGCCTAGTATATTGCCGTATTCTAAGGTTTAAATACTAAAATCACCATTGTTTTGTGCTAATAATACTAAAGAAGTTCTTTCTTATATCGAAGTTAATAGCCAGATTGATAGGACAGTGGCTTTAGTTTTAAACCAAGCAGGTGATGGTGCAGATTTAAATAGTAAAAAACGAATTTTTTATAGAAAATACATTAACAAAATTTTTAAATAAATATTTTTTAGATCTTATTTTTTAAAAGTAGTGTTTAAACAAAAAATAGTTTTATATTTGCACCCGCTTACGGGGTGTAGCGTAGCTCGGTTATCGCGCCTGCTTTGGGAGCAGGAGGCCGCAGGTTCGAATCCTGCCACCCCGACGAAAAAACCTTCTTGTAAATCAAGAGGGTTTTTTTATGTCTAAGAATTAGACAAAGATGTTGTGCTTAAAATGAATAGTTCCTAATGGATCAAGTTTGAAAGTTGGGGACTAAGGAGTAAGTCGATAATCTGTGGAGCAATAAAAATCAGGTTTAAGTCGAAAATGTTTTTATTTTTCTCTGTTCAAGGTGATTTGTTTCGACTAACAGATAATTTGGGCGTTTCCCATTATAAAAAAAGAGGCTATACCTATATATAAAGGAGTAGCCTCTTTTTTTTTAGGAGCTATTTCCCGCTATTCGTTACAATCTACTGAGCCAATCCCGATGTTTCGGGACTGGCTCAGTAGGATTTCCACTGCTATCGGGGCTAGGGCAATTGTTTTTAGCAGGGTTATTTCGAGATTATCGATAAAGTCTCTAAAAATACAATACCTAGTTATATAGTAGTAAATAAACCAAAAGCACTAAATGATATGGGAATAATGAGTGGTTTAGCTGTACGGTATTACTATGGATTCAATAAAAAGAGCTGTATTTACATAGAAATAATGCAAACCACGTCCGAAAAGGCTCTTTGTCCTTTGGAGAGGGTTGGGGAGAGGAAAAAACTTTCGTCTTCAAAAAGCGTATTTCCAGCGAGTTAAACCCAAGGTTAAGAAAGCGTCAAAAAATAGTCAATTAAAAGTATTGTTTAACGGTATAAAGTTGCTACTTTTGCACCCGCAACAACGAATAAGTTCTTAATATCCTGGTAAGCCAACGAAATAATAGAGAAAATTTATTTTCTAAAAATTTCAAAAAAAGCTTGTGAGAATTAAAAGAGTTTATTACTTTTGCACCCGCTTCGAGAAACACGAAAAGTGAATATCGAGACGAATAAAAAGAGAAGAACACGTTCCTAGACATATTGAATTGACAGCCGTCTCGTCCACAAGACGAGACAAAAGAATAAAGAGTAATAGAATTGAAAGATTTGAAAAAACCACTAGACCTTCAGTCAAACATAAATAGAATCAAAGAGATTTGATTCGCATAATATACGATGAAGAGTTTGATCCTGGCTCAGGATGAACGCTAGCGGCAGGCTTAACACATGCA
>NZ_JBZXDY010000016.1:0-80551 GCF_058725285.1 Flavobacterium sp. DW-iso2 | reverse complement strand
AGGTAAATATTTTTTCGCATTACTAAAGTTCTGCAATAAATTGCAGGGTTTTAAACCCCAATCTGTGACCAATAAATATTACATTTTTTTTAACTCAAAAAATAACGTTATAGAAATCAATTTTATAGCACTATTAACTGCCGCCATATCAACATTATTGGTCGGTTTTGTCTGATATCATCCAAAAGCTTTTGGAACAATCTGGATGAAAGAAGCCGGCATGACCGAGGATAAAATCAAAGGAGGCAACATGGCTTTAATTTTTGGAATGGCGGTATTTTATGCTTTTCTAATTGCGCTGACTCTTCAATTTTTAGTTATTCATCAATGGGGTGCAGTAGGCATGATTAGTGGTGACCCTGCTTTGGCAAAACCTTCTTATGCGAATTTTATGGCTGATTACGGAACTGCTTTCCGCACCTTCAAACACGGCCTGCTTCACGGTTTTATCGCTGGTTTGTTTCTTGCATTGCCAATTATTGGAACCAATGCGTTATTCGAAAAAAGAAGTTGGAAATACACTTTAATAAATGGTGGTTTTTGGATTGTTTGCCTTATGTTAATGGGTGGTATAATTTGCGCTTGGACTTAATAATACATATATAAATCCCATCTCCCTATTAAAAGGGAATGGGATTTATGATAATTTGCAAAAGCCTCGCGTTCAACTTTCATTTATGTCGGACTGCACCATAATAGAATAACTACTACTTTAAAGCATTAAACAAAATCTCCACCGGATGTAATGCATGACGTCCCGTTCCGTCAGCAATTTGATGACGACAACTGGTTCCAGAAGCAGATATTAAAGTTGTAGTCTCTTCTGCTCTAATGGCCGGGAACAAAACGAGCTCTCCAATATTCATAGAAATTTCATAATGTTCTTTTTCATATCCAAACGAACCCGCCATACCGCAACAACCACTTGGAATATTAAGAACAGAATAGTTTTTAGGCAGTGATAATATTTTTTTTAGCGGCACTAAAGATGATAATGCTTTCTGAAAACAGTGTCCGTGCATTCGAATGCGTTCTTCTGCATCCGTAAACAAACTGGCAGTGATATTACCCACTTCCATTTCATTAGCTAAAAATTCCTCTATTAAAAAAGTACGATTCGCAAATTCCTTGGCTTTTGTTTTCAAATTCCCACGACACAAATCAGGATATTCATCTCTAAAACTTAAAATCGCCGATGGCTCGATACCGATTAAAACAGCATCTTCTGGGATGCTTTTGTTAAAATCTGCAATGTTTTGCTCAGCAATTTCCCGAGCTATTTTTACCATTCCTTTAGACAAATAAGTCCTTCCGCTAATTCCGATTTCTGGAACTATCACTTTATAGCCCAACTGATTTAATAACTTTACCGCTGTCTGACCAATAGTTACATCATAAAAATTTAAAAATTCGTCGTTGTACAAGTACACCGTTGGCTTATTAAAATTACCATATTGCGGATAACTTTTAAACCATTTGGCAAAGGTGATTTTATGCATCGTGGGTAAATTTCGTTCCGTTGCAAAACCTGTCATTTTCTTAATCACCATACCTAAAATTCCTTTTGTCGAAAAATTATAAACTCCGGGAAAATTAGCAAACAGTTTATTTATTGTAGGTGTATTTCCAATTAATCTAGAGCGGAATTTCACCCCATGCTTATCATGATATTGCTGCAACGTTTCGGCTTTTAGTTTCGCCATATCCACATTCGAAGGACATTCTGACTTGCATCCTTTACAGCTTAAACACAAATCTAACACTTCAAGCAAGGCTTCACTATCAAATTTATTTTGTTTATCGGAATGCGTTATGGTTTCGCGAAGCATATTAGCTCTGGCACGGGTAGTGTGTTTTTCATCACGTGTTGCCATATAACTTGGACACATGGTTCCACCACTTTTTTCTGTTTTTCTGCAATCTCCTGATCCATTACACATTTCTGCAGCACGAAGAATTCCGTTAGTTTCCGAAAAATCAAAATAAGTTTCTGGCATTGGCGTATCTTGACCTGCGGTATAACGCAACGAACTATCCATCGGTGGTGTATCCACTATTTTCCCTGGATTGAACACATTCAAAGGATCCCAAGTGTGTTTTATATCTTTAAAAAGCTGGTAAATCTCCTCGCCTAGCATTAACGAAATAAATTCTCCTCTCAACCGACCATCACCGTGCTCGCCACTTAATGACCCCTTATATTTTTTCACTAGATGCGCAATATCAGTCGCAATGGTTCTAAAAAGCGCTGCACCTTCTTTGGTTTTTAAATCAATGATAGGACGCAAATGCAATTCGCCTGTTGCAGCATGCGCATAATGCACACAATTCAGATTACGTTGTTTTAAAATTGCATTAAAATCCTCGATAAAATCCGGTAAATCATTTACATCTACGGCGGTATCTTCTATAACAGCAACCGCTTTAGCGTCACCTGGTATATTAGACAATAATCCCAAGCCTGCTTTTCTTAGCGTCCAAACTTTATTGGTATCTTCTCCAAAAACAATTGGAAAATGATGCCCTAGATTTTTGGCTCTCATTTGAGCTTCCATTTTTTCGGCTATGGTTAGAATTTCTTCTTTAGAATCACGCAAAAATTCGACCACCAAAATCGCTTTGGGGTCACCCTGAACAAAGAATCTATTTTTACTTTGCTCGATATTTTCTTTGGTACAATCTAAGATATAATGATCTATCAATTCCACACTATCAGGATGGAATTTTAAGGCTTCTAAATTTGCTTGCAAAGATTCGTTGATACTATCAAAATGCACGCAAACTAATCCTGAAAATGGTTTTAATTCATCTACTAGATTCAGTTTTATTTCGGTCAAAAAAAATAAGGTTCCCTCCGATCCTGCGATTAGCTTACAGAAATTAAATTTCTCGTCAAAACCACCAAAGGGATTACTAGCTGCTAATAAATCAAGTGCATAACCCGTATTGCGGCGCGGAATTGATTTTTTAGGATAATTTTCATCGAATAAATTCCTGTTAATCTGATTTGATAAAATGGTTTTTGCCTGAAGGTAAATATTCTGCTCCAGTTCGCTAACCACATTTATTCCGTTGCATTTGTCTTCAAACTCTTCATTAGTCAATGCTCCAAATGTCACCTCGTTTCCATCAGCCAAAAACCCTTTTATTTCCAACAAATGTTCTCTTGTCGAGCCATAAACCACGGATCTGGCACCACAAGCATTGTTCCCTACCATTCCGCCAATCATACAACGGTTACTAGTGGAAGTCTCCGGACCAAAAAACAGCTGATATGGTTTTAAATGTAAGTTTAACTCGTCGCGAATCACTCCTGGCTGAACCCAAGCTGTTTTATTCCCTTTGTCAACTGAAAGTATTTGGGTGAAATCCTGAGAAATATCTACTATTATCCCGCCTCCTACAACCTGCCCCGCGAGTGAAGTACCAGCAGCTCTGGGAATAACGCTAGTTTTATTGTCGCGGGCAAATTGGATAATTTTTTGAATATCCTGTTTAGTTGAAGGTATTGCCACAGCGAGTGGCATTTCTCGGTAAGCACTCGCATCTGTAGCATAAAGCGTACGCATGGTCTCATCAAAAAACAATTTCCCTTCTATTTGATCTGCTAAACCTTGAAGATTCATTATGCTATATATTTATCAATTTAAAAAAACCTATTTAACTAAGGTTTTGCAATTTTACATCTGTGCTTTCGAATATTTTATCTGCAGACGCAGCAATAAAACCTTGGTACAACTCTCCGTTTTCCATTGGGTAGCGAAGCGCAAACTCATAATAGCATGAAGGAATTTCTTTTGCACCTTCATCAAAATTAATAGTACACAAGTCAGCTAATGTACTAGATTGCTCTAGTAATTGCTCAGGAGTCCCTTTAATTTCTCCACCAGAACCATTCATTTTCCAATTATTATCTTTCAAATAAGTGTTTAACTCTTCTAAATTTTTGAAGTTCGATAAAGCATTAACATTAATTGTAAAATGATTTGCTCTAAAACCATATATATACATCCAAGCAGCATATTCAGACTCTTCTAACAAAGAAGCATAAGCATTATACGAATTTGCATTCCAAACTGCACCGCTTAAAACTAAGTCTTCCTTTTCAAAAACATTTTGATCGCACGTATCTAAAAGCACTTTAACCGAATTTTGTAAACTTTCAGAACATTTTTCTAATTCTAATTCTGAAATAAAAATCCTTGGTGCGTTAGCATCAGTAGCATGCTCATAATGTTTTGCATACAGTTTTTTAGATTCGAAAAAATACTCGCCTTTAGCAACATATCCTGCATTTACAAATGGTTTTTCTAATACAGAAATATTCACACGCACATCATTAAATGTTCTGATCGCAATATGGTCATTTTCAATTTTTTCGCCATTTTGTTCCAGCAACGCATGGATTTTTTTGGCAGATGGGGTGATACTCATGTATTGTTCCCATAATTTTGACAGTAGAAGATCTTTATTCATAACACAAAATTTTAATTAATAAATATGACACAAATTTACACCCTAAATAACAAAATCGACACTAGACATATTCTTTTATAAATTTTATGATATTTTAATACTGTAAAAGTGTAAATTTGACATTATTTACACGTAAGGTTTCCTTGTTTATAATCAAAACTGTATTTCAATCGGTTAATAGATTATGATTCTTACTTTAACTATGTCTTTTAAATCCTAATAATTAATTACTTCGGGCACGAAAAACATACTTTCAAACTATCCAGTAAACAAATTAAATATGCCTAAAAACAGCCTTGACGAAAATATTGATTACATCAATCAACAAATCATAAGAATGCTAAGTGCTGACGGACGCATGGCATACTCAGAAATAGCAAAAGAATTGAAGATCTCAAACTCTTTAGTACATCAACGGGTAAAAAAGCTGCAGGACACAGAAATAATAAGTGGATTTTCAATACAGTTGAATGCAAAAAAAATTGGATATGAAACGATTACCTATACGGGAATCGCAACCAAGGAGGCACGATTTGCCTATTCCATAGCCGAAAAATTAAAAGAGATCCCCGAAGTTGTGGAATGTCATTTTGTATCAGGCAAATACGCTTTGTTTTTAAAAATTGTGGCCGCCAATAATGAAGAGTTTAGAAAGGTACTTTATGAAACTATACACAATATTGAAGGTGTGGGCAGCACAGATTCGTTCATTTCCTTTGGATCTGCCTTCCATAAAAATATCTCCTTATTATAAAGCATAGATTAAAATAGTGTTTCAATGGCTTTCGCCAAATTAAAATCCTTATCCGTCAAACCGTTTGCATCATGAGTTGACAAGCGAATATTAACCTTATTATAGACATTGAAAAGTTCGGGATGGTGCCCTTGTTTCTCAGCTAAAACCCCCACTTGAACTATAAAACCAAGCGCCTCACTAAAATTCTTGAAAAGAAATTTCTTTTCGATTCCGCTATCATTAAACTTCCAGTCTTTTAGATCTTTTAATATCGGTTGAGCAGTTATTTCATTGTATACATTCATGATTCCTGTTTTTATTAAAATTAGTTAAAATTTGCCTAATTGCATTGCAATTTAACTTAATATATTAATTTAGACCAATCCTAATTTTTAGATCCATTGAGCTCTCCTTTTTCCTTTCAAATTTATTCTTCCGTTAAAAATATTCCTTCAGATTGGGACTCGTTGGCGGCAAACAACCTATTTCTTTCTCGTGCTTATTTAGAGACATTAGCTGTTTCGGCTCCAAAAAATATGCAGTGTCATTTTATCGGACTTTTTCTTAATGACCAATTAGTTGGGATAGCAGTGACGCAGTATATCAATTTAAGTGAGCTAAACTCCTTTGGAGAAAGAGATCACTGTCTAAAAACAATAGTACGCGACTTTGTCTTTAAAAATTTCAGTTCGAATGTCCTAGTGATGGGTAACAATATGCTGACTGGTCAAAACGGATGGTGTTTCGGGTTAAAATTGCCAGCATCAGAAGGATTAGCTTTATTAAAAAAAGCGACTGAGGAGTTAAAGATTAATTTCCACGCAAACGGTATAAAAATACATCTTACCATCTTTAAAGATTTTGCTGAAGAAAGAGTTCCGTTTTTTAAAATCCCCGAGTTTAAATTGTTTTTCCTGTTTACAACCCAACCTAATATGATTTTCAATATTAGGAATTCCTGGTCTAGCTTTGATGATTATATAGCGGACCTATCTAAAAAATACCGCGATCAATACAAAAGAGCTCGAAAAAAAGCGGAAGGAATTTCGAAAAGGAAGTTATCTCTTGAAGAAATCACGAATTACAATGAAAGAATATTTGAATTGTATATGAATGTGGCTAAGAACGCGCCGTTCAATACTTTTTATTTAACTGAAAATCATTTTAAAACTTTAAAAACAGTATTAAAAGACAAATTTCTTTTTTATGGATACTTTGTTGGCGATGAACTAATTGGATTCAATACCCTGATAAAAAACGGAACTGATATTGACACCTATTTTCTAGGTTATGACGAATTCTACCAACGCGAAAAAATGTTATACCTGAACATGCTCTACGACATGATAGGCTTCTCCATTAACAAAGGATACAGCCGTATTATTTTTGCTAGAACAGCATTAGAAATTAAAAGTTCTGTGGGAGCAAAACCCTTGGATATGTTTGGAATGATGCAACATAGCAATCCTATTTTAAATCTGTTCGTCTCCAAAACTTTTCGCTATTTTGAACCTAAAATGGAATGGAAGCAACGCAATCCCTTTAAATAAAGAAACATCAAGGAATAGCAACTTTTAATTTGTAAGGAGAAATAGCTACATTCAGTTCTGTTTCTCTACCACAATATTCGCCGTCAATTTGAAAACTTACCGGTGAATGCAATTTAATATTCGCTCGATCAGTTGAAATAATTTCTACATCTCCAGATTCGATTGGTATATTACCGGTAATAATTTTAGCAAAAATGCTCAAATCCAAATTTTTCAAAACTACCAATTCAAACTTTCCATCATTCATTATGCCCTCGGGATTAATAACTACACCTGTTCCGTATTTTTTAGAATTGGCTATAACTATCATTTGCGCTATACATTCTATTATTTGACCATTAGCAGTAATTGTGGCTGTGAATGGTTCTTCTTTATCGGCTAACGTATTATAAACTTGTAAAGCATACCCTAACTTTCCATGCACAGCACTATTCTCGTAGTTTTTTATGAGTTCTGCATTTAATCCTAGATCACTAAGATGTAAACTATTCTTATCATTTATAACGATCATATCCATTTCCATAAATGCATAATGAAAAGCTATTGGCAGACTTTCCTCCAGTTTTTTAGGAATATTTAAATCTGTAGCCAATCCATTAGCAGAACCAGCTGGTATTATTCCGAAAATAACATCTACGCCTTCCAATGCTTCAGCGACTAATTTTATGGTTCCATCACCTCCGGCTACAATAACCCTTTCCGGTTTGAATGTATGATATAAGCTCTTAATTTTAGAAATATCATCAATAGCTGTAGTGGTAAACAACACAAAATTCAACCCTTCCTTATCTGCAAAAAGCGAAGTTGCTTCAATGATTTCTGATTTGTCAATCCCTCCCGCAACAGGGTTCACAATCAATACAATATTATTTTTCACCGTTTTATTTCTTTTATTGATTAAAAATAATTAATTTTCAACAGACTTCAAAAGTAGTAAACAAAATGAAACCGATCCTAAAATTATATCGTGGTTATGCAAATGAGCAAGAACTAATTGTGATGGGACATGTTTTTAAACCAACAAAAAAAAAGGAATACGATTTTCTTTCAAAAAATTTAAAAAATGCACGGTCAGTAATCGGTTTGTTTCGAATTAAAACACAAGCAAATGCAGACGTATACTTAGTCCATAATGATATAAATATACATACAAAAACGCTTGCTGACGGTTACTTCAAATTTTGCATCCCTTTAGAACAATGTTCTGATTATGGCTGGATCGATTATGAAGTAAGTATCATTTATAAGAATGAAACTATAGTAACTAAAGAAAGCTACATCCGACCGCGGATAGGCAATTTAGGTATCATATCTGATATTGATGATACATTTTTAGTTTCGTATACCCTTAATCCATTTAAAAAATTACACCATCTCTTATTCAGAAATGTCAACTCCAGAAAAGTTTTTGAAGATGTTGTCCCACATTTTCAAGCTTTAAGTTCTTCAGGCAGAGCCCATGTAGGGGAATTAAATGCTTTTTTTTACGTCTCAAGCAGTGAGTGGAATCTATATCGATTTCTTGTGCTGTTTACAGAAATCCACAAATTACCTAAGGCTGTTTTACTTTTAAAAGACATTAAAACAAGTCTATTTAATTTCTTATGGTCGGGAAGAGGAGGTCACAATCACAAGTTTGAAAAAATAAAACACATTTTAGAATTCTATCCCAGTTTAAAGTATGTCTTGATAGGAGATGACTCTCAACATGATCCTTTTTTATATGAAGCCATAAGCAAGATTTTCCCCATGACCGTGACAGCAGTTTATATACGGCAAACTGGAAAATACAAAAAAGACAAGGTAGCTAAAGTGCTGAAAAACCTAGAAACATTGGATGTTTCAGTGTGCTATTTTAAAAATAGTGCACAAGCGATTTCACATTCTAAGAAGACAGGTCTAATTTCATAAAAAAGAATATATTCTGTTCAAGGACGCAATAGCCCAGATGACAATGAAATCCTTTTACAGCCTCGTTATATTTTTTCTTAGACTAAAAGAGCGACCTACGGAAGCTCCTTTTAGGCTTTAGAAAAAAATAAACGAGACCAGAAAGGATGTAATGAACAGCTGGAAAAAGCTCCTCAAAAATTCTAAAACAACCTCTTAATTAGGCTCTATCTATCTCATCTTGAACTTTTTCCCAATCTAAAAGTAATTTATCCAACTCTGCTTTCTTTTTATTGTATGCTTTAAAGAAAGAAGCATCTTCGATATTTTTATTGTAATTTGAAGCTAACATTTTGTCGTCATTCTGAATGTCTTTTTCTACTTGCTTAATTTGACTTTCAACTTTACTCAAACGATTCTGCAACGCTTTCCCCTTTTTTTGTTCTTCATACGAAGCTTTATTACTGTCCTTGGGAGCCGCTGCTTTAAGTGCATCTTTCTTCTCGACCTCACGCATATTTTCTAAATTACGCTGTTCTAAGAAGTAGTTAACATCTCCTAAGTATTCTTTTATCTTTTGATCTCTGAACTCATAAACAATGTTTGACATTCCCTGAAGAAAATCCCTGTCGTGAGAAACCAGAAGTAAAGTTCCTTCATACTTTTGTAACGCTGCTTTTAAAACATTCTTAGATTTAATATCCAAGTGATTTGTAGGCTCATCCATTACCAACACATTTATAGGCTGTAATAACAATTTACAAAGCGCCAGACGGTTTCTTTCTCCTCCTGAAAGTACTTTTACCTTTTTCTCTACATCGTCGCCACGAAAGAGGAATGAACCCAACATATCGCGCACTTTTGAACGATTGGTATCTGAAGCGGCATCTTCCATAGTTTGAAGTAAAGTAATCTCACCATCCAGATACTCCGCCTGATTTTGCGCAAAATAACCTACTTGTACATTGTGCCCTAACTTTATATCTCCTTCATATTCAAATTCATTGACTATCGCTTTAATGAAAGTTGATTTACCTTGTCCGTTTTGACCGACAAAAGCAATCTTACTTCCACGTTCTACCAACAGTGAAATGTCTTTTAAAATGGTTTTATCTCCATAGCTTTTTGTAACATGGTCTGCTTCAATTACCACTCTTCCGGGAACCTTAGAAAGTGGAAACGAAATATTCATCACAGAATTGTCATCTTCATCCACCTCTATGCGTTCTATTTTATCCAGTTTCTTAATCATCGATTGTGCCATGGAAGCTTTGGATGCTTTGGCACGGAATTTTTCGATTAATTTTTCTGTCTCCTCGATTTTCTTGGCTTGATTTTTTTGTGTGGCCAATTGTTTTTCGCGTATTTCATGACGCAACTCTAAATATTGCGAATAAGGCTTATTGAAATCGTATGCTTTACCCAATGAAATTTCTATTGTTCTATTGGTTACATTATCTAAAAACATCTTATCGTGAGAAACAATTACGACAACTCCAGCATAGTTACGTAAAAAACTTTCTAACCAAATGATGCTCTCAATATCCAAGTGATTCGTAGGCTCATCGAGTAACAAAACATCATTAGCTTGCAATAATAACTTCGCTAATTCAATCCGCATACGCCATCCTCCAGAAAAAGTTTCTGTTTGATTATTAAAGACTTCTCTTTTAAAACCTAAACCTAAAAGGATTTTTTCAGTATCTCCAACATAATTATATCCTCCCAACAATTCGAAACGATGCGTATAATCAGACAAATCCTCTATGATTTGGCTGTACTCATCACTTTCATAATCTGTACGAGTCACCAATAAATGATTGATTTCTTCTAATTTCTTTTCTACAACTTTAATATCTATAAACGCCTCATAAGCTTCTTCTAGTACCGTTCTTCCTTGTTCAAAATCAATATCCTGACGCAAAAAACCCATTCTCACTTCCTTTTCCTGCGCAATGCTTCCTGAGTCTGGAGCAAAATCTTTCGCTAAAATTTTAAGCATTGTAGATTTACCTGCACCATTCTTTCCAACAAGACCAACACGGTCTCCGGCCCCTAATCTAAAAGTAACTTCTTCAAATAAATAAGAACCCCCAAACGAGACAGATAAATTGTGTATATTAAGCATGTATTATGATTTTATTCCCTTTCGAATGCGTAAATTTGCAACTCCAAAAAAGGAAAAATTAAATTTTTTGCAAATGTTAAAAAAAGGATCCAAACTATATAGTATTTTAACAGGAACTTGTCCTAAATGTCAGAAAGAAAGTATGTATTTAGATCAAAACCCACTCCATTTGGGTAATATTCTAAAAATGCACGAAAATTGCAGCCATTGTGGGTTGAAATACCAAATTGAACCTTCGTTTTTTTACGGCGCTATGTATGTAAGTTACGGACTAAATGTAGCGATTGGAATTGCTGCCTTTGTAATTTCGTATGTGCTATTGAATTCCTCTCTAAAAGTAGCTTTTATTTCAATAATAGCTTCTCTTCTAGTACTATTTCCGCTTGTATTACGATGGTCAAGAAATATATACATTAATATGTTTGTCTCTTATGATCCCACTTTTAAACAATAACAAAATTATCTCTGTCCTTTCGGCAGAAATCTTTTTATATCAATTGCGGCATCCAACGGAATATCATTTTCTATAGCATTATATAAAGCCTTAGCCATAGAGGGACCTAACATCACTCCTCTTGTACCTAATCCATTTAGTATATGTATCGACCCATACAACGAATGAGTCCCTACTAAGGGCCGTCTATCTTTTACTGTTGGTCGAACTCCAGCAAAATGCTCAACGATAGTAAAGTCACAGCTAATAATTTCTTTAATTCTATCGATTAATTCCTGTTTACCTTCTGCTGTGACTACATCTGTTTTATCTTTCCAGTTGTAAGTTGCACCCACTTTAAAAAGGTCGTTGCCCAAAGGCAAAATAAAAACGCTTGTATTTACAATAACGTCCAGATCAAGATCAGGAGCTTTAACAATAAACAATTCTCCTTTTGTACCGTCTAATGGTAAATCCTTAAAATAAGGATTAGCATGCATCCCAAAACCCTCTGCAAAAATAATATGTCTTGCTTCAATATCTTTATATCGAATATCATTACCCACAACACGCAACGATTCATAATCAAATGATTCTTCCCTGAATAAATTATTACTCAAAAGATACTTCTTATATTTTTTTAATAGAACAGCCGTATCAACATGACCTGTCTGTAATACTTCTCCATAATTGAATGGAGAATCAATTCCCGAATATTTTTTCGTAATCAATTCTGTAGATAAAAATGGAGCCAATGTTAATTTATCTGACGCTGCAAACCAATTATTTTGTTCTTCAATCGAAAAAAACTTCCTAAGAATAGGCTTCTTAAAATCGACTTTAGTTTTAAGTTTATCTTCCAAAATACTGTAGAACTCGTTCATCAAAACCAACTGCTCTTGTGCTTGCCATACTTCACTAAAACGTTTAAGAATTACTGGATTGTATAATCCACCTGCTATCCTTGAAGAATTTTGAGAATTGTTATCCATCACTAAAATAGTTTTATTATGCTGTAACGCAATTTCAGAAAATCCAATACCAGCAAGACCCGAACCTATAATTAAATAATCAATCATACTATAAAAGTAATAGTTAAAATAAAACACAAAGAAAGAACAATAAAAGAACTAACCTTAAAAATGAGGCAAAAAAAAAACTCTTATCAATTACGATAAGAGTTTTTCTATATTCTAATGAAAAATGAAATTAATAATTCCACATATCTGATTCAAAATCACGTATTTTTTCTTTCACTCTTTCCGATTCTAGCAATTGATTCTGAGCATTATCTTTCATATACTCATCAATTGCTCTGTCTCCATATACATTTTCTTCTTTGTAAATAAAACTATTAAAGTGTCTAGAGTTCAATATTTGGTCAAAAGAAATCGGCATTGAAGAATTGGCATCATTAAAAGCTTTTGCCTCATGCAATACCTCTCTTGCAGCTGGGAAGAAAATCCAAAATAATTCAATATAATCTTTTTCGTCACTGTTCATTGTATACACATCTGGAGTAACCGGACAAATACCCAACAAACGATATTTTAATTCACTTTGACGTTTATCAAAATACCAATATCCTTTAATTTTATATTGAGTAACATCCTGAGCTGTTAAATCAGATCGCATAATATATTCAGGAGAAACACTCTGTCCTGCATTTACTTGCTCTCTACCTGCATCAGTAGTATCGACACGACTTAAAGCACCTTGAATGTCCTTGTATGACTTTTTTGTATTAAAATAACTGTCAGAATACACTTCTGTAATCGCACCGCTTTTTACCGCTTTGGTCAATACATCATACAATGAACGTCTGTCAGAACCAATATTTGCCGTATCGATAGGAAAATACAAAGCGAAATTAATTTTTTCACTAAGATCTATGATTTCCCATACGGTTTTACCCATCAAAATATCTCTATCATGCACGTAACCATAAGCCAATGGTTTATCATTGTCTGATATGAGTTGCGCAGCAGTTTTAAGACCTATTTCATTTGGTGTTTTTGCATTTAGCAAATTAGATTGTGCAAAAGAAGAACAACCCCCAGCAATGGAAATAACAACTAGTAAAAAATTTCTAACATTCATCATAATATAATTATAAGATATTGAAGTAGCCCTTAACGGCAACTTACTTATTATTGTATTTCAAAAATAACTGGAGCCGTTCTAGGCAATAAATAACTACCTGCACCAACAAGCCTAGTTTTAATTTCCGAAATCGTAACTTGCTCTCCTCTTCCTGCTTTAGAAAGAACCGACTTACACTGTGCATTTAACTTGTCCCCTTGAACAACCACTGTTGGCTGACCAGTAACTTTCAAATTAAATCCTACTACATTTAAACCAACTTCAAAATCAAAATCTTCAAGTTTAGCACCAATTGTAGCAATCTCTAAATTCGATTTAGGTCCTTTAACGACACCTGTTTCTCCTCTAATGGTACCTGTGGGACCAGGAATACCTTTAATTCTATATACTCTTTTGTCATTTGCAACTTTTCCGTCAGACATTTTACCTGAAACACTAATTACAACTTCATTTCCTCCACCTGGGCTCATATTGTACTTACCGTTTCCAACCTTAGTTAAACCAGGCGCGGAAGCAGAAACGTCACTATCAGAAATACCAGCAAAGGAAATAGACATTGGGTTTACAACACCTCTGTATACTACATTCATCTTATCTGCAGAAATCGTAGCTGAGTTAGGTCTTGGAACAACCACGTACTTACCTTCAAATTTTAGAGGAACCGTTTTCCCGTCTTCAAGAAAAGAAAATTGTCCTGCTATTTTTTGCTCACCTACACCACCCGCTGTCATCGATATCACTGCCTGACCATTGACAATTTTTCCTGGGCCAGAAAAAGAAGTTGGTTTTGTATTATCGTCATATCTACCTAGAACTACCTTACCAGTAACAGCTTCGCCTTGAAAATAAGCGTTTTTATCTAATACAACTATCGCTTGATAATTGTTATATGATGCAGCTGCAACAGCAGCTTTACCTAGCGCAGAACTATAAACATCCAATTCCGCTTTATTAATATCATTTTGCCAAACCGACAGCTTTGCTACAGTCGCGATGGCTGGAAAGCCTTTAAAGTGATACGATAAAAATTTATCTTTTAATCCTTCTTTATTTTTAACATCAGAAACATCAAACTTAGTTTCAATTTCTTTAATAATTGAAGTGTATTTTCTATCTGATCCTAAAGCAACCTTCATATCTGCCTTGTATCGTTCTATGCTAGCTATAATTTCGTTACCTTTTTTAGAGTAACCTTCTCCTGCAAACCAGTCATCGATATTATCACCTTTATCCATTTCCTCATAAGGTAATTTTCCTGTTTCAGGATCTATTTCAAAACCTTTTGTAGCTTGTGCCTTTAAAGATGCAATATAATTAAAAAAATTATCTGTAATAGTTTTTACTTTATGAGCTGTCTCCGCAGCTACTATAAACTCACCTTTTGCCTCACCTGCCTTCGCTTCTAAAGCACTTAACATTTGCTCATTAGATAATTTAGAAGTTTCATTTGACGTTTCAAATTTTTCATTCATCAATCCAAAACCTGAAATAACTTCTTTTGATACATTCATTGCCAACATAGCGATAAAAACCAGATACATAAGGTTTATCATCTTCTGTCTAGGGGTTAGTTTTCCTCCTGCCATATTTTCTAATAATTAGTTAGTTGTTATATTTTGTATAGTTCGAAACTAATTACCCTTTGTTACCCATTGCAGAAAGCATTCCACCATAAACATTGTTCAATGAAGACAAGTTTGTAGTCAATGATTGCATTTGATCTTTTAATTTTAAGTTGTTCTCAAGAACTTCTTCATTGATTTGTGCGTTTCTAGAAGCACCTTGCAACTGTATTTTATATAAACTGTTCAATGATTCCATTTGAGCTGCTGCCATAGTTAACTCTTCACTATATTTTTTAGTAGAAGCCATAGATTCAGCAGTTGGAGCAATACTTTTTGCAGCTGATTCAAAATTTTTGATACTACTTCCTAAACTTGCCATTAATTCACCATCAATTTTAGCATCTTTCAGCATAGCGTCTAATTTTTGAGACAACATTCCTTGTGAATCTGCAGGAGCTTCCATTTTTTTCTTCGATTCTCCTTTAATTCCATTCGCTAATTCTGGATAAACCAATGTCCAATCTAACTCATCATCAACGGGTTCAAACGCAGAAAGCGCAAAAATTAAGGCTTCAGTTAATAGTCCAATTGAAAGCATTAACGTCCCTGTTAATGGCCCAAGTTCGAAATGTGTTATTTTAAATAATGCACCCACGATTACTACTGCAGCACCCATTCCATATGCGAAATTCATTGCCTTTTTACTTAATAATGCCATAATTTTTTTTTGATTTAGGAGGTTTTTTTTATTTGTTATTAATTTTCTTTCCGTTTCCGGTGGTTTGCAATCCCATGTAATCCTGAACAGTTCTAAAACCGATAAAACTTCGTGCAGAATCAGCATATTCGAAATCCCTTGTACTTACCTGTAGGAAATAAGCAACATCTTTCCATGAACCTCCACGAACTACCTTACGTTTATTAGACGCATCTAAAACGTTAGGATTCATTGAGGAAACATACTCATATGCGTTAGGATCGTAGGAAGAGTCTGTCCATTCTGAAACATTCCCTGCCATATTATATAAATTGTAACCATTTGGCTCATATGACTTCGCTTCCACAGTATACAATGCTTGATCAGCTGCATAATCTCCTCTGTTTGGCTTGAAATTTGCTAGAAAACAACCTCTATCACTTTTAGTATAAGGTCCTCCCCATGGATATGTAGCTGATTCTAAACCTCCTCTAGCAGAATATTCCCATTCTGCCTCTGTAGGCAATCTAAAAGCGTTCACTAAATCACGACCTTTCTTCTTTGATTTAATATAATTGTTTTTATTAAGTGTTCTCCATGCACAAAAAGCTTTTGCTTGTGTCCATTTTACCCCAACAACAGGATAATCACCATACGCTTTATGCCAGAAATAATCATTATGCATTGGCTCATTATAAGAATAAGCAAAATCTTTAATCCATACTGTTGTATCAGGATAAATTTTAACTTCTTCTGTTTTTATAAAATCTTTTCTTTTCCCAACCTTAGCTTTTGCCGCAGCTTGAATATCCATCCACGAATAACGAAATTTCAATTTATCAACATCAATCGTTCGTAATCCATTGTAAGACTCTTCTAGAGGCAGATACATAGAATCCATTACTTCAACGTAATATTCATCTGGATATAATTTAGGATCTTTTATCAACTTCACTTTTCTGTTAAGCTTTCTTCCGGCATACTGATCATCTTCCGTACCAATACTATAATAATTATCATACATGTATTTGTCGTATGCAGTCATTTTTTCAGGATCTGAATCATTGAAAGCAAAATCGCCAATACTACCAGCATTTTTACCTTTGCCTTTTGTATCTTCACCTTTTATACCACTCATATCTGCAAGAATAGCCAAACGCATTCTAATAGTAGAATCTTTAACCCATTCCACAAACTCACGATACTCACTATTTGTTATTTCAGTTTCATCCATATAGAATGATCTAACAGTTACTGTTTTTGTTGGAGCGTCTTGTATTGAAGCAATATCATCATCAGATTTACCCATAATAAAAGCGCCTCCTGGCACTAAAGTCATACCGTATGGTTTCTCAGGATGCCATTTACCTCCTTTAACTCCTACCAATTCACCTTTGTCACTTGACTTACCACAGCCGACTAACAGTACTAATATTGCCATAAATGCAATGAACTTCTTCATATAAATGTGGGTTATTTATTCATTATTCTTAAAGTCTGTAAACCTATTTATTATTTTTTAAAAAAACAATTATTTTAAACTAAACATTCTTCAATAATAGAATTAAATTAGTTGTATAAAAATCCTGACCCTAAATGTTATTTTTTCGCTGTGCCTTCCACCATCTTTCCGGCAGTTCCTGATTACACGCGTTTAAATATTCATCGTAAGAACAAGGTAATAACGTATTTCTCTTTAATTTATTATTTCCGTTTGAAATAAATGGTATTTCTATCCACCATCTATCCGTTTTATCGCTTTTATAAAAAACAAGAACCTCATCTTCGAGAGGCACAATGTATTTAATATAATTTTCACGGCTGCCAAAAGGATATTCATTAGATCGGTAATGAAACCCTTCTATAAAGTACCAGATTATCTGTGCGATTAGAACAGATTCCTGAGCTGAATTATTATGATTGAATACGCCAAATATAGAAACTTTATCACTAATTCCTGCATATCTTGACAAAGAACATATTTCCTTTCCATTAAAACCGTTGGGAGTGAAAGAATTAAAATTACCAGAATCCGATGATTTTACGGAGTTCAAATCAAGACTAACTACGTCCGCATCCCTAAATACTGGTTCAGCTAAAGCAATGTTGTTAGAAATTTCTCCTAATCTGTAGCTATCAAAAAACAACTTTTCGACCAAATCAATCTCTTCTTGCGAATTATAATAAGTCTGATAGCCAATATTGCAATAATTGAACAGATTGTTAGGTTCATCTATTATTATTTTAGTCAAATAAGATGAAGCAGACACCTCATCATTTTCTTTTCCAAAATCGAACTTACTGTCTATTGAAACTAAATTCACCATTTGTTCCAATTCGTCAAAAGCCCTGTAAAGCGCAAATGTTAAATCTTGGGAACCACCGATAACTATAGGTACAATTTTTTTCTTAATTAAATTTGAGACCACTTTTCGCAAAGCAAAATAAGAGTCTTCTATAGAATTCCCAGCCAAAATATCCCCTAAATCAGCAATTGAAGCATCCCAATTACCCGGAAACATAGTATACAATTCTTTACGAATTGCTGATAAATCAACATTTTCTGTAGCTTTACCACCTCCGCGGTTCTCTAATACCCCAATTACAGCGATATTAATCTTATTTAAATCCGGAAATTGGTTTTTTGTATGAAAAACCACCTTACTTCCCAACTGTTGAGAAGTCAACCCCTGAACTAATTCAAGAATTTCAGTATCGACAGGTTCTAAAAAATCAAATTCCATTCTATTTCTTTTTTGCTACAGGTTTCTTAACCGCGGGCTTTTTAGCAGCTGCTTTCTTAGCTGGCGCTTTTTTGGCAGCCACTTTTTTTGCAGGTGTCTTCTTAGCTATCATTTCCTGAACTTCTTCCAATGTCAATTTTGTAGCATCAACTTCTTTTGGAAGTTCAATTTTTATCTTTCCTTTGGTTATAACAGAGCGCCCCCAACGTGCTTTTTCAACTAAAATTCCTTCCTCTTCCCAGTTATGCAAAACCTTGTCAATATTTTTCTGCAATTTATCTTCAATCAAGGCTTCAATATCTGATTGTGACAAATTATCAAAATTATATTTCTTGCTTACATTAATAAACAAACCATTCCATTTGATAAAAGGACCAAAACGACCAACGCCTTTCTGAACACCCTCGCTTTTATAGACTGCAATAGGCGCATCAGCAATTGCTTTTTCATCAATTAATTCTTTTGCTCTATCAAAATCTACATCTAAAGGATTTTCTCCTTTTGGCAAGGACACAAAAGCAGCTCCGTGACGAATGTAAGGACCATAGCGGCCATTACTTACCTCAACTTCCTCTTCTTTATATACCCCTAAATTTTTTGGAAGTAAAAACAAATTCAACGCTTCTTCCAAACCAATATTTCCAATATTTTGGTCAGGCATTAAACTAGCGAATTTTTTCTCTTCATCATCTGCTTCTCCAATTTGAGCCATTGTCCCAAATTTCCCCAAACGAACAGAGACTTGTTTCCCGGTTTTTGGATCTTTTCCTAGAATTCTTTCTCCACTTTCTCTTTCGGCATTTGCCTCTACATCTTTTACTGTTGGATGAAATTGATCGTAAAACTCTTTCATCATAACCGCCCAATCAACATTTCCTTCGGCAATTTCATCAAAATCTTGCTCTACTTTT
Organism: Flavobacterium sp. DW-iso2; assembly: GCF_058725285.1. NCBI lineage: Bacteria > Pseudomonadati > Bacteroidota > Flavobacteriia > Flavobacteriales > Flavobacteriaceae > Flavobacterium > Flavobacterium sp. DW-iso2. The sequence goes on along the minus strand of NZ_JBZXDY010000016.1, from coordinate 61,318 downwards.
GCAGTGAAATTATAATCTAATATATTCCCGAAATTTTTTACTAAGAAATCAGTAACGATGGTCCCAATGTCTGTTGGTACTAATTTTCCTTTATCGGAACCTGTATTCTCTTTTAGTAAATTCTCCTCTAATTTTCCGGATTGCAAAATCAATTGCGTATACTTTCTCTCTTGTCCGTCAAGATTTCCTTTCTCAACATAGTTTCTGTTGATAATAGTAGAAATGGTAGGCGCATAGGTTGACGGACGACCAATTCCTAGTTCTTCCAGTTTTTTAACCAAAGAAGCTTCTGTATAACGCGCCGGAGGTCTTGAATAACGCTCCGTTGCTGTTATATAATTGTTTTGAAGTTTTTCATTGACTTTCATCGCTGGCAACATTCCTTCTTGCTCTTCTTCATCGTCATCATGACCTTCCAAGTATACTTTTAGGAAACCTTCAAAAAGTAAAACCTCGCCAGAAGCCGTAAAAATTTCACTGTGATTGTTAGCTTCAATTTTTACGTTTGTTCTTTCCAACTTTGCATCACTCATTTGCGAAGCCAAAGTTCTTTTCCAAATCAAATCATATAAACGGGCTTGATCTCTATCGATATTTACCGTATGACGCGACATGTCTGTAGGACGAATCGCCTCATGCGCTTCTTGTGCCCCTTTACTTTTATTGACAAAAGTTCTCGGTTTAGAGAATTCTTTACCGTAAGATTTAATGATTTCTGCCTCGGCAGCTTCCATCGCATCTTTAGAAAGGTTTACACTATCCGTTCTCATATAAGTTATAAGACCGGCTTCATATAAGCGTTGTGCTAATTGCATTGTAATCCCAACAGGTAAATACAATTTTCTTGCTGCTTCTTGCTGTAAAGTTGAAGTCGTAAAAGGTCCTGTTGGCGATTTTTTGGTTGGTTTTGTTTCTAAATCCGCCACCTTATAAGTAGAACCGATATTTTTGTTTAAAAAATCTTCTGCCTCTTTTTTAGTATTGAAATTCTTTGGAAGTTTTGCTTTGAATGACTTTCCTGATTCATTGGTAAACTCGGCAACAATAGAATAACTTGCTACTGCATTAAAGTTCTGAATATCTCTTTCGCGCTCCACAATTAAACGAACCGAAACAGATTGCACGCGACCTGCTGAAAGTCCACCTTTTATTTTCCTCCATAATACAGGAGACAATTCATACCCTACTAATCGATCTAAAACACGACGAGCTTGTTGTGCATTTACTAAATTATAATCAATTTCACGTGGATTATCAATCGCTTTTAGAATAGCAGTTTTGGTAATTTCATGAAATACGATTCGTTTTGTTTTTGCTTTATCTAATTTTAATTCTTCGGCTAGATGCCAAGAAATAGCTTCTCCCTCGCGATCCTCATCACTTGCCAACCAAACCATTTCGGCTTTTTTAGCTAATCCTTTTAACTTAGTGACTAAGGCTTTCTTATCAGGTGAAACTTCATATTTAGGTTTAAAACCATTCTCTACATCTACTCCTATTTCTTTAGAAGGCAAGTCGGCAATATGCCCATAACTTGACTCCACTTGAAAATCACTTCCTAAAAATTTCTCGATTGTTTTCGCCTTTGCAGGGGACTCCACTATTACTAAATTCTTTGCCATTGCTCTATTTTTCTGGGACAAAAGTATCTATTTTTTTTAAATATAGCACTTTTGAGAATTTTAAAAGTAGTCTTTACTACTAATAAGGATCAAAATACGGCCGCACTTTAGGGAAGGCACTAAAAAAGTCCTTAAACAAAATAATCTGAAAATTATTAAAAAGGAGCAGAACCGTTGTGTTTTAGCTCCTTTTTAGTTGTTATAATACGCTGTAGTCTAAGAAAAGTGAATTTGAATCAAAAAAGGCAATTAAATAAAATCAAAGTCTTACTTAATTGCCTTTTTTATCAATTATTGAAAAAGAGATACTTTTTCAGTGCCCTCCACTTTAGGCCGCTTTATCAGCAATAAACCATAAGTACAAACAATCAAACATTTATATATTAATAACTTACAAACCCTAAGATAAAAAACCAAATTATAATTTCCCCGCTACAACAACATTAATTCCGATTTCTTCGAGTTTCATTTTAGTTTCGACATCAATACCCTCATCAGTAATTAGTACATCTATTTTGTTCAGGTTACAAATTTTACCAAAACCTCTAATATTCATTTTTGTCGAATCGGCGAGGACGATAACTTTCTCAGCAACGTCAATCATTGCTTGATTTAAATGCGCTTCTAGAGCATTTGAAGTACTCAAACCAAATTCTAAATGAACGCCATCAGTACCTAAAAATAATTTATTACAAGAAAATTGACTCAAAATAGCTTCAGCAATAGGTCCAACGGCTGAAGTGGAGCTGTCACGAATATCCCCACCTAATTGAATTATGTCAATACTAGGCTCTTTACATAACTCTAAAGAAACCTTTAACGATGGAGTAAGTACTGTTAATTTATGAAAACCTTTAATAATTCGGGACAAATAATGAATATTAGAACCCGAACCTAAAATAATATAATCGCTGTTGCTTATGTATTTCAATGCTTCTTCTGCAATTTGCATCTTCTGCTCCACCTGCATTTCCTCCTTGTCATCAATATTACGCTCAAAAGCATACAGCGGTTTTTTACTTGCTCCGCCATGGGTCCTATGCAATAACTTTTCATTTTCTAAAAAATTCAAATCCTTTCGTATTGTTACGGTTGAAACATTATGAGCTTCACATAGGTCAACCACATTGACATATCCCTTTTGCTCTAACTCGTTTAGTATGTCTTGTTGTCTCCTGTTAATCAAAGCCTGTTTTATTAGTTATTACTACACAAAATAACATATTTTTTTTGAAAAATACAATTTTAACACATTGTTTTTGATAAAATAGCAAAACTTTCATTTTGTTTCATTAAGTTTGTAATGTGAAAGTAAATATATTAATATTACAATTAAAAAACACATTATGAAACTAAACGAACAATTATCAAAACTAAAACAGACTCCAGAATGGGATGTCATCATTATAGGTGGAGGAGCTAGCGGTCTTGGAACTGCAGTTGATGCCGCCAGCAGAGGATACAAAACTATTTTAGTTGAAGCAGTAGATTTCGCAAAAGGAACCTCGAGCAGAAGCACTAAATTAGTTCATGGTGGCGTACGCTATCTAGAGCAAGGTGATATCGCTCTCGTTAGAGAAGCACTAAAAGAACGAGGCCTGATGGCAGAAAACGCTAGACATCTTGTTAAAAATCAATCCTTTGTCATACCGAACTACACCTGGTGGGGTGGTTACTTCTATACACTAGGACTAACTCTCTATGACCTATTAGCCGGAAAATTAAGCTTAGGCCGATCAAAATATATTTCAAAGAAAAAAACGATTGAACTACTCCCAACAATAGAGCAAAAAGGATTGGTCAGTGGTGTTATCTATCAAGATGGTCAATTTGACGATTCGCGCTTAGCTATAAACATAGCACAAACAGCAGTAGAAAAGGGCGCTTGTCTTTTAAACTACACTAAAGTTGTTAATTTACTAAAAAACAGTAACAATCAAGTCACTGGTGTTCAGGTTAAAAATCAAGAAACTGGAGAATTATTCGACCTAAAAGGAAAAGCCATTATAAATGCAACGGGGGTCTTCACTAATGCTATAATGAAACTAAACGATACCGTTTATAAAAAATACATTGTACCAAGTCAAGGAATACATCTTGTATTTGATAAATCATTTCTACCAAGCGATCACGCATTGATGATACCAAAAACAAGTGACGGAAGGGTTTTATTTGCAGTGCCTTGGCATAATAAAATAGTAGTAGGAACAACCGACACCTTGATAAAAAGCCATAGTCTTGAACCAATTGCATTAGAAACTGAAATCGAATTTGTTCTAGAAACAGCACAGAGATTCTTAGCAAAAAAACCTACCCGTGCAGACGTTCTTTCTGTTTATGCAGGGTTACGACCATTAGCTGCACCAAAGGAGCCAGGTAAAAGCACTAAAGAAGTTTCCAGAAGTCATAAAATAATTGTTTCAGAAACAGGACTAATAACGATTACTGGAGGAAAATGGACTACGTATAGAAAAATTGCCGAAGACATTATTGATAAGGCAATACAGGTACGTCATTTACCAAAAAAGAAATGCAAAACAGAACACATTGCAATTCACGGAAACAAAATAACGAATGCAAAAGACCGCGAAAATCATTTATACATCTACGGAACGGACATTCCTAAAATCATAGAGCTACAAAATCAAGAACCCGAATTAAAAGAAAAACTACATCCTGATTACGAATACACTATGGCAGAGGTAGTATGGGCAATTCGTTATGAAATGGCTAGAACAATTGATGATGTTTTAGCAAGAAGAGTGCGCTTATTATTCTTAGATGCTCGTGCAGCTATTGCTTCTTGTGAAAAAGTTGCACAATTATTAGCAAAAGAACTTGGACATGACGAAATATGGACGCAAAATCAAATAGCTGAGTTTACAACTATTGCTAATGGTTTCCTCCTATCCGGTTTTAAAAAATAATTCTATTAACCAAATCTATAATAGCCATGAAAAAAAAATTAATCTTAACACTAGATCAAGGAACAACTTCGTCTAGAGCAATCGTCTTTAACCATGACGGAGAAATAGTGAGTGTTTCACAAAAACCTTTTGAACAGCTATTCCCAAAACCGGGATGGGTCGAACATGATCCTAAAGAAATTTGGTCTTCTCAAATCAGTTGCGCTGCAGAGGTGATTGCGAAAGTTGGTATTACAGGCAAAGAAATAGCTGCAATAGGAATCACTAATCAACGCGAAACAACAATAGTTTGGGACCGGGAAACTAGCGAGCCATTGTACAACGCCATAGTTTGGCAAGATCGTCGAACAGCAAAATATTGTAATGAATTAAAAGCAGCAGGCCACGCAGACATGATTCAAAAAAAGACTGGACTCGTTTTAGACGCTTATTTTTCTGGAACAAAAGTAAAATGGATTTTAGACAATGTAGAAGGAGCGCGGGAAAAAGCAGAACAAGGAAAGCTATGTTTTGGTACTGTTGACACCTGGCTAATATGGAAACTAACTCGAGGTAAAATGTTCATGACCGATGTTTCTAATGCAAGCCGAACTTTGTTATTAAACATCCATACCTTAGAATGGGATACGGAACTACTTGAATTATTCGATATACCAAGAGCAATGTTACCAGAGGTAAAACAAAGCAGCGAAGTATACGGAGAAACTAGCACTACCCTATTCTCTACAAAAATTCCAATTGCAGGTGTAGCAGGAGATCAACAAGCAGCACTTTTTGGACAATTATGTACCGAACCTGGAATGGTAAAAAACACTTATGGAACTGGTTGCTTTATGCTAATGAATACGGGAAACAAACCTGTTTATTCTAAAAATAATTTACTGACTACCGTAGCTTGGAAAATCAACGGCAAAACAACATATGCTTTAGAAGGAAGTGTTTTTGTAGGCGGAGCAGCAGTACAATGGTTGCGAGACGGTGCAAAAATGATCGATTCAGCAGAAGACATCGAAGCATTAGCCGCAAGTGTACCAGACAATGGAGGTGTTTATTTTGTACCTGCATTAACCGGTTTAGGAGCGCCGCATTGGGATCAATATGCCAGAGGAGCCATTCTAGGTATTACCAGAGGAACAACAAACGCACACATAGCAAGAGCAACCATAGAAGGAATTACTTATCAAGTATATGACTTAGTAAAGTCAATGGAAGCCGATTTTGGCGAAAAAGGAAAAGAGTTACGAGTCGATGGTGGAGCAGCTGTTAATAATTTAATGATGCAATTTCAATCTGATTTGTTTGGCTTTAATGTAATCCGACCGAAGATGCTTGAAACAACAGCACTAGGAGCGGCCTACTTAGCAGGACTGGCTGTCGGTTACTGGAAAAGTATTGACGAATTACAAGAACAATGGTCTATTGACCGTGTGTTTTCTCCTGAAATGCCAAAAGTCGAAGTAGACAAACTAGTAAGAAACTGGGATAAAGCCGTAGGACGTGCAGAAAACTGGATCGAAGACTAACTATAAATCATAAAAACATAAGATATGACACCATTTATAGCCGAAATAATTGGCACGATGTTAATGATTCTATTAGGAAACGGAGTTGTTGCAAACGTAGTTCTTAAAGGAACAAAAGGAAATAATTCAGGATGGATTGTAATTACTACCGCATGGGCATTTGCCGTTTTTGTAGGCGTAGTTGTCGCAGGACCAGTAAGTGGCGCGCATTTAAACCCCATCGTTACACTTGGACTAGCACTTATAGGCAAATTTGCTTGGAGCCAAGTAGCAACTTATGTTACTGCCCAAATAATTGGAGCTATGCTAGGCGCTTTTCTAGTTTGGCTCTCTCACAAAGATCATTTTGCCGCTACAGAAGATGAAACTGGAAAATTAGCTTGCTTTAGCACAGTACCAGCGATACGAAATTATTCTTCTAATTTAATCAGTGAAATCATAGGGACATTTGTCTTAATATTTGTAATTTTTTATCTTGGAGGACCAGAAATTAGTATGGCAGTTGCTGTAGATGCTAAAATTGGATTAGGTTCGATAGGCGCTCTACCGGTTGCAATTCTAGTATGGGCGATTGGATTAAGCCTAGGTGGGACAACGGGATATGCTATAAATCCAGCAAGAGACTTAAGTCCAAGAATTGTGCACTCCTTACTTCTTAAAGGGAGTAGCGACTGGAGTTATGCTTGGGTACCAATTGTCGGTCCGATAATAGGATCAAGTTTAGCTTCATTATGCTATTTAATGCTCAGTTAAAACCTCACTTACATAGATCAAATAAAATGAAAAAAGCACTAATTGTCGCTGTAATTTTACTTACAGGATTAACTGGATACGCTCAAAAAACAGCTATTTCAGACACAATAGAAACAACTAAGCAAGAGATCAAAAAATCTCGATTAGACTTTAATGTCAATCTTAGAACGAGCCACCTTTGGAGAGGCTTGGTGATCAACGACGGGATGACTGCCACCGGTTACCTCCATTATGCCCTAGACAAAAAACAACACTTTACCGTTGGTTTTTGGGGAGGAGCAGGATTTGCTGGTAACTATACTGAAATAAATTATTTTGTTCAATACCAAAAAAATGACTTATCCATTGGTTTATGGAATCTATTTAACACTAAGGGAATAGAAAATCCAGAGGTGTTCAATTATGATAAAAACACTACCACACATCTCATCGATTTAAGAACATCCTACCGCTTTCCATCGACATTTCCACTGCGAGTTGAGGCAGACGTATTACTGTATAGCGGTTTAAACGATCGCGAACTAAACAACGAAAATCAGTACCGAAGCAGATACTCCACTTACGTGGAAGTAAGCTACCCAATTATTAGAGACCAAAAAGTAAATTTAAATCTATTTCTGGGAGCAGCCTTTCCAATAATTGGAAGCAAACATTTATATACTAGCAACGTCGAAAGTAATTTTGATATTGTAAACGCAGGAATAGCACTCACCAAAAATATTGAAATATTTGATTATAAATTACCTGTTTCTGCAACCGCTATGTGGAATCCTGCTAACAAAATTGCAAGAATCCAGTTGGACGTAAGCTTGTTCTAACTTATAATTTTAATTTGTTAGTAAAAACTCTCTTTTAGAAATAGTAGGGAGTTTTTCATTTCTAAATATAATCTATTCCCTAGCCCAGATTAAAGTGAAAATCCTTTTCTCTCGTTTCTTTAACGAGAGAAAAGATTGTAACGGAAAGCTGGAAATAGCTCCATACTACGATTATGCAAGCTAATACAAATAAAAACCAAAAACATTGTTAAATCTTCATATGACATCTTGTCATATCTATTGCGATTGCCTTATCTTTGTGGCTTGAAAAAATATGATGGAAAAGATAATTGAAGAAAGCAAACAAGGCGAAAGTCTTGTACTGGAAAACAAACCCGAGAATACTAAAAAACTCTTTATAGAAAGCTATGGCTGTGCGATGAATTTTTCGGACAGTGAAATTGTAGCTTCCATATTGTCCACGAACGGATACAATACTACTCAAATTCTAGAAGAAGCCGATTTAGTTCTAGTAAATACCTGTTCCATTCGTGATAAAGCAGAGCAAACAGTAAGGAAACGGTTAGAGAAATACAATGCTGTGAAGCGTATTAACCCAAAAATGAAGGTTGGGGTTTTAGGTTGTATGGCAGAACGTTTGAAAGACAAATTCCTGGAAGAAGAAAAAATTGTGGATCTAGTCGTGGGTCCTGACGCCTATAAAGACTTACCTAATTTATTGGCAGAAGTTGAAGAAGGACGTGACGCCATCAACGTGATTTTATCTAAGGATGAAACTTACGGAGATATTTCACCAGTGCGATTGATGAGTAACGGTATTACAGCTTTGGTTTCTATCACTCGTGGTTGCGATAATATGTGTACTTTTTGTGTGGTGCCTTTTACCCGCGGACGCGAACGTAGCCGTGAACCACAAAGTATAATAAAGGAAATTCAGGATTTATGGGACAAAGGTTTTAAAGAAATTACGCTTCTTGGACAAAACGTAGACAGTTACCTTTGGTATGGTGGCGGATTGAAAAAAGATTTCGTGACCGCTTCTGAAATGCAAAAAGCAACTGCCGTTGATTTTGACCAATTATTAGAAATGGTGGCTGTTGGTTTTCCAAAGATGCGTATTCGCTTTTCGACTTCAAATCCGCAGGATATGCACGAAAGTGTTTTGCACGTAATTGCAAAACATCCTAATATTTGCAAACACATTCATTTACCAGTTCAGTCAGGAAGTAATAGAATCTTGAAGGAAATGAACCGTTTGCATAGTCGTGAAGAATACATGATATTGATTGACAAAATAAGAACTATAATTCCGAACGGATCTATATCACAAGATATGATTGCAGGATTTCCAACGGAAACAGAACAAGATCATCAAGATACGTTGAGTTTAATGGAATATGTGCGATATAATTTTGGATACATGTACTCCTACTCTGAAAGACCTGGAACTTTGGCAGGAAGAAAAATGGAAGATGATGTTACCGATGAAACCAAAGCTAGAAGATTACAAGAAATTGTGGACTTGCAACAAAAACATGCTTGGTCACGCTCTGAAGAATTTATTGGGCAAACTGTAGAGGTTTTAGTCGAAAAAGTTTCTAAAAAATCTACTGAAGAATTTTCTGGAAGAAACTCACAAAGTATCACAGTAGTTTTCCCGAAAGAAGCGTACGCTATTGGTGACTTTGTAAATGTAAAAATAACATCTTGTACTAGCGGAACTCTCAAAGGGGAAGCATTGGGATTTAGTGAAATGAATTAAAAAAAGTGTAAAGTTTAAGGTTTAAAGTTTTCCTCCATTGGCAAACTTTAAACTTTAAACAAAAACAACTTTAAACAATATAGAACATGGATACAGTTCAAGCTATAAAACAACGATTTGAGATTATCGGGAATGACCCGAAGCTCAATCGTGCGATAGAAAAAGCCATTCAGGTTGCGCCTACTGACATTTCAGTATTGGTTGTGGGTGAAAGTGGTGTTGGAAAAGAAAGCATTCCAAAAATCATACATTCCCTTTCGCATAGAAAACATGGGAAATACATTGCCGTAAACTGTGGTGCCATTCCCGAAGGAACAATCGATAGTGAACTTTTTGGCCATGAGAAAGGCGCTTTTACAGGAGCAACAAGCACTCGTGAAGGTTATTTTGAAGTAGCAGATGGCGGAACTATTTTTCTTGATGAAGTTGGCGAGCTCCCGTTAACAACTCAAGTTCGATTACTTCGTATTCTAGAAAATGGCGAATTTATGAAAGTTGGTTCTTCTCAAGTTCAAAAAACAGATGTGAGAATTGTAGCCGCTACCAATGTCAATTTATTTGATGCTATCGAAAAAGGAAAATTTAGAGAAGACTTATATTACCGTTTAAGTACCGTTGACATTCTACTGCCTCCATTGCGAGACAGAAAAGATGACATTCATTTATTATTCAGAAAATTTGCTGCTGACTTTGCCTTCAAATACAAAATGCCTCCACTAAAACTGGATGAAGGCGCAGTGCAAGTATTACAAAAATTTCGCTGGAGTGGAAACATTCGTCAGCTGCGTAATGTTGCTGAACAGGTTTCTGTTCTAGAGACTAATCGCGACATTACTGCTGCTGTTTTACAATCTTATTTACCTTCTGAAGGAAGTAATCTACCTTCAGTAATAAAAGATAAGAAAAGCGATAGCGATTTTAGTAACGAAAGAGAAATTTTGTACAAAGTCCTTTTTGACATGAAAAGCGATTTACATGATCTAAAAAAACTTACTTTAGAATTGATGGAAAATGGCAGTTCTAAAGTTCAGGAAACCAATAAAAACCTGATTACAAAAATATATGGATCTAAAGAAAATGATAATGAAATTGACTTTGAAGAAGAACCGAGAACAGCCTTAATTTCGAGCCAAAGCAATGAAGGAAACTATCAGGAGAATGACGATAATTACCTTTTTGCAGAAACTGTGGAAGAGGAAGAAGAAGTATTGAGATTAGAGCAAAAGGAAATCGAAATGATTAAAAAATCATTAGAGAAAAATAAAGGAAAAAGAAAAGCAGCAGCAGATGAATTAGGTATTTCTGAAAGGACTTTATATCGAAAAATCAAACAATTCGATTTGTAACACAAATAAAACTTCAAAAATCAATTCTATAATCCAAATTAGTATATTTGGCAAAATTGAAAATTATAAATTCGATCGAGTTGGAATTTGAATTTTCAAAAATTGGAACTTTCAAAACTAAATATGAAAAAAATATATTCTTTACTAGCCCTATTTTCGTTATTTATTTTAACTGGTTGCTCGGTATATAACTTTACGGGGACCGGAAAGATTGATGCGAAAACATTTCAAGTGAACTTTTTCCAAAATAATGCAGAGCTGGTTGAACCTGGAATTGATAGAACCTTTACACTTGCCTTACAAGATATAATCCAGAATCAAACTAATCTAAATTTAACAAAAAATGGCGGCGATTTAACTTACGAAGGAGAGATTGTCGATTATAGAATAAGCCCAATGACAGCTACTGCAGATCAGCAAGCTGCTCAGAATCGATTAAAAATTAGAATAAACGTTCGATTTACTAATAGAAATAAGGAAATCGATAATTTCGAAAAAACGTTTGAGTTCTTTTATGATTATCCAGCTGCTCAACAACTTTCTGGTGCCACTTTAAATAGTGCCATTAAAATAATTTTTGAAAGAATCACACAAGACATATTTAATGAATCCCTAGCAAAATGGTAATCACTCCTAGCAATTCGATTTAAAAAATCTGAAATCTGAAATCTGAAAATGAACGTAACTACTTATACAACCTTAATCAATAAACCAAACACTATTTCTGAGCTACAAACTTTAGCTTTAGAAAAAGTACTGGATGAATTTCCTTTTTTTCAAAGCGCAAGAGCTTTGCGATTAAAAGGACTATACAGCCAAAATAGTTTTAAGTATAATTTTGCTTTAAAAGTTACGGCAGCACATACAGCTGACAGAACGGTATTGTTTGACTTCATAACTTCGGAGAGCTTTACCGCCATTCAAAAAGAATTGTATGATAAAAAAGCACTTGAGCTTCTAGATATAGATGTTGTTGACGGCGAAATAATTACTCCTCAAGAGAAATCAGAGCCTAAAAAGAACACATTAGAACAATCTATTCTAACCTCTATAAAAGAATCCACTGTTGCTGACCTGACTGTTAATTTAAATCTTGTTGAGGAGAAACTAGCCATCGGTACTCCCTTAGATTTTTCAAAGAACGAGCAACATTCTTTCCAGGAATGGCTACAATTATCCAGAACACAACCGATCGACAGGGAGAATGAAAAAATTAACATACCACAAAACGAGGGTAAAAAGAAAAAAGCAGCATTAATCGATAAGTTTATTGAAACTAGCCCAAAGATTTTGCCAGTTAAACATGGAGTAGGCTCTACCGTTCGAATTGAAATAAATACGAACGACCATTCGTCGCTAATGACCGAAACTTTAGCCAAGGTATATTTAGAACAAAAAAAATATCAAAAAGCAATTCAAGCTTATGAAATATTAATTTTGAAATATCCAGAAAAAAGTAGTTTCTTTGCAAACCGTATAGCGGATATTAAGATTTTACAACAAAATAATAATTAAACAATGAGCACATTTTCAATTTTTTTAGTTTTAATAACAATAGTTTGTTTTCTATTGATTGTAGTAATAATGGTTCAAAACCCTAAAGGCGGTGGACTATCATCTACAATAGGTGGTTCTCAAATGTTAGGTGGAGTACAAAAAACAACTGACTTTTTAGATAAAAGCACTTGGACACTAGCTACAATACTAATAGCGTTAATATTATTATCAAGTTTAAGTTTCACAGGAACATTAAGCGATACAGATTCTAAAATTATTGATAACACAGAAAATGCAGCTCCAGTTGTACCTACTACACCAATACAAGACGTACCAGCTACAAAATAATCTATCACCTATATTATAAAAAATGCCAGCCTGTCAAAGCTGGCATTTTTTATAAGAAATTATGTCAGTTCAGCAAGGGTGGCATAATTTCTGACTTTCAATACACACTAATATAATTTAAAAAAAAAATCATGGCTTTAAACATTAAACCACTTTCTGACCGCGTTCTTATAGAACCAGTAGCTGCTGAAACTAAAACTGCGTCAGGGATTTTTATTCCAGATACTGCTAAAGAGAAACCACAAAAAGGAACTGTTGTTGCAGTTGGAAATGGTACAAAAGAACATACAATGACTGTAAAGGTTGGAGATAGCGTTCTTTACGGAAAATATGCTGGTACTGAATTGAAATTAGAAGGTAAAGATTATTTGATAATGAGAGAAGATGATATTCTTGCAATAATATAATCGCAAAAATAAATCTAAAATAGTACCGACAAGTTGTAACTTGTCTCTTCAAAAAATTTAACAAAATAAAAGAAATGGCAAAAGATATAAAATTTGATATAGAAGCACGTGACGGATTAAAACGTGGCGTTGATGCATTAGCTAATGCAGTTAAAGTTACCCTAGGACCAAAAGGTCGTAATGTAATTATTGGAAAATCATTTGGTGGACCAACAGTAACAAAAGATGGAGTTACTGTAGCTAAAGAAATTGAATTGAAAGACCCATTAGAAAACATGGGCGCTCAAATGGTAAAAGAAGTAGCATCAAAAACCAATGATTTAGCAGGAGATGGAACTACAACTGCAACTGTTTTAGCACAAGCAATTGTAAAAGAAGGGTTGAAAAACGTTGCTGCAGGAGCAAATCCAATGGATTTGAAACGCGGTATCGATAAAGCAGTAGAAGCTATTGTTGCTGACTTAGCAAAACAATCAAAAGTTGTAGGTACTGACTCAGACAAAATCAAACAAATCGCCTCTATTTCTGCAAATAATGACGAAGTAATAGGCGAACTAATTGCTGCTGCTTTCGCAAAAGTAGGAAAAGAAGGTGTAATCACGGTTGAAGAAGCTAAAGGAACAGATACATATGTAGATGTTGTAGAAGGAATGCAATTTGACAGAGGATACCTTTCTCCATATTTTGTTACCAATTCTGAAAAAATGGAAGTAGAATTAGAGAATCCTTATATTTTGTTATACGACAAAAAGGTTTCTTCTCTAAAAGAATTGTTACCGGTTCTTGAGCCAGTTGCTCAATCTGGAAAACCATTGTTAATTATTGCTGAAGATGTAGATGGTGAAGCACTATCAACATTGGTTGTAAACAAATTACGTGGAGCTTTAAAAATCGCTGCTGTAAAAGCACCTGGTTTTGGAGACAGAAGAAAAGCAATGCTTGAAGATATTGCTATCTTAACTGGCGGAACTGTAATCTCTGAAGAAAGAGGATATACTCTTGAGAATACTACTTTAGAAATGTTAGGTACTGCTAAAAAAGTAACTATCGACAAAGACAACTCAACAATTGTAAGTGGAGCTGGTGAAGCGGACATGATCAAAAATCGTGTAAACCAAATTAAAGGTCAAATGGAAGCGACAACTTCTGATTATGACAAAGAAAAATTACAGGAACGTTTAGCTAAATTAGCTGGTGGAGTTGCTGTTCTTTATGTTGGTGCTGCTTCTGAAGTAGAAATGAAAGAGAAAAAAGACAGAGTTGATGATGCATTGCATGCAACGCGCGCAGCTGTAGAAGAAGGAATTGTTGCTGGTGGTGGTGTTGCATTATTAAGAGCTAAAAATGTATTAAGCGCTATAAAAGCAGACAATGCAGATGAGGCAACAGGAATACAAATTATATCTCGTGCTGTTGAAGCTCCATTAAGAACCATTGTTGAAAATGCAGGTCTTGAAGGTTCTGTTGTTGTTGCAAAAGTAGCTGAAGGAAAAGGTGATTTTGGTTACAATGCTAAAACAGACGAATATGTAGATATGTTGAAAGCTGGAATTATCGATCCTAAAAAAGTAACACGTGTAGCGTTAGAAAATGCTGCGTCAGTTGCTGGAATGATTTTGACTACTGAATGTGCTTTGATTGACATTAAAGAAGAAAACGGCGGAGGAATGCCTATGGGTGGCGGTATGCCTGGAATGATGTAATATCAAACCATTTTATATATAAAAATCCGTTCTGTTTAATTACAGGACGGATTTTTCATTTATACTGTGATATGCCGAAGTATCAATCCTAAAAAATAATACGTGTAGTATTAGAATATGCTGCGTCAGTTGTAAAAATGATATTAAAGAAGAAAACGCACTTGCAACACCAATGGATGACCTTATGCTGAGAGTATCGCAATACCGAAATCCTTTTATAAAAAATCCGTCCCGTTATTACACGGGACGGATTTTTTATTTTTACTTATATTTGAAAAATACTATTGATTGTTCGTTTTCTATATATCTTTTTTGTCCTCCGTCACCTTGGTTTTTTTAGCAAGTTTAAGAAGCACTGGAGAAAGTGTTAATACCACTAACCCAATAATTATTAATTCAATATGGTTCTTTAAGTCTATTTGATAGTTATCAAGTAAAAACCCATATAAATAATGACCTGCAAAAATCAATGTAAAGGACCACAGAAATGAACTTACAACATTGTAAAACATGAACTTCTTTTTGTCCATAGTTACAATTCCAGCTACGATAGGAGCAAAAGTTCTAAATATAGGCAAGAATCTGGCAAAAATAATAGCCCTACCTCCGTGTCTTTCAAAGAAATCTTTAGATTGCACAAGATATTTTTTCTTAAACCAAAAAGTATCCTTTTTATTATAGAGATAATACCCGCTTTTAGACCCAAACCAATACCCCATTACATTACCTAGAACACCTGCCACTGCCACTGAGGTAGACAAGATCATAACATTAATAAAAGCACTGTCTATAAAGAATACATTCTCTATTAACTCTCTATTATAGATTCCCGCCAAAAAAAGCAAACTATCACCCGGTAAAAAGAAACCAGCAAAGAGTCCTGTTTCAGCAAAAACGATAAATAACACAATATAGATACCTAGTTTTATTCCATTTATATCAAAATGAATATAAAAAAGAGGGTCTATTAAATTCTTCCAATCAAAACTATTCATTCTTTGGGGTTTAATGCTTAAATTATATGTGCGTGAAAGTAGTTATAAATTATATTAACCACAATTTATTGGATAATTTTAAAGTTTAATTAACGCTAAAATCATCATTTGAAATGACTGAGTCCTTTAAATAGTTATCGCTTTTATCAATTACATATTTTTGACATTGGAAGTTTAGAATCAAAACCAGTCAATTCTATTTTTTTTAGGCAAAACACAAGCGGAATTATTTCAAAAACAAATCCCAAAGATGTCTCTTTGGGATTTGTTTTTGACCACAGCTATAAAAAACTTAGAGCTCAAATTCCTGTCCCATTAAAGGGATAGAACAATCAAATCCATAAGTCTCGTTTATTTTTATGCGAAGTTCATCTGCTGGTTGATTTTCACCATGAACTAAAAATACTTTTTCGGGTTTGTTCTCTAATGCAGAAAGCCAATTAAGCAACCCCTTTTGATCCGCATGTGCTGAGAGCCCTTCTATTTCAAGAATCTTTGCTTCTACGGGATAATATTTTCCATAAATCTTAACTTCTTTGGCTCCTTCAAGTAATTTTCGTCCCCGTGTACCTTCTGCTTGATATCCCACAATAATTACGGTGGTCTCAGGTAAAATGATGTAGCGTTCTAAATAACTCAGAACTCTTCCTCCTGTCACCATTCCACTTGCAGCAATCACTACTTTTGGATGTTTATTATAAATTGCATCAATCGTTTCTTGATAATCAGTAATCATAGTAAACATTTTATTTATTGCTATACAATCTTCTAATGATACCTTATGCCACTTTCTATTTTCAAAAAATATCTCAAAAGCACTCACTCCCATAGGCGAATCTATAATATAAGGGATATCAGGGATTTTACCTTCTTCTTTGAGTTGCCATAGCAAATACATGATCATTTGTGCTCGTTCCACCGCAAAGCTAGGTATAATGACTGTCCCTCCCCTCTGAAACGTATTATTAATATACATTTCTAATTCTGACTTGGGATCACTGTCAGGATGAAGACGATCTCCATATGTACTCTCCAGAAACACATAATCTGCTTTTTTGGGTTTTGTTGGCGCGTACATTAAAACATCGTTATCCCGGCCAATATCACCAGAAAAAACTAATATTTTATTTTCGAGCTTTAGCTCAATACTGCACGCTCCAATGATATGTCCAGCATTAACAAAAACTGCTGAAATTTCAGCATCCAAAGGCACAGCTTCATTTGTATTAACGACCCTAAAATGTGGAAAAACTTTTCTAGCTTGCTCTACATTATATAGTGACTCTGCAACTTCGTGTTTAGAATACTTTTCTTTATTCGCTTTTTCAGCTTCCTCTTCCTGAATTTTACCACTATCTAAAAGAATAAGTTCAGCAATTTCTTTTGTAGGGCCTGAACAATATATCTTACCTTTAAAACCTTGATCAACTAACCTTGGCAACCAACCGCAATGATCTAAATGCCCATGCGTCAGAAGAACAAAATCAATAGTAGAAGCTAAAACTGGCAATGGCTGCCAGTTCAGTTCCCGCAAAGGCTTAATACCTTGAAACAGTCCGCAATCTATCAAAATCCGAATCCCATTACTTTCAATCAATGTTTTTGAACCTGTTACTGTTCCTGCCGCTCCAATAAATTTTACTTTCATGATCCCGTTTTTAAGATTAAAAAATCAAACCAATACTTACTTTAAATACATCTGACTAACTCTCTTACTTCTTTTAAAACATTTTTAATCCTGTTAGAACTCAACCCAATTTTCTCTAATTTATCAGAATTATTTATTAATTCTTTCGCCAAGATTACGTCTAATATTAATAATTTATCCTTTTCCACCAGAGACAATGTAGTCAGACAAGTCACAGGATAAAGGCAATCAATATCATTTTTAGTTTTCAAATTATTGCCTTTCGGATAATCCCAGCTCAATAAATTCATACCTGAACATTTCGCAAAAACTATTGCATCAGATGTAAATCGATTATTAGTTACTATCCAGCATTTTGAAATGATTTCATTTTTCGAGAAAACAATTTGTTTTCTTTCTCTCAAATCATTAAATCTTGAAAAAACATATAAAGGAACTTTTACGTCCGACTTATTTTCTCGTGCCGAATGAAATTTACATTCAATCATTTCCAACTCATTGTCTTTCTTAATCAAAACGTCAATTTCATGCGATACACATTTACCAGGCAAAATTAAATTAGTAACCGTTTGATAACCTTCCGCATCAAAAAGGCGTGCGATATATTTTTCGAAGAAAAACCCGGCAGGCCCTAATGACTGTAGAGCCGATCTTAAATTATATCGCGCCGCATGTGAATTAGCCTCTTTTTTTAACAAAGCAAAAGCGCGTTTATAAATTTTTTTTGTAGAAATTCCCTCGTAGATTTCACTACTGATTTTATGCAAGATATCCTCAACCACCAAATCGTCTGCTCCAGATTTCATTAATGACTTTCGAAGTTTTTCAGGATCAAAATCAACAATATCTCCAGAATGTTTAATTATCTTCATACCTATAAATTATTTAACTGTCGAGTTAAAAAGTTACAATTAAAGATACTTAAAAAAAACTATTTACTTAGCTTTTGATAATAAAATGCGGGAATAAACAATATCACAAAAATAGGCTGAATAAGAAATCGCCTTACATAAAAAAGCGTCAAATTATCGTGAGCTCCATTGAAGTGAATTGTAACGTAGAATAAAGAAATTAAAACTAGAAAGAAAAAGACATATAGAAAAAAAACAAACTTAATCATTGTAACATCCTGAAAAAGCGCATAAATCAACCCTAATGACAAGATTGTGTTTAACCCATAACGAAACAGCAACCCCATCAACAACTGAAAAGAATTGTAGGACGGCAATGGCAAGGAGTTATAGTCACTTTTAAAATAATTCAAAAAAGGATCATAAAATAATTGATCTTCATAAGCACGGACCACAGCAAGTAATACTACGAATACCAATCCGAGAACAATTCTTAGCTTATGTGACAGCAGTTGTTTTAGCATATAATGAAAATTTACGTACCCAAATTACCCATAGAAGGAAAACTACCCCATAAATGAATAGTGGAAATAATACACTGTGAAGCAAAGACACCTGCCTAGGAAAATGATAGATTAATACACTCAACATAGCGATACGAATCACATTTAATATATAAATGACTATACTTCCGCCAAAAACAAAAAATAACGTTGGTTTTAACTTCCCTGAAAATGAAACAACAAATGAAATAAATAGAATAATAACACTAATAGCATTACATCCCTCAATTATCCGTGCAACATATTTATGATTATAGAGTAATTTTATAGAAGATCCCATTTTGTTTTCCTCGATAGCTGCATCCGTTGGAAATAAATCCAACAACTGTTCCGTATTTCTGGCAACTACTTTAGTAATAGAATCAATCTTATTATCTTCAAACCTTCTCAAAAAACCTTGATATAATAACGTAAGAATGATATAAGTCAAAAAAAACTTTGTCAAAAAAAGCAAAAAGGGTTTATATAAGATAAAATATTTTTTCAAAATCTAATTTTTAACAAATTTATATAATTTTTAAAAGAGACTTTAAATACTTTTGCTTAAAAATTAGAAAATATGACATTTCAAGAATTACAACCAAAGGTAACTGCAATTACAATAAATAACAGTCTTTCCAGAGACGAAAAACTTTTATCAGTTTGCCAGCTTTTAAAAGACAACGTAGACTATTACAATTGGGTTGGATTCTACTTTGCTAATCATGACACAAAAACTTTACATTTAGGCCCCTATGTAGGAGCGGAGACTGATCATACTGTTATTCCTTTCGGTAAAGGAATTTGTGGACAGGTGGCAGTTTCTAATGATAATTTTGTTGTTCCCGATGTAGCGGCACAAGACAATTACATCGCTTGTAGCTTTACAGTAAAGTCAGAAATTGTGGTTCCATTATTTGTACAAGGAAAAAACATTGGTCAAATTGATATTGACAGCCATGTAATAGATCCTTTTACAGAAGAAGACGAACGGTTTTTGGAATTTGTAAATAAAGAGATTGCAAAAACGTTTCTCGTTTAATTCTTTGAGCACTATAGCCGTAAATCTTAGCTAAAAATTATATTGCCATATTGAAAATAAATATTATCTTTGCACCCGTCTTACAATAGCTGTAGGACATACATAAAAATCATTAAACAAATATTGGAATGTATTTAACTAAAGAGATTAAAGAAGAAATCTTCGCTAAACACGGAGAAAAAACAAACACAGGTAAATCAGAAGCTCAAATTGCTTTGTTCACTTTCAGAATTAGCCACCTAACAGAACACTTGAAAAAAAATCGTCACGATTATAACACAGAGCGTTCATTAGTATTGCTAGTAGGAAAAAGAAGATCTTTGTTGGATTACTTGAAAAAGAAAGAAATCAACAGATATCGTGAGATTATCAAAGTATTGGGTATCAGAAAATAATCAATATACTAAAGAGGCGCGAGAGTGCCTCTTTTTGTTTTTACCCCCAAACCCCTAAAGGGGCAAAATTAAGAATAAAAAAAGTTTGGTTTTTCATTGGGTTTTAGGCATTAACTACGCAAACAACAACTACAACACAACTAGAACCCATGTTTAACTAAAAAAAATAAATTTATGATTCCACAATTATTTGTAGAAACTATCGATTTAGGTGATGGGAGAAACATCACAATCGAGACAGGTCGTTTAGCCAAACAAGCAGACGGATCTGTAGTAATTAGAATAGGAAAGACTGTTATTTTAGGAACAGTAGTTTCTTCAAGAAAAGCAAGTCCAGGTATCGACTTTTTACCTCTTACGGTAGATTATCGTGAGAAATTTGCTGCAGCTGGTCGTTTTCCAGGTGGTTTTTTCAAAAGAGAAGCAAGACCAAGTGATAGCGAAGTATTAACAATGCGTCTTGTTGACCGTGTTTTACGTCCGCTTTTCCCTAGTGACTACCATGCCGAAGTTCAGGTAATGATTCAATTAATGTCTTTTGACGAAGATGTAATGCCAGATGCATTAGCAGGTTTAGCAGCATCAGCAGCTTTAGCTCTATCTGACATTCCATTCGAAACATTAATCTCTGAAGCTAGAGTAGGTCGTATCGACGGAAAATTCATCATCAACCCAAGTCGTGCACAATTAGAATTATCAGATATTGATATGATGATTGGAGCTTCTATGGATTCTATCGCAATGGTAGAAGGTGAAATGAAAGAGATTTCAGAAGCAGAAATGCTTAGCGCCATTAAATTTGCTCACGAACATATCAAAAATCAAATTGCTGCACAAGAAAGATTGGTAGCTGCTTTTGGAAAAAAAGAAGTTCGTACTTACGAAGGAGAAAGAGAAGACGAAGCTATTTACGCTAAAGTAAAAGCAGCATCTTACGATAAAATCTACGCTATTGCTAGCAAAGGTTCTTCTAAACAAGAGCGCACTGCTGCATTTGATGAAGTTAAAGAAGAAGTTAAAGCCTTATTTACTGAAGAAGAATTAGCAGTAGATGGCGAATTAGTTTCTAAATATTTCAAAAAAACCAACAAAGAAGCGGTTCGTAACGTAACCCTAGATTTAGGAACACGTTTAGACGGTAGAAAAACTACAGAAATTAGAGATATCTGGTGTGAAGTAGATTACTTACCATCTGTACACGGATCTGCATTGTTTACACGTGGAGAAACTCAAGCATTGGCAACAACAACTTTAGGAACGTCTAGAGAAGCAAACCAAATTGACTCTCCATCTCAACAAGGTGAAGAAAAATTCTACTTACACTATAACTTCCCTCCTTTCTCAACTGGTGAGGCACGTCCTTTAAGAGGAACTTCTAGAAGAGAAGTTGGTCACGGAAACTTAGCGCAAAGAGCGTTGAAAAACATGATTCCTGCTGATTGTCCTTATACAATCCGCGTCGTATCTGAAGTATTAGAATCTAACGGTTCTTCTTCTATGGCAACAGTTTGTGCTGGAACATTATCATTAATGGATGCTGGTATCCAAATGATTCGTCCAGTTTCTGGAATTGCAATGGGATTAATTACTGACGGAGACCGTTATGCGGTATTGTCTGATATTCTTGGTGATGAAGATCACTTAGGAGATATGGACTTTAAAGTAACTGGAACTTCTGAAGGAATTACAGCTTGTCAAATGGACATCAAGATTGACGGATTGAAATATGAGATTATGGAAGCAGCATTAGCGCAAGCTCGTGACGGTCGTTTACATATCCTTGGAATATTAATCGAAACTTTAGCAGCTCCAAAAGAAGATGTTAAAGCTTACGCTCCAAAAATCATTACAAGAAGAATTCCTAATGCATTTATCGGTGCTTTGATTGGACCTGGTGGAAAAGTGATTCAAGAATTACAAAAAACTACAGGAACAACAATTGTTATCAATGAAGACCCTGCTACGGAAGAAGGAGTTATCGAAATTTTAGGAACTGATCCTGCTGGAATCGAAGCAGTATTGGCTAAAATCAAGTCGATCACTTTCAAGCCTAAAATGAATGAGTCTTACGAAGTGAAAGTAATCAAAATGCTGGATTTTGGTGCAGTAGTAGAATACCTTGAAGCTCCAGGAAATGAAGTGTTACTTCACGTATCTGAGCTAGCATGGGAACGCACAGAAAATGTTTCTGACGTTGTCAACATGGGCGATGTTTTCCAAGTGAAATACTTAGGTATGGATCCGAAAACAAGAAAAGAAAAAGTGTCAAGAAAAGCACTTATGCCAAGACCTCCACGTGAGGAAAGAAAAGAGTAATCAGATCTTAGTTTACTAAAGGTTCATTTATAAAAAACCCCAATTCTCTTGAATTGGGGTTTTTGCTTTGTCCGAAATACAAAATTAAACCGAATTATATTACAAAGATATTATAATTATATTTACATTTGAACGCAGATAACGCAGATAAAACCACTAAATCTATATTTCTTTTGAAAAAAAATCAAAAAAAAGTCTTCTACCTTTTTTCCTTTGCATTCCTTCTAAATGCAGTTCATTCACACAGTCAAACTAAAAACGATATCCTTATTTACAATTGGTTTGACAAAGTAACTGGTAAAGAAAATTTAGACATTAACAATGGAACGCTTAATAGCAACCCCTATAAAACAATTGGCAACGAAGGCATGTACTATAATAATGACGGGTATGAATTGGGGGTGTTGAATTATGAGGATCAAACCTATTATGATGTATACTTGAAATATGATCTATATAATGATAACTTAATAATAAATCCTTCTGGGTTAAATAAAACAATTGGGATTAATCTTAATTCCAACAAAGTAGCATCATTTACTATTAAAGGGAAACATTTTGTTAAATTTGATAAAAAAGACAATCTGCAAACTGAAGCGCTAACTGGTTATTATGAGGAAACTCAAATCACGCCTGACTTTGTCTTTTACATAAAGCACCATAAAGAAATGCGAAAAAAAATATCTGAGAATGGAGTTTACTATAATTTTAATGACAATAATTTATTTTTTATAAAATACCAAAACAATATATCTAAAATAGAAAGCAAAAAGGATATTGTCAAATTATTTCCAGAACAAAAAAAACAGATTAATGAGTTTTACTTAATGAACAGAGAAATTAAAAAATCCAATTTAAATCAATTTATGGAAAATTTGATCAAATCGATTAGTAACTCCCCTTCCCTTCAAACTAAATGAGCCTAATGAAAAAAATTATACTTTCCTTATTTGTTTTATTAATTTCAACTCATTTATCATTTGCTCAAAATTCTGATGATAAATTATCAATTGAGTTTAAAGATAATAATCTGATAACTGCAATAAACACTATAGAAAAAACAACGTCTTATAAATTTTATTTTGATCCAGCTTGGATTGACTCAAATAAAAATTTGATTACAGGAAATTTTAGCAACGTAGAAATTAAAGAACTGTTAAGTAATATTCTTAACAATACAAATTTGAATTTCATCATAATTAACCACAAAATTATTCTTACACTCAATAGTATCGTTTACAATGATTTACCTACGGGCTATTTTGACTATTCAAGTTTAATTAGCGCAGATCAGGAACTAAATCAAAATAAAGAAAAGCCCATCTTCTATCAGCAATATGATTCGTTAAACAATTCTGGATTGGCAAAAAAAAATACATTGGTATTCATAGGTAAAGAAAACAAGAATACTACAAAAAAGATTTTCTCTGTTTCTGGTTATTTAACTAATGAGGAAACCGGAAAGCCGGAGGTTAGTATTTATTTAAAAATACGAAATAAAAACATAAGTACCTCAAGTGACACAGATGGATACTATAGTTTGCAACTCCCTGGAGGTATTAATGTTGTTGAAATAAAATCTTTGAATCATAAAGAAATTATTAAAACGTTAATGATATATGATGACGGAAAATTGGATATTAAAATAAATGATAACTTAAATCAGTTAGATGAAGTTGTAATTAAAAAGAAGGGAGAAAGAGTAACTGAGACTGTTGTTTCAGGATTAGTATCAATAGACATTGAAGCTATTAAGAATATACCTTTAATTCTTGGAGAAAGAGACATTTTAAAGGTGGCTACTACTTTTCCAGGAATTAAAACAACAGGTGAAGGATCTGCTGGCTTTAATGTTAGGGGAGGCAAGGAGGATCAAAATTTAATTCTTTTAGACAATGCAGTTCTTTACAACCCACAGCATTTTCTAGGTTTTTTCTCTGCTATAAATCCTTATACTGCTAAGAAAGCAGATATTTACAAAGGAAGCATCCCTGCTGATTTTGGAGGAAGACTTTCCTCTGTTTTTGACATCACTACAAAAAATGGTAATCCTGATAACTTTTCCGGAGAAGGAGCTGTAGGTCCTATAACATCGAACCTAAGTTTCGGACTACCAATTCAAAAAAATAAATCTAGTATTCTTGTTGGAGCAAGAGCGACGTATTCAGATTGGATTTTAAAAACTTTAGATGATGAAGACTTAAAAAATAGTCAAGCAGGTTTCTATGATGGTATTATTAAATATAACAATACCATTAATGAAAACAATAATTTGGAAGCAACTTTATACTATAGCAAAGATCGTTTTAGCCTGAGCTCTGATTCGATATACAAATATAGTAACAGACTTGGATCAGTAAAATGGAATCACACATTCAATGCAAAAAACAAAGCGACGATAATTTTAACAAACAGTGAATACAAATTCAATATTGATTACAACGCAAATGACATTAATGACTTTGATTTTGGCTACAAACTGACCGAATCACAATTACAGCTAAAATTCAATTATTTATTAAGTAAGAAACATAATTTTTCATACGGAATTTCGAGCAAATTATATAATATTTATCCAGGTTACCAACACCCTAAAAATCCGAATGCAACTTTAATTGCTACAGATATAGAGAAAGAAAAAGCGCTAGAATCTGCTATTTATTTTACAGATAATTACAAATTAAGCGAAAAATTATTAATTGATTTAGGATTAAGATATTCCTTTTATACTTCTTTAGGTGAAGCTAATATTAATATCTATCAAGAAGGTTTACCACGCAACACTGAAACGGTAATCAGAAATCAACATTATAGTAATAATGAAATAATGAAGACGTATGGAGGATTTGAACCCCGTTTAGCTGCAAGGTATATTTTTACCGAAGGGTTTTCAATTAAAGCAGGATACGACTTTACTAGACAATATTTTCATCTTTTATCTAGAAATGGAACTCAGTCACCAACGGATACTTGGAAACTATCAGATACTAATGTTACTCCACAAAATGCTCAGCAATTTTCCGTAGGACTTTATAAAACCCTTTACGATAATGAATACGAAATTAGTTTAGAAGGATATTATAAGAAATCAGAAAATATCCTTGATTATAAAGTTGGAGCCCAGCTATCACTAAACCAAAATGTAGAGACAGAATTACTACAAGGGAAAGGGAAAGCATATGGAGTTGAAATATTACTAAAAAAACTAGAAGGACGCTTAAATGGATGGTTTGGTTATTCATACTCAAGAACTTTTATTAAACTAGATAGTAAATTTGATTCTGAAAAAGTTAACAACGGAAAATTTTTCCCTACAAATTTTGACAAACCACACGACTTAAGTGCTGTATTGAACTATAAGTTTACAAAACGTTATAGCTTATCAACCAACTTCTTATATCAAACAGGAAGACCTATAACCTACCCTATTGGTACTTTCCAATATGGAAACTCAGAATACACATTGTATAGTGACAGAAATCAATACCGAATTCCAGATTATATCCGCTTAGATATAGGAATTAACATTGAAGGAAATCATAAAAAAAACAAATTAGCACATAGCTTCTGGAATATATCCATCTATAATGTTTTAGGGCGTAACAATCCCTATTCTATTTATTTCGTTACTAATAAAAATGGAGAAGTCAATGGATATAAAACATCAATTTTTTCAATACCTATCCCAAGTATTACTTATAATTTTAAATTTTAACAATTATACTGATTTTATAAAAAATGAAAACACATAAAAATAAAAAACTATTAGTGCTGTTCTTTTTAGCTTCACTTATCACTGGTTGCGCAGAATCATACCCTCTATCGACCAACACATACGAAGAAGCAATTGTTATAGAAGCAACTTTAACGAATGAATTAAAAAAACAGGAAATAAAAATTTCAAAAACAGCTCGCTTTGAGGATGAATCTATTAAAACTGAAACAGGAGCAACGGTCTTAATTAAAGACAACATGGGAAATGAATTTCCATTTGAAGAAAAATCAGAGTTATACATATCTCAATCTGAATTTAAAGCTATTCCTAACCGAATCTATACTTTAGAAATAAAAACAATAGATGGTAATATATATCGATCTTCAAACGAATCGTTGACAAATGAAATTGAAATTGAAAGTATTATCCCGTCAGTAGTAGTAGATAATAATGAAGGTAGAGGGGTTCAAATAATGGTAAATAGTTATGATCCTTCTAACACCTCAAAATATTATAGATATGAATATGAAGAAACCTACAAAATTATTGCTCCAAAATGGAGCCCCCTTAAACTTATAGTTACTGGACCCGAATCTGTAGCATTAGAACCTAATTCAAATAATACAAGAACTTGCTATACCACAAAAAAATCTAATGATATTATTTTAACAACAACATCAAACTTATTGGAGGACAGAATCAACTATCAAGTTCGTTTCATAAGTGACCAAAATCATATTATTAGTAATCGATATAGTATATTAGTAAAGCAATATATTCAAAATATACAATCATATACTTTTCGAAAAACATTAAAAGAAATATCAAGCTCATCAAGTATTCTAACGCCAAAACAACCTGGCTTGATAAACGGTAATATAAATTGCATTACTAATTCCAGTCAGAAAGCTATTGGTTTTTTTGAGGTATCATCAGTGTCTTCAAAAAGAATATTTTTTAATTATTCAGATCTATTTCCCAATGAAGCTCTCCCTCCTTACATTTCAGATTGTAAAGAAGAAGAGTATAAATTTTGTTTTTATACTAGTATTCCAGATCCCTGTCAGGGAAAAAACTTAATTAATAAAATCAATGCAAATACAGTATCATATCTATCCAATATTAACAACTCCTTCTATTCTACCGTTCCTGTAGAATGTGGCGATTGCACATCAATTTCATCAAATAAAATACCTTCATTTTGGACAAATTAAGACATATAACAGTGCTGCTTGTATTTATTACTACAACATTAATTAGTACAGCTCAACAAATTGTATCATTAGATGAAACAGTCTTTATTCATGCTAATTCAACAACATTTGTTTCGGGAGAAACTTTATTGTATAAAATATATTGTTTAAAATCTTCAGACAACACAGGAAGTAGTATAAGCAAAGTAGCTTATGTGGAACTTATAGACAATACTAAAAAGACAATTTTCAAGAACAAGATTACGTTAAACGCAGCTACAGGTCAGGGTGATTATTTCATTCCAACTACTCTAAAAACTGGAAATTACAAGCTTATTGGTTATACTCATTGGATGTTGAATAAACCTTCTTCAACATATTTTCAAATAGACATAACAATCATTAACCCATACAAAAAGCAGGAAAAATCAGAAATTGATACCATCGACAATAATAAAAGTTATACGTCCAAATATAAAAATGCAATTAGAGAAAATAATCTTTCAGATAAAAATATAAAACTGCGTCTTAACAAAAGAGCATTTAAAAATAGAGAATTTGTGGATTTAAAAATTGAATCATTGGATAAAGACTTTCAAGAAGGCAGCTATTCGCTATCAGTTAGAAAAGTCGAGAATTTACCAAGCATAAAACAAATTTCAGCAATGGAGTTTAGTACACTACATAACGAGAGTTTGCTTAATTTGCAAAATACAAAAAATAAAATACAAATTCCAGAACTGCGAGGAGAGATTATATCTGGGAAAATAACAGCAAAAAATAATACTGATAAGATCGTAAATAAATTGATTGCTTTTTCATTACCTGGTAGTAATTTTATTTTTAAAATTGTGAGAACTGATGCCAATGGGAATTTTCAATTCAATTTTAATAAAGAAAATTACAGCTCCGAAATTACAATCCAACTAATTGAGGACGATTCAAACAACTATAACATTTATTTAGATGAGGATAGTAAACCAGACTACTCAAAATTATCGATTGCTACGAACTATAATTTATCCTCATCAATTAAAGAGAATTTAATTAATAGGTCCATTAATAGTCAAATTGAAAATGCTTATTATTCAAAAAAAACAGATGAAATAACAAAAACAGAAACTGCTTTCCCTTTTTATTACCCAATTGCTAAAGCATATATTTTAGATCAATACACAAGATTCAATACTTTAAAAGAAACAATTACAGAAGTAACTACAGAATTATATTCTAAGCAAGAAGACAATAAACTTTATCTTCACGTAAACGATCCACATGTTTTTCCACAGCTACCTGACCGAGCATTAGTATTGATAGATGGTTTATATCTAGAAAATCAAAAAGAATTATTTGATTATAAAATGAATAATGTTTCTACAATTGAAATAATTGCTGGAAGATATTATTTAGGTTCTGAATTTTTTAATGGACTAGTTAGCTTCACCACATTCAACAATAATTTTAAAAGCTCACAAAGCGGCAGCTCAATCGTAAAAACAACCATATTAAGACCGCAGCCTAAAAAAAAATATAATAGAGTTGATTACTCTACTTTAACTAAAAACGAAAGAATTCCTGATTTTAGAAATCAATTGCTTTGGAATCCAGAAGTAGAATTAAGTAATATTCAAAACATGAATTCCTTCTATACTTCAGATGATTCGGGTCTATTCGAAATAAAATTCGAAGGTTTTTCTAAAAAAGGAATTCCTGTCTCATTACAAGAAGTGATTGAGGTGAAAGAGTAATATGAAAGTTTTTTTTGTGTCGCAAGCATAGCAAATCAATCAAGAGCAGAAAAAAATATAAAGACATATTAAGATCACTTTCCTACTTAAAACATACTCAATCAAATTACTGCAACCTGTTTTCTTAAAATTTAATTTATTTTCATCCTTTTGTAACTTTCTAGCAACTTCATACGTATAACTACTTGTACACTTAAAAACTGAGGACACAAAAACATGAGACAACTTAAAATCACCAAGCAGGTTACCAATCGTGAAACTGCTTCATTAGACAAATATTTACAAGAAATTGGAAAAGTTGACCTTATTACCGCTGACGAAGAAGTAGAATTAGCACAAAAGATTAAAGCCGGGGATCAAAAAGCCCTTGAAAAATTAACAAAAGCAAATTTACGTTTCGTTGTTTCGGTAGCAAAACAATACCAAAATCAAGGATTAACACTTCCTGATTTAATTAACGAAGGAAATCTAGGTCTTATTAAAGCGGCTCAACGTTTTGATGAAACACGTGGTTTCAAATTCATCTCTTACGCTGTATGGTGGATTCGTCAATCGATACTACAAGCTTTGGCAGAACAATCTCGTATCGTTCGTTTGCCTTTAAATAAAATTGGTTCTATCAATAAAATCAACAAAATGTATGCCTTATTAGAGCAATCTAACGAGCGTCCACCATCTGCTGAGGAAATTGCAAAAGAACTAGATATGACCGTAAATGACGTAAAAGAGTCTATGAAAAACTCTGGTCGTCACTTATCAATGGATGCCCCTCTTGTTGAAGGGGAAGATTCTAACCTATACGATGTATTGCGTTCAGGTGAATCTCCAAACCCAGACAGAGAATTAATCCACGAATCATTACGTACCGAAATCGAGCGTTCATTAGAAACATTAACTCCAAGAGAGGCCGATGTAGTTCGTTTGTACTTTGGACTTGGAGACCAACACCCAATGACTTTGGAAGAAATTGGAGAGACTTTCGACCTAACTCGTGAGCGTGTACGTCAAATCAAGGAAAAAGCGATCCGTAGATTGAAACATACTTCTAGAAGTAAAATACTTAAAACATACCTAGGTTAAAAATATTCCCCAATTAAAATGGTTAAACTATTAAACATTTTAATTCAAAATGAACAACAGTTTGATTGACTGTTCGTTTTTTGATTGATGATTGAAACTCCGGCTGATTACCGGAGTTTTATTTTTTATCAAAAAAACTCTCGGTCTGTTCGAGCTAAGCTCTCGGGTTTCCGGAGTTTTTTATTATTAGCTCCTACCCCAAAAAGGGGAATTGAAAACTGCCTCTTTTTTTTTATTGCAATTGAATTTTGTAATTGCAATTGATTTGGGCGTAACCCTTCGTAAAAACTTCGGGTCGGGCTTTCCATTACAATCTTTTTTATTGCTTACGCTATCGCTCCATAAATAAAAAAGGATTTCCATTGCAATCCCTTACGCACTAAACGTGCTTCACCCCGAAGTTGTCCACGCAAAAAAACTTTCGCATTTGTTTTAAATAACCTAATTTTGCAGAAACTACAGCTAAAGAATCTGAAACAAACTCAGATTAAACAACAACACAATGAAAAACACACTTATTGCACCATCAGTATTGGCAGCCGATTTTGGAAATCTGCAACGCGACATCGAAATGATTAACAATAGCGAAGCAGACTGGTTTCATATTGACATCATGGACGGTGTTTTTGTTCCAAACATTTCTTACGGAATGCCAGTTTTGGAAGCAATTAACAAACACGCTAAGAAAACGATTGATGTACATTTGATGATCGTAGATCCAGACCGTTACATCAAAACTTTTGCCGATTTAGGCGCTAACATTCTTAGTGTACACTATGAAGCTTGTACACATCTTCATAGAACGTTACAGGCCATCAAAGCGGAAGGAATGAAAGCCGGAGTAGCAATCAACCCTCACACTAATATTGACTTATTAGAAGACGTTATCAACGATATCGACTTAGTTTGCATCATGAGTGTGAATCCTGGATTTGGAGGACAATCCTTTATTGAAAACACCTATGCAAAAGTTCAAAAACTAAAAGCTTTAATCACTAGAAAAGGAGCTACAACATTAATTGAAGTTGATGGTGGTGTTACTAACAAAAATGCAAAGCAACTCGTAGAAGCCGGAGCAGATGTTCTGGTAGCAGGAAGCTATGTATTTAAGGCTACAAATCCTACAGAAACTATTGCCGATTTGAAAAAATTGACAGCCATCTAAAAAATGTTTCTTTTATAAAAGAAGAGAAGTCCCGTGCTACAACTTTAGCACGGGACTTCTTTTTATATTTCTTCTTTATACTGATCTAATAAATATTTCATTAAATCTGTTGTAGTAACAATACCCATTAGTATCTCATTCTCACATACAGGTAAAGCATGAAATTCATTTTTAGATAAGATTTCAGCAGCCTGATGTATTGTCGTTTCTGGAGAAATCGCAATTATATCTTTGGCCATTACCTGTTTCACCGCAAACATATTGAACACAACAGATTCGACATTGTTAGCCTCGTCGTCGGCAGCATCTGCATACGAGACTCGCAGCAAATCACTATAACTGAGCATTCCCACTATTATGTCTTTATTCACTACTGGAATATGTCTAATTTTATGCTTTTTAAATAAGGCTTCGGCTTTCGTTAAATCATCAGAAAGATTCAACTTAATAATGTTTTTAGTCATAATAGTCGACACTGGTACATTTTGTTTCATGACATCATAGTTTATAATTACACTTAAATTTACAACTAAAAAAGCAGAGCACAACGAACTTAACTCTTAAATCAAGACATTTGCTTTAATAAAAATGCCCCATACTATTTTAAAAATGTTTTTGTTTAGTCAAGAATTCACTCTAATAAATTAATAGCCCGACAAAATTAGTGGAATTAGTTTTCTTTTAAGTTTTATAATTTGCGCCAATTTGTGAAATTCGTGGCAAATTTTTTTTGTTTTTTTATAAAAATTAAAAGAGAGTGTCATACTTGTAAATAATACTATTAAACATGTCTTAAAAGCTAAATTTATAACTTTGAATCGTTTTCATTAAAATTAATCATATCCCGTACATTAGAATAAAGCTCCGGAAACTCTTCCTTAAAAACTTGTGGCGTCTCAAAGAAATGCTCTAAAATTACTGCCAAAAACTCCACCTTATTTGTATAAGCATATATCCTGAAATAATTGGACAAAACCAGTTTATCTAGTACATTGGGCTGAACTAAATACTCTTGTATTTTGACATAAGCACTCGAAAAAACAACCGCACTTTGATCCCTACTCTTCAAACCATGAAAATACAGCGCATGGCTAAACTCATGTATACCAAGATTAAGATTGTCACTATCATAATAATATCCTTCCTGAAAATCTTTCCAAGAGAAAACTAATGCTTTAAGTCGCGGATTAAACTCTCCCTTATGATACTCATCACGTATTGTAGATAAATAATGTTGTGGATAAATGATTATCTTATCAAAAACAGCAATCAGGTAATGTCGCATCCCAAAAGTCATCATTACATAAGTGGCTGCAATCAGCACTTTACTCTGATCCGTAACAACAAAACCATCCTTGCCAAAAAATGGATACTTTGTAATAAAAGCAGCCATACGATGCTCAAAAAAAAGTTTCCTCTTTTCAGATAACCTTTGATAAAAAGCGCACTCCTTTCTTAGAACATCTCGTTGTATAGAACTAAGTTTTCGTCTAAATGGATACCAATGTATATAAAACGGTTTATTAAAAATTAGCACATATAGAGGTTCAAAAACCAATACAGCCATAATAATACTGAGGAATATAATTAGAAAAAATTGAAATATACTAATCATCTTTATTGTCTTTGCTATGTTGTTCCTTCAAAACTATTGTATTTATAAACAAAAAAAGCAACAAAATAACAAAACTTATATTGTCATTTGTTGCTTCTATAGATGTAGTGGCCGAGACAGGGTTCGAACCTGCAACCCTCAGAGTCGAAATCTGATATTCTATCCAGTTGAACTACTCAGCCATCTAATTTTAGATTATTGATTAACGATTTTAGATTTGTGATTTAAAATCGTTAATCAACAACTTTATTATTAAACCAATAATTTCTTAACTATTGCAGAGATCGTTTTCCCTTCGGCTGTTCCTCCAAGTTGTGCTGAGGCTAATCCCATCACTTTACCCATTGATGCAATTCCTGAAGCTCCCGTTTCTGCGATGATTTTTGCAATCACAACTTCTACTTCAGATTCTGTTAATTGTGCAGGTAAGAATTTTTCGATTACTGCGATTTGTGCCAATTCTGGCTCCGCTAAATCCATACGATTTTGCTCCGTGAAAATTTTAGCGCTGTCCTTACGGGTTTTCACTAACCTTTGAAGCAATTTAATTTCGTCTGCTTCAGTGATTTCCTCTTTTGAACCTGAAGCGGTCTGAGCTAAAAGAATTTCAGATTTAATCGCTCTTAAGGCTTCTAAAGCTACTGTATCCTTAGCTCTCATGGCAGTTTTAATATCGTCCATGATTTGTATTGATAAACTCATATTAATTTATGATTTTAGATTTATGATTTTAGATTTCCCTTCATACTAAAAAAAACGAACACTGTAAACTGAACACTTTCTATATGCCCCTGATGGTAGTGAAAAGCCTTTTTTGAGAAACTGCATTTTTTCTTGAACTTAAAAAGCGACCAAAGGAAGCTCTTTTAAGGACTTTGAAAAAAGCATTTTCGAGAAAAAGCTTGAAACGACAGCAGGATTAGGGCCCCGCAAATTTAAATAAATTTACTGGAATTAACAAAAAGATTGCTTTGTTCCTGACAATGAAAAAAAATAACCCGAAAATTAAATTCAATTTTCGGGTTAAATCATATTGGTTTGCGTGTTTATTAATCTACATTGTCATGTAAAAAAGAGTTATTAGAGCGCAACTGTAAATCATTGTTGCTATCAGTCCCAACTGAAATCCTCGAATTTGTATTGTTTGACTGTGTATTTGAGATGTCTATTCCTAATCTTTTATAGGCAGGCTCTCTTTCATACTCATCAATTTTAGATACGTTATTATGAAACTTATAATTGAATTCTTTTAGTTTTTTTCTTCTCTCATCAGCTCTAAGCTTCAAAGTTTCTTCAATTGTCATTTCCATAGGAGAGATTTCCTCTAATCTTGAAGGAGCCTCCGTTGCTGAATCCACTTTTTTCATCGTGATATTTAACTCCGCAGGAATAACTTCTTCCACTACTTTTGCAGCTGGTTTAGAACTCGCGAAATTATCCTCGACCTCCATATACTCTTCAAGAGAATATTTGACAATTCCTTTATCTGTTACTTCAGTCACGGGCACAAATTGAACAGGCTGATTCACCTTAATATCACGTGTTTCGTTAGTCAATTCAAACAATAGCTTATCCTCTTCCACTTTTTGTACTGGTTCCGGTCTATGTATTGGTAAATCAAAAGAAAAAGTAGTTTGTTCTTGTCTTTCTATCGCTTTAGGTTGTTGTACCTCTTTTACCTCTGCTACTTTTGGAGAAGTAAAAGTGAAATCAATATCTTTAATAGGAGAAACGATTTCGAAAGTAACATCTAAGTTTTTAATAAACTCAGACATCGCCATCAATTCTTCGTTTCCTGCAACAGGAACTACCGATTGTGGAGTAACAGTGTCTTCTACTAAATCAAAAACAATTCTTTCATCAGAACCTGAAACCGTTTTCTCAGCATTTAAATCAAATGCCGCTACTGTATTTTGCGATAGGTTATGAACACTTCTTTGCTCATCCTCTAGTGTATGAATTATTTTTTTTGGCTCTGTATTTACAATTCCGTTTTGTTGTTCAATGTCAAAACCCGTTGCAATAATAGTAACTGCAATGGCATCACCCAATGTTTCGTCTTCACCAACACCCATAATAATATTGGCATTGTGACCCGCTTCATTTTGAATATGGTCGTTAATTTCCCCTATTTCATCTAAAGTGATTTCATTAGAACCAGAAACGATGAGCAACAATACGTTTTTGGCACCAGTGATTTTATTATCATTTAGTAAAGGAGAGTCTAAAGCAGATATTATTGCCTCTTTAGCTCTGTTTTCACCCTCGGCAGTAGCCGATCCCATTATTGCAGTTCCGCTATTAGACAAAACGGTCTTAGCATCTCTTAAATCGATATTTTGAGTGTAGTGGTGTGTTATTACTTCTGCGATTCCTCTGGACGCAGTAGCCAAAACTTCATCCGCTTTTGAAAACCCAGCTTTGAAACCTAGATTTCCATAAACTTCTCTTAATTTATTGTTGTTGATAACAATTAAAGAGTCTACCTGCTTGCGTAGTTTCTCGATTCCTATTTTAGCTTGTTCTTGACGAACTTTACCTTCAAATAAGAACGGAAGTGTTACAATACCTACAGTAAGAATTTCTCTTTCTTTAGCCAACTGCGCGATTACTGGAGCAGCACCTGTACCGGTACCCCCACCCATTCCGGCAGTTATGAACACCATCTTAGTATTGCGATCCAATAATTTTTCGATATCGACAATACTTTCAATAGCCGATTGTTGTCCTACATCTGGATTTGCACCAGCTCCTAATCCTTCTGTTAAGCCTACTCCTAACTGGATTTTATTTGGCACAGAACTGTTTTGTAATGCCTGAGAATCAGTATTACAAACAATAAAATCCACCCCTTTAATTCCTTGTTTAAACATGTGGTTTACAGCATTACTTCCGCCTCCACCTACACCAATTACTTTGATTACATTTGATTGGTTTTTTGGTAAATCAAATGAAATACTTCCAAATTCTGAGTTGCTCATCATTTTATTTGGTTTTTGATATTAATTATTA
Source organism: Flavobacterium sp. DW-iso2 (assembly GCF_058725285.1). Taxonomy (NCBI): domain Bacteria; kingdom Pseudomonadati; phylum Bacteroidota; class Flavobacteriia; order Flavobacteriales; family Flavobacteriaceae; genus Flavobacterium; species Flavobacterium sp. DW-iso2. The sequence goes on along the minus strand of NZ_JBZXDY010000016.1, from coordinate 25,334 downwards.
ATTGTTGTATTTTTAATTTGGGTCGATGCCCTACTCTGCGTTATCTAAAAAATCTTTAATCTTATCGACATAACGATCAAAAAATGATCTTTTTATCTTGTCTCCAGTAGATTCTTCATTCTTCGCTTTACTCGTTGTTTCAACTTCTTCCTCTTCGACCATTCTATCATAATGATCCACAACTGGGGCACGATAAGCAGCTGCTTTTGGCGGAGCTATTTCATCCATTTTGACAGCACTATGTGTTTTATTCTCGATGCTATTCATTACTAATCCTACCGCTGTAGCATATAATGGACTAGAAAATTCTTCGTCTGAATCACCAGCTAAATGCTCGTTTGGATATCCTATTCTGGTATCCATCCCTGTGATGTATTCCACTAACTGCTTAATATGCTTCAATTGAGCACCTCCACCCGTAAGAACGATTCCTGCAATTAATTTCTTGCGAGGATCTTCATGTCCATAGGCTTTGATTTCCGTAAAAACCTGCTCCACAATTTCCACAACACGTGCGTGAATTATTTTTGACAAGTTTTTTAAAGAAATTTCTTTTGGCTCTCTTCCTCTTAATCCAGGAATAGAAACAATTTCATTATCTCTGTTTTCACCGGGCCAAGCGGAACCAAATTTTACTTTTAATAATTCTGCTTGTTTTTCAATAATTGAACATCCTTCTTTTATATCATCAGAAATTACATTTCCTCCAAAAGGAATAACTGCTGTGTGACGTATAATTCCATCTTTAAAAATAGCTAAATCTGTAGTTCCTCCACCTATGTCAATCAAGGCAACTCCAGCTTCTTTTTCTTCCTGACTCAATACAGCGTCAGAGGAAGCTAATGGTTCCAATGTCAATCCTGATAATTCAATTCCTGAACTCTGAATACAACGACCCACATTTCTAATAGAAGAGGCTTGACCAACTACAACGTGAAAACTAGATTCTAGTCTTCCGCCATACATTCCTATAGGCTCTTTGATTTCAGATTGACCGTCAATTTTAAATTCTTGAGGTAGGACATGTATAATTTCTTCCCCTGGCAACATAGCCAATTTATTCACCTGATCAATCAGAAGTTGAATATCAGCTCCTCCTATTACTTCTTCAGGATTATTTCTACTGATATAATCCGTATGCTGAATACTGCGTATGTGTTGACCTGCAATTCCTACTACAACATCCTTAATTTTATAACCTGAGTTATTCTCAGCTTCTTGAATTGCTTGTTGGATTGACTGAATGGTTTGCGTAATATTATTCACTACTCCCCTGGCAACACCTAAACTTTTAGATTTACCAACTCCTAGAATCTCCAACTTACCATATTCGTTTTTCTTGCCTATCATGGCAACAATTTTGGTTGTCCCAATATCTAGACCCACTGCAACATTCTCTTTTTCCATTATCTATTTATTTAGTGCAAACTACTTGTTTTGTAAATCTCAGGTCTATTTTTTTATATTTATACAACGAACTGTCTAAAACTGCTTTTTGAAAAAAAGCCTTATAATCTTTGAATTTTTGTTCCATATCTGCGGAATTTCCAAAATCAATCTCATATTTATAATTCCTATTCAGCATTTTCAACCTTCCATTGTGCATAATTTCAACAGCAATGATGTTTTTTTTCAAAAAATCATCATCATAAATAACCCGAAATAATTGGGCGTATTTTTCGGTATTATTTCTATTAATCATCCCTGAAACAAGTGGAACTCTGGCCGTAAAATTATTTGACAATGGCATTACACTCCCTTCATAATCAATATAAAAAGAGTCATTCCCGTCAAAAACCCTTGCTACCGGAGTCTTTTGTTTTACTACTGCTTTTAGAACACCATCAATACTCACAAATACATCTGATTTCTCAATCATCTTATTTGAATTCAGTCTTCTCTCTAGCTCATTCAAAGCTACTTCATCTTTTCCAATGCTTGAAGCGTTCTTATTATTTTCTATTAACAATTTATTAACCGTTTCTCTTTTTACAAAAAGAGCATTATCTCCAACAAAAACAACTACAGATTTAGTGAGTTTTCTTTTTTCATTTCGATTTGAAGTAAATGAAAAAAGGAAAATCACAACCCCAATCATGAGCACTAATCTCATATTTGTCCAGTTAAATATTTTCATTGAGTACTTTTTTAATTGACCCTACTAATTCTCCAATATCTCCTGCTCCTATCGTCACGATTATTTGAGCATCACTCTCCAGAATAGTTCCTATCACGTTCTCTTTTGAAACTAATTTCTTATTTTTATTATCTACCTTACCCAATAACCATTCCGATGTTATTCCTTCCATCGGTAATTCACGAGCAGGATAAATATCCATCAACAAAAGCTCGTCAAATTGAGATAGACTCTTGGCAAAATCATCCGCAAAATCTTTTGTTCTGCTGAACAAATGGGGCTGAAATACCGCAAGAATCTTCTTATCGGGATATAATTCTCTAACCGCATGATAGACAGCATTAATCTCAGTAGGATGATGTGCATAATCATCGATATACACTAAATCATCCGTTTTTATTTGATAAGAAAATCGTCTTCTTATCCCTTTAAATGAAGCTAAAGCTATTGCAATAGCATCGGTTGGGGTGCCGAAATTTATTGCCATTGCTATAGCCATTAGAGCGTTCATTAAATTATGTTTTCCCGGCAATCCAAAACGAAAATCTTTTAAAATTCCATTTGGCGTTTTTACATCAAAGATGTAACTCCCATTATCAATTCTAACATTTATAGCACTATAAACAGCATCTTCATTGACCGCCACAGTAACTCCTTCTAGAGGCAACTCTTTAGTTATAAATAATCTGCTTTTATCTTCTACTTTGTTTGCAAACTCCACAAATGACTCTTCTATCGCATCACTAGTCCCATAAATATCTAAATGATCTGCATCCATTGATGTAATACAAGCAATATTGGGGTGCAAATGCAAAAATGAACGGTCAAATTCATCAGCCTCAACTACGGTAACTGTTTTTCCGTCTCCTACCAAATTCGAATTATAATTTTCAACTATTCCTCCTATAAAAGCAGTAACATCTGCGCCGCTGTCATATAAAATATGACCTAAAATACTGGATGTAGTTGTTTTCCCGTGCGTTCCCGCAACCGCAAAACAAAACGTATCCTTAGTTATTATCCCTAGAACTTCTGCTCTTTTCTTAATATGATATTCACGCTCTTTAAAATAGTTCCATTCTGAATGTGTTCCAGGAACAGCAGGCGTAATAATAACTAAAGTATTTTCGACAAAATAATCTTTGGGAACCAAATCAATACTGTCTTCAAAATGAATTACAATACCACTCTCTATCAATTCTTTTGTCAAAGTCGTAGGGGTTTTATCATAACCCGCAACTTGTTTCCCAATATTTTTAAAATACCGAGCCAAAGCACTCATTCCGATGCCACCGATGCCGATGAAGTAGACGTTATGTATTTGGTTTAAGTTCATATTGATTTAAGTATGTTTTTATTTGTTTTTAATTAGTTTCACAATTTCGTCAACAATTTGTTTTGTCGCTTTCGGCATTGCTAACTGTTTAATATTTTCACTTAATTGATTTTGCTTTCCTTTATCTTTTAATAATGCTTCAAAAACCAAGCTAAACTCTGCATCAAGCTCAGATTCTTTCAATAAAAGTGCCCCTTTTTTATCAACAATAGCTTTTGCATTTTTAGTTTGATGATCTTCAGCTACATTAGGCGAAGGGATAAATAATACTGGCTTCCCTACAATACACAACTCTGACACTGACGATGCTCCCGCTCTGGAAATAATAACATCTGCAGCTGCGTATACAAAATCCATTCTTTCGATAAAAGCGACAACCTGAACAGTATTTGAATTGTATTTTTTATAATCCTCAAAATACAATTTCCCACATTGCCAGATTATCTGCACCTCTTGGTTTTGAATATTTTCTAATTCTTTTTCGATCAACTGATTTACTCTTCTTGCGCCAAGGCTTCCGCCAAGAACCAATAGTGTTTTTTTAGTAGCATCTAAATTAAAGTACTCAATAGCAGCTACTCTTTTACTTTCAATGTCAATTAAATCCTCACGAACAGGATTCCCAGTCAAGACCATTTTATCTTTGGGAAAAAATCGTTCTAAATTTTCATATGCAACACAGATTGCATCCGCTTTTTTGCTTAATAACTTATTCGTAATTCCCGGAAATGAATTTTGTTCTTGAATCACCGTAGGAATTTCCATCATACTAGCCATTTTCAATAATGGTCCGCTAGCAAAACCACCGGTTCCAATCACTACATCCGGTTTAAACTCTTTTATGATTTGTTTTGCTTTCCATAAACTATCTACTAATTTCAATGGAAACATCATGTTTTGTAAAGTTATTCTTCTTTGTAAACCCGCAATCCACAATCCTTTAATTTGGAAACCGGCTTGAGGTACTTTTTGCATTTCCATTTTATCTTTGGCACCCACAAAAAGAAATTCAGCATCAGGAAAGCGTAATTTTAATTCATTGGCAATAGCAATCGCAGGATAGATATGCCCACCTGTTCCTCCACCACTTAATATGAATTTATATTGCCTCATTATATTGAAATTATTTAATTTTAAATTATTTTATCCCTTAAAAATATTATCTATTCAAAACTGCGCTCATTGGGTTTGCCGCTTTGTCTGTAATCGAATAATCCTCTATGACTTCCTTTTCTGAATCTAATTCGGCATCGATTAGTTTTTGAAGCGCTTCTTCACGCTTAGCGGCAGTCTTCAGTTCTTCCTCAATTTCTTCGTCTTTCTTCGTCACACTTATAATGATTCCCAGCGCAAAACAAGTCATCCAAATCGAACTACCTCCACTACTTATCAATGGCAACGTCTGACCCGTTACCGGCAACAACTCTACCGCGACGGCCATATTAACCATAGCTTGAAAAATCATCGGAAAACCGAGACCCACAACAACTAACTTTCCAAAAAGTGTATTGGCCTTATGCGAAGCAATCACGAATCGAAACAACAATAATAAATATAAAATAAGAACTAGAAAACCACCTACAAGACCATATTCTTCTACTATAATGGCATAGATAAAATCAGACGAGGATTGCGGTAAAAAATTCTTCTGAACACTTTTACCAGGACCCAGTCCATATATTTTACCCGATGCTATAGCAATTTTTGCTTTCTCAATTTGGTAATCATCTTCATCAGGTTTGTCTGAACTGAAATTTTCGATTCTGCTTTCCCAAGTTGTTACTCTACTAAAAAATCGCGAGTCAGGAAAAGCTTTAGCTACAAGAACAAAAAAAGCAAGAAATAGAATTCCAGAACCTATAATAGCTCCAATATATTTTAATGGGTATTTTCCAATAAACACCAACATGAGTATCATTGCAAAAATTAATGCGGTAGTCGAGAAATTGGCCGGTAAAATTAGAATCAAAGTAATAAACACAGGCAACCAAAGCTCCCATAACGAGACCTTAAAAGTAATTGGCTCTTCTCTAGTTTTAGACAAATATCTAGCGACAAATATGAATAAGACAACAGATGCCAAAGTGGAAGTCTGGAATGATATTCCTATAAAAGGAACTTGAATCCATCTACTGGCATTTGCTCCAGCGATCACGGTTCCTTTGACTAATGTATAAAGCAACAAAATCCAAACAACTGGCAATGCCACTTTAGATATTGCTCTAAAATAATGATATGGCACTCGGTGTACAAGAAAAATAATTAGAAAACCAATACATATATGTGCTAAATGCTTTACCAAATAACCCAAGGTATTTCCTGTTCCATGTCCTAAATAAGCCAAATTACTACTCGCACTAAAAACAGGCATAAACGAAAACAAAGCTAATAAAGCCACGAATGACCATATTACTTTATCTCCTTTTAGATTGCTTATTAGTTGTTTCATTTTTATTATTTTATTTCCAAAAAAGACATTGTCATTCGACTATAGATTATGAACCGCTTGTTTAAATTGATTTCCTCTATCTTCATAATTCTCAAACAAATCAAAACTAGCACAGGCAGGTGATAATAAAACGGCATCCCCTTTTTCTGTTAATCGTTGCGCCATTCTAACAGCATCATTCATATTCGTAACTTCAACCATCATATCAACAACGTTACCAAAAGCATCAATTATTTTTTTATTATCAACTCCAAGACAAATGATAGCTTTCACTTTTTCACGTACTAATGACATTAATTCATTGTAATCATTTCCTTTATCAACACCTCCAACAATCCAAACTGTTGGCATGTTCATACTGTCCAATGCAAAAAAAGTAGCGTTTACATTAGTCGCTTTGGAATCATTGATATATTGTACATTCTGGATCTTCAATACTTTCTCAAGACGGTGCTCCACTCCTTGAAAATTAGATAAACTTTCACGGATTGTTGCTTTTCTTATTTGCATCAATTTTGCCACAGAGGTTGCTGCCATTGCATTTTTCATATTATGTTTTCCTTCTAAGGCAATAGATTCTGTTTCCATTAAAAATTCATCTTGATTGATTTTTACTTCCATTTTATTGTTTTGTATAAAGGCTCCTTCGTTGAATGTTTTTGTCAATGAAAAAGGGATTAGTTTTGCTTTCGTTTTATTGTTTTCTAACCATGTTGTTATGGCTTCATCATCTGCGTCATAAATGAGGTAATCATCCTCGGTTTGATTCATTGTGATTCTGAACTTTGAATTAATATAATTTTGATAATTATATTCGTATCGATCTAAATGATCCGGACTAATATTCGTAATAATAGCAATGTGCGGTTTGTAATCCACGATTCCGTCCAACTGGAAACTACTCAATTCAAGTACGTACGAATCGTAGGTGTCATCTACAACTTGCTCAGCAAAACTTTTACCTATATTTCCGCCTAATCCTACATTTAATCCTGCCGATTTAAGCAAGTGATAGATTAACATAGTTGTTGTCGTCTTTCCGTTGCTTCCCGTAATTCCAATTGTAACTGCTTTTGTGAAAGGAGCCGCAAACTCTATTTCAGAAATTACCGGAATTCTTTTTTCAATCAATTTTTTAACAATCGGAACTTTCTCTGGAATCCCTGGACTTTTCATGACTACATCAGCATTTAGAATTAAATCCTCTGTATGTCTTTCCTCTTCCCAATCAATACCGTTACTTATAAGAACTTCCTTGTAATTGTTTTTTATTTTTCCAAAATCAGATACAAAAACATCATATCCTTTTTTCTTACCTAAAATGGCAGTACCTACTCCACTTTCTCCTCCTCCTAAAACTACTAGTCTCATACTATCTTAATTTTAGAGTAATAATCGAAAGTATCGCTAACAATATCGCTACAATCCAAAATCGGGTTACAATCTTACTTTCATGATATCCCTTCTTTTGATAGTGATGATGCAACGGCGCCATCAGGAAAATCCTTCGGCCTTCGCCAAAGCGTTTTTTGGTATATTTAAAATAACTAACCTGCAATACCACAGATAAATTTTCGACTAAAAAAACACCACATAATAGCGGAATTAATAATTCTTTACGAACTGCAATTGCCAGCACCGCGATAATCCCACCGATAGTCAGACTTCCAGTATCACCCATAAACACCGATGCCGGATAGGAATTGTACCAAAGAAACCCAATAAGCGATCCCACAAATGCCGCAATAAACACCGTCATTTCTCCTGAATTAGGGATATACATGATATTTAAATAATTAGAGAAAATAATATTTCCGGAAACGAAGGTGAAAATCCCCAATGCTAAAACCGATATCGCCGAGGTGCCCGCAGCGAGTCCATCGATTCCGTCTGTTAAGTTTGCTCCGTTTGAAACCGCTGTGATGATAAAAATAACAACTGGGATAAAAATTGCCCAGGCCCATTTTTCATATCCTTCACCCGTCCAAGCCAATAATTCCGCATAGTCGAATTCATTATTTTTAAAAAACGGAATTGTAGTGGCTGTAGATTTTTCTTCAACTGGACTTTCGGTGATAACCGTTTCTGTTGTGGTTCTAAAAACATCTCCTTTTCCTGTATCCGTTCTCACGGTTACTGCAGGACTAAAATAAAGAACAGTCCCAACAATAAGACCTAACCCCACTTGTCCAAAAACTTTAAAAATCCCTTTTAATCCTTGCTTGTCTTTTTTAAATATTTTGATATAGTCATCTACAAACCCAATTGTTCCCATCCACAAAGTTGTTACAATCAGCAACAAAATGTAAATGTTTTGTAGTTTTGCAAACAGCATAACAGGCACCAGAATAGCAAATATGATGATTAAACCTCCCATAGTTGGCGTCCCCGCTTTTTCATTTTGACCCGCTAATCCCAATTCACGAACCGTCTCCCCCACTTGCTGATTTTGCAAAAAACGGATGATTCTTTTTCCATAAACTGTAGACAATAGCAAAGAAAGTATAAAGGCTAATGCCGATCTAAATGTTATGTATTGAAACACTCCAGTCCCTGGAATATTTAATGTTTTGTCTAAGTATTCAAATAAATAATACAGCATATTTTTACTATTTATGAAGTTGTTCTAATATCTCTTTCACTATTTTCATGTCGTCAAAATCATGACGCACACCATTGATTTCCTGATAGGTTTCATGTCCTTTTCCTGCAATCAAAATAATATCGTTTGGCTGCGCCAATTGACAAGCTGTTTTTATAGCTTGCTTTCTGTCCGTTATAGCCAATACTTTTTTATAATTCTCTGCCGCAACACCTACTTCCATCTCCTGGATAATCGTATCTGGATTTTCATTTCTTGGATTATCAGACGTAAGAATTACTTTATCACTCAATTCAGAGGCGATAGTCGCCATAATTGGTCGTTTGGTTTTATCTCTGTTTCCACCGCAACCTACAACAGTAATCAACTGCTCATTTTTAGTTCGAATATCATTAGTTGTTTTCAAAACATTCTCCAGCGCATCAGGAGTATGAGCATAATCGACAATTACTGTGATATTTGTAGTAGAAACAATGTATTGAAATCTTCCTGAAACACTTTCTAGCTCAGACAATAAACGAAGTGTTTCTAAACTGTCCATTCCTAATTCAACTGCAGTTCCATAAATTGCCAAAACATTATAGGCATTAAAAGTTCCTATTAGTTTAACCCAAATTTCATTCCCATCAATCTTCAAAAGCAAACCTGACAATTGATTTTCGAGAATCTGAGCTTTATAATCTGCGTATGATTTTAAAGCATAAGTTCGTTTATTCGCTACTGTATTTTGCAACATTACAGCACCATTTTTATCATCAACATTAGTTAAGACAAAAGCATTTTTTGGAAGGTTGTCAAAAAATGATTTTTTCACATCTCTATATTCAGCAAAAGTGGGATGGTAATCCAAATGATCATGTGATAAATTAGTAAAAACTCCACCTACGAAATGCAATGCTTCTGTTCGCTTTTGATGAATCCCGTGAGAACTCACTTCCATAAAACAATACTCAACACCTGCATTTCTCATTTCTGCTAAATAATGATTAATAGTGATTGAATCTGGCGTAGTATGTGTGGCTTTGTATTCGATTTCATCAACCAATATCTTAACAGTAGAAATCAATCCTACTTTAAAACCTGCTTTTTTGAATAATTGATATAATAAAGAAGCGATAGTAGTCTTCCCGTTTGTTCCGGTAATACCAACCAACTTTAAATTTTCAGATGGATTTCCAAAATAATTAGCCGCCATGAAGGCCAATGCTTTATTGGTGTCTTTCACCTGTATGTATGTGATTCCTTTTTCGAAATTTTCTGGAAAAGTATCACAGACGATTGCTATAGCCCCTAATTCGATTGCTTTTTGAATGAACTCATGTCCATCTGAAACAGAACCACGTATAGCTACAAAAATGTCGTTCTTTTCAATTTTTCTTGAATCAAATTCGATTTTACCTACAGCAACTTCAGCCGAACCATGTACGGCTTCGATTGCAACTTTGTATAATATGTCTTTTAGTATAATCACAGTAATTCTAATGTTATAGTTGTGTTATTTATTATATTGTGACCCGCTTGAAGCGATTGTGTCGTAACCTTCCCTTTACCAACTACTTTTACTTTTAAATGCAAATTTTCTAATAAAGCAATTGCATCCATTGCAGGCATACCTTTTACATTTGGAATTAGCTGCTGTGGCTTTTGTAATTTAGCAAAATAGTTGTTGTAATTATTTTCTTGTTTTGGGACTTTTCTGTTTATGTTTTTTATTTCATTTGTCGATGGCACATCTGTAAAAATCTTTTGTGCAATTCTTTTAAAAACAGGCCCCGCAACATCGGCTCCATAATAATTATTTTTTGCTGTATTAGGTTTATGTACTACTACAATACATGAATATTTAGGATGATCTGCTGGAAAATATCCAACAAAAGAAGACGCATAATACAAGGCAGACTTTCCTTCTTTCCCACCATAATTCATCTGAACCGTTCCTGTTTTTCCTGCCATAGAAAAATCTTTCGAATATAATTTAGAACCTGTTCCTTTTTTAACAACATTCTGCAAGACAGCCTTTAATTTTCTAATTGTCTCTGGCGAACAAACCTTTGGATTAATCACTTCTGTATCGAATTTCTTAATTGTTTTGTTCCATTCTTTAATTTCGGAAACAAACTGCGGCTTTACCATTACTCCATTATTTGCTACAGAGTTATAAAATGCCAATGTCTGCATTGGAGTAACTGAAACTTCGTATCCAAATGCCATCCACGGAAGTGAAATTCCTGACCAGCTTTTATCTCCAGGATGTGGAATAATCGGTTTTCCTTCTCCTTTAAGATCCAATCCTAAAGTTTTATCCAAACCAAAATTTCTAATATGATTTACAAATTTTGATGGATTGCTTTTGTAATTCTCATAAACCGCCTGAACCATAACTGTATTTGATGAAAGTTCAAATCCACGAGCTAACGAAATTTTCCCATAACCACCCGTATGTGAATCGCGTACAGATCTTCCATAATACTTAACTATACCTCCATGGCTATCATAAACGGTACTCGTATCAGCTACCTTGTCTTCTAGAATTGCCATTAAATCAACTAATTTAAACGTCGACCCTGGTTCGTGGGATTCAGCAACGGCATAATTAGTAGTTTCATAATAAGTTCCATCATCGGCTCTGCCTAAATTAGAAATAGCTCGTACTTTTCCAGTTTCGGTTTCCATTACCACGACACAACCATGATCTGCCTCATACTCTTGTAATTGTTTTAATAAAGCATGATGTGCAATATCTTGTATGTAAACATCTATCGTTGAGATTACATCGTAGCCGTCTTGAGGATCCACTTCGTTAACATCACGAATGGGTTTCCATTGTCCTTTTGCTATTTTTTGTTTCAGAATTTTACCGTCCTTCCCATTCAAATATTTCCTGTAAGCCCATTCGATTCCTTTACCGTCATAAGTACCTTCAGGTCTCATTCTTTCATAGCCAATTGTACGTTCGGCAATTTTACCTATTGGATGTTCCCTAACCGTTTTTTGTTCGATTATAATTCCACCTTTATATGCACCTAATTTAAACAAGGGAAATCCTTTAATTTTTATATAATCTGTATAACTCAAATCCCGGGCAATTAAGTAATAACGATTATTATTTGCTCTCGCTCTTCTCAGTTCATTTTGATAAAAACTACTTGATTTACCCAAAACAAATGCCAGCGAATCAGATAGTGACTGAACATTCTTCTCAAATATTTCCATTTTTGGCGCTAAAGCATCAAAACGTATTTCATAATTAGGAATTGAAGTCGCTAATAAGCTTCCATCCGAGGAATAAATATTTCCTTTATTTGAAGGAATAACAAAATTTTTAACCGTTCTCTCTTTGGCTAATTTTCTATAATAATCCCCTTCAACCCACTGAATATTAGTTAACTTAATAGCAATAGCGATCGCTACCAAAAAGATAGCAAATGCAACGAGATAGATTCTATATGATATGTGTTTATCTTCTACTGCCATATTTTTTTTAGAAAAGTTTTCTCTTCTTCTTTTTTTACTTTTATTTTAATTGGAGGAACAGTCGATGGGAAAATTTGTTTTTCCATCATTTTTTCAGAAACAGTAGATTCCATTTTCAACTTCATCAACTGAGAACGTCTATCAACAAATTCGGATCTTAATTCTTTCACTTCGGTTGTTAATTTGGCAATTTTAAAAACTTTTTGTTCAAAACGCTGCGTATTAGCAATCATGATTATCGCTAAAAGAATAAGAAAAACGATAAAACGCCAATTTTTCATCGCGTCATCATCGATTAGAAATCTCGCTTTTAATATGTTATAAACACCGTTTTTCATTCTGAATTATATCTTTTCTGCTATTCTTAATTTAGCACTACGAGCTCTATTATTTAACTTTATCTCTTCTTTGTCTGGTACTATTAGCTTCCCGATCGTCTTAAACGGCACAGAAAAATTACCATAAAAGTCGCGCTCAGGCTCGCCTTCAAACATCCCGTTTTTTACATATCGCTTCACCAATCTATCTTCTAATGAGTGATATGAAATAACGCTTAATCGACCTCCTGGTTTTAACACTTCTAATGACTGCTCCAAGAATTCTTTTAGAACATCCATTTCTTGATTTACCTCAATTCGAATAGCTTGATAGATTTGAGCTAGTATTTTATTTCTTACTCTCTCTGGTAAATATTTTGCCAAAACCTCCTTTAACTCATCGGTAGTCTTAATAAGCTGTACTTCTCTAGCCTCAACAATGGTCCTTGCCAAAACAGGAGCATTTTTCAATTCTCCATAATCCAAAAACACTCTCTTTAAGTCTGCCTCGTCATATTCATTAACTACTTTGTAAGCATTTAAGTCGTTTTTTTGACTCATTCTCATATCCAATCCAGCATCAAAACGAGTAGAAAAACCCCTTTCTGCAACATCAAATTGGTGAGAGGAAACTCCCAAATCAGCTAAAATTCCATCCACACTTTTCAAACCGTAAAAACGCAAGAAACGTTTGATGAATCTAAAATTCTCGTTAATAAGTGTAAATCGCTCATCTGGTAAAGCATTTGCCAAAGCGTCCTCATCCTGATCAAAAGCAAACAATTTTCCGTTTGGCCCTAACCTACTTAATATTTCTTTCGAATGCCCTCCTCCACCGAAGGTTACATCTACATACACGCCATCAGGCTTGATATTTAAACCATCTACTGATGCTTGAAGCAAAACCGGATTATGATATTCCATTGTCGTCGTCATTTATATTTCCCATTACCTCTTCTGCTAAATCTGCAAAATCTACGTCTTCACCATTTATCGATGTCTCGTATAAATCTTTGTCCCAAATCTCCACTATGTTAACAGCGGAAGAAAACACAACCTCTTTAGTAATACTACCAAAAGCCACTAAATCTTTAGGGATCAGCAGTCTCCCTAAAGAATCTATTTCTACCACTTTTACACCCGCGGTGAATCTTCGAATAAAATCATTATTCTTTTTTACGAACCGATTTAACTTATTAATTCTTGCCATCATCACATTCCATTCTTCCATAGGATACAACTCCAAACAAGGCTGAAAAACTGAACGCTTCAAAACGAAACCGCTTTGAAGGGAAAGTGTCAATTGCTTTTTCAAAGGCGCCGGCAACAGCACCCTTCCTTTAGCATCGACCTTACATTCATATGTTCCAACAATTGTATTCAATAGAATAGTTTTAAAATGATATAGAGCAAAAATATGAAAAATATCACCACTATTTACCACTATCTACCACTTTGTTAATAAGTTTAACCACATCCAAGCAAAATCCCTTAGAGGCAAGACTCACAGACTGTCAGACTATTAGCTATTTTATAAGTTATTCACAACAAAGTTTAAACTATGTAAATTCCGACCTGATTATTTTCAAAATTTTAACTAAAACACCTTTTTACTTACAATAGAAAAACACCTTAAAAAGAACTTTTTTTATATAATATTCACGCTCTTAATGACAAATAAGTTCAAAAGGCATTAATAGGAGCAAAAAATGTTTTCAAAAATTCTTTTTAATTTTTTAAATACTATATTTGTGAAAATTGAAAATCCGTATTCAAAAACATGGAAAAAAACTATAAGAAGGAAGGTAAATACAGCTATTATGAAGCTGGAGAAGGAACGCCAATTGTAATCTTACACGGGCTAATGGGGGGATTGAGTAATTTTGATGCCGTAGCCAGTCATTTTTCTGAAAAAGGATACAAAATTGTTATTCCGGATCTACCTATCTATACCCAAAATATTTTAAAAACAAACGTAAAAAGTTTCGCTAAATACGTTAAGGATTTTATCACTTTTAAAGGATTTGACAGAGTAATTCTTCTTGGGAATTCACTTGGAGGACATATTGCTTTATACCATACAAAAATGTACCCTGAAAAAGTGGCAGGACTTGTAATAACAGGAAGTTCCGGATTGTATGAAAGCGCCATGGGCGATAGTTATCCAAAAAGAGGTGACTATGAGTATATCAAGAAAAAAGCTGAAGACGTATTCTACGACCCTGCAATTGCTACACCAGAATTAATTGACGAAGTTTACGCAACAGTTAATGACAGAATAAAATTAATCAAAACATTAACAATTGCTAAAAGTGCCATTCGTCATAACATGGCTAAAGACCTTCCAAAGATGCATGTACGAACGTGTATTATTTGGGGTAAAAATGATAAAGTTACACCTCCGGATGTTGCTGAAGAATTTAACAAATTATTACCCAACTCAAGCTTATACTGGATTGACAAATGTGGTCACGCAGCAATGATGGAACATCCAGAAGAGTTCAATCGTTTGCTTGAAGAATGGCTAACTAAATCCAATTTATAAGTACCTCTCTTCCATAAAAGAAGTTTTATACAAAAAAATATGAAAATCAATACCGCCGAATTTGTAATTAGCAACTCCGATGTGAGCAAATGTCCAAAAGACCGTTTGCCAGAATACGCTTTTATAGGCAGGTCTAATGTTGGAAAGTCCTCATTAATCAATATGCTGACAAACCAAAAAAAATTAGCTAAAACATCTGGAAGACCCGGAAAAACACAGCTAATTAATCATTTCCTAATCAACAACAATTGGTTCTTAGTTGATTTACCTGGATATGGTTATGCTAAAGTATCCAAAAAAACAAAATCAGTTTTCCAACAGTTTATAACCGATTATTTTGAAACAAGAGAACAGTTGGTTTGTGCTTTTGTTTTAATCGATATCCGTCATGAAGCTCAAACAATAGATATTGAATTCATGTCTTATATGGGAGAGAGCGAAATTCCTTTTTGTATAATTTTTACTAAAGCAGACAAGATCAGTAAAGTAAAAATTGATTCGCATATTGCGGCATATAAGAAAAGTATGTTTGCTAATAATTGGGCCGAAATGCCACAATATTTCGTAACCTCTGCAACAGAATCGTTAGGAAAAGAAGATGTTTTAAACTATATCGACGAAGTAAATCAAGAAATTTTCAAGAGCGGTGGTCAGTTTTAAAAAATAGAGCACGTTCACTTCCAAATAAAAAAAACATCCCAAAACTTAAATTTAAGCTTTGGGATGTTTTGCTTTACAGAAGAATTTGATCTTACTTCTTCAATTCTAGTTTTTCTGCAAAATACTCGCAAAAATCCCTCATAGTATCCGCCATTTTTTCATCATTTGTGGCACGTTGAAAAGTATCTGACATTGCCACCAAGGTTTGATGGAAGAAAATTTTCATTTCATCTACAGGCATCTCTTTTGTCCATAAATCAATACGCATACTTTCTTTGGCTTTACCATCCCACACAGACAACATAATTGCCTTTGCCTCTTCCAACTCTACTCCTCCGTCTTTTGCCGACCACAATAGTTTTTCCGGAACACGGTTTTCATCTAATTCTACAAGAAATTTAATTTCTGATCTGTTTTTATCTGACATTACTTTTTAGGTTTGTATTTTGATTTTTCAAATATTTCTTTAGCATTTGTATCTAATAATTGCTGCAAAGATACTTCATTGTTTTTCATATAGGAGCGAACTATTTGCCATCCTATCCAACCACCAACTTGGCCCGGTGTTTCATTATCGATTTCTAAATAAAATTTAGAAAAAGGTGCTGGACTTATAAAACGCGGAATCAGTTTTTGATCATCACTATAGAGCATTTCTTTTTCGATAAAATAGCGCCACATATAACTCTCATTTTGATTACACCACTCTATCTGCTCGTTTGTATATCCCATCTTATCGGCATCGCTATAATCAGGCAGCAACACATCTTTCATGTACAATTCCTTTCCTGAATTTATCATTTTAGACAATAAATTTTTAGAAGTATCTGGCGCTACTTTTCGTTTGTAAAAACTCGCAACTACGTCAGGCATAATTTGGCTTTCCTCGAAGTTCTGCTTTATATACTTAGGAAACTGATAGAACTTATGCTCTTTTCCCAAGTACATTTCGAGCGAAATAATTACAAGACTATCCGCATAAATGACTTTATTATTATAATCCATTTCAGAAATTACAGTAATCACTTTTGGCGTCTTCGTTTCAGGAAAATAATATTTCATATGCTTAAAAAGCTCTTCCAGGTCCTTTTTGACAGGTTCGAAATTCGCATATTTTTTCTGAACTTCTGAATATAATTCTCTCCAAAGAGGATCCTGCATTTTATTTAACCACACGGCGTCATCATTTCCTGGAGGAAAGAAAAAAGGAAACTGTTTTCTTACTTTATATAGGTCTTTTGGTTCCGTTTCAAAAAACACTTTATCGAATCGCTCTACCTTTATTTCTACAGCAACATCATTGATTGCATTCTCTGTTTTGCTTTTTTTACCACATGATAGTAAAAAAAGACATATAAGCATCAAAATGTGAGATTTTTTCATTATTTTTTTTTTAAATTTGCACTCTATAGAATGAGAAAAAGAAGCGCGCACTTGAATGATTTTGCAAATATACATTCCTGCTTGTTAAAACGTAAACTATTATGATTAAAAAAAACACGCTTCAAGTTGAAAGTGCGAACACCCATATTGTCAATTGGCTAAAAACATATGCTGAAAACGCAAAAGTAAATGGCTTTGTTGTTGGGATATCCGGCGGAGTAGATTCAGCGGTAACCTCAACTTTGTGTGCACAAACGGGACTAAAGGTTTTATGTATTGAAATGCCTATTCATCAACATGAAAGCCATGTTAGCCGCGGACGTGAGCATATTCAACAATTGAAAGATAGATTTTCAAATGTTTCAGATACACTCGCAGATCTAACATCTGTTTTTGAAACTTTCAAAAATGAGGTTCCTACTGACTTTGAAGAACACAAGCTAAATCTAACACTTGCAAATACACGTGCTCGTTTGCGAATGACCACTTTATATTATTTTGCAGGAGTGCATGGATTATTAGTAGCGGGGACAGGAAATAAAGTAGAAGATTTTGGCGTTGGCTTTTTTACAAAATATGGAGATGGTGGCGTAGACCTTAGTCCAATTGCCGATTTAATGAAATCGGAAGTATTTATGTTAGCCGAATACTTAAAAGTTCCTGCTTCCATTTTAAACGCGGCTCCATCTGACGGACTGTTTGGTGACGAAAAAACGGATGAAGCACAGTTAGGTGCTACTTATGATGAATTAGAATGGGCTATGATTCAAGACGAAGAAGGAAAAGCTAATACTGACTTCTCTGGAAGAGAAAAAATAGTGTTTGAAATATACAAACGCTTGAATAAAATTAACCAACACAAAATGAAAGAAATACCTGTTTGTTTAGTTAATCGATATTAATAGTCTTTTTATCCATATAATTAGGAATAATACCTAAATTTTTTTATATTTAATAACAATTTGTGACAAAAAACTCTAAAACTAAAAATCATGATAAAAGTATGCGTAGCAGATAACTACCCGGTAGTTCATTTCGGAGTGAAATCGTATTTTAAAGATCACGCCGAAATATCATTAGTTGCCAATGTTGGTAATTTTTTAATGATTCGTGATATTCTTCTAACCAAAGAAATTGATGTTTTAATTTTAGACTTAGAATTAGAAGGTCTTTCCAGTATTTTTGAAGTCAAATCTATTTTGAAAAACTTTCCGAAGACGAAAATTATTATATTCAGCGGTCTTTCAGAACAGATTTATGCACCAAATGCAATTAAAGCAGGTGTTTCAGGATTTGTTCACAAAACAGAAAAATTGGAGACCTTAGGTCAATCAATTATTAAAGTGAATCAAGGAAAGATCATCATGAATGAAACCGTGAAGAAAAACCTAGCCTTAATTGCGAAACAAAGCAAAAGCGAACGTTTGTATCGAAAACTTTCCAATCGTGAGGTTGAAGTGTTGCGTTATTTAAGTGGAGGTAAAAAGAATCATGAAATTGCTGAAATTCTAGGCCTTAACGAGAAAACGATAAGTACCTACAAATTGCGTTTATTAACGAAACTCAATGTTACTAATCTAGTTGATTTAGTAAACAAAGCAAAAACATTAGAAATAGTATAATTAAAATCGAGACATAACCCGTCCTAATTTTTTCGAAAAAGCAGAAGTTAGACCGAGGTAATCTCTAATCATAGTCATAGGCTCCGTATTATCTGATTCAGATGTTATGGAGCTTTTTATTTCTTCAATAATTTTACCTACTAAATACCAGCGCAGCGTTAAAATAGTCTCTGAGACATTTTGACCTATCGTGTCCTTTTTATATTTTGGAAAAATATTTTGTCCCTCCCAATTGTGCAAAACAACTCTTTCATCTTCCATTAAAATATCAGTAACCTCTTGGGCAAACGCTGGCTGCAAATGCATCAAATATTGTTCTAAACTGAAACCATCATTTTGAAGAAAATAGTTAATCAGATCATTGAATATATCCCGAAACAACGGATTTGCTAATTCAACCTCATCTTCTTGTAGGCTCAAATAGATTCTATGAAATACTTTGTATTCCTTTTTTTCAATCACATGTTCAATCTCACCTTCTCCATTTGATTTTAAAAGCACATCTTCAAATTCTTCCGTTTTATCACCATAGAGAAGCAATATCTCTATTATTTTTCGTTCTAAACGATAAAGAATATCCACCTTTTCAGCATCGGTCGGATTTTCATTTTTCACAACTTCTAACGCCTTGTATTCTTGCTTTTGTTTTTTACCAACCTCAGCATTGTCTTTCTGAACTAACTGTGCCAAAGTACTGATTAGCACCTGCTCTGAAATATCCATTATTCGGGAACATTCCTGGATGTATATTTCACGTTGGATTCTATCTGGTATTTTAGAAATACTAACTACCATATCCCGAATCAAATCGGCTTTCTTTATTGGATCATTCTTTGCTTCATTCATCAAAAGCGATGCTTTAAACTGAATGAAATCTTTTGCATTGTTTTCGAGATAAGCGACTAAATCATCATGAGATGTTTTCTTGGCAAAACTGTCTGGATCTTCTCCATCTGGAAAAGTACAAAGCTTTACATTCATCCCCTCTTCCAGAATCAAATCGATTCCTCGAACGGAAGCACGCAATCCAGCAGCATCACCATCAAAAAGGACAGTAATATTTTTTGTTAGCCTATTAATTAAACGAATTTGATCTGGTGTCAATGCTGTCCCAGAAGATGCAACTACGTTCTCAATTCCAGATTGATTAAACTGAATAACGTCAGTATAACCTTCGACCAAAAAACAATTATTAAGTTTGGCAATAGACTGTTTGGCTTGAAAGATCCCGTACAATACCTTACTCTTATGGTAAATATCGCTTTCTGGTGAGTTTAAATATTTGGCCGCCTTTTTATCATTGGTCAATATTCTTCCTCCAAAACCAAGTACCCTTCCTGACATACTTTGTATCGGAAACATAACGCGGCTTTTGAAACGGTCAAAGGGTCTGTCTTCTCTAGCAATTGTTAAACCTGTACTTTCCAGAAACTCTAATTTATAACCTTTTCCAAGTGCTTCTTTGGTAAAGGCATCCCAAGTATCCGGAGAATATCCAAGACTAAACTTTTCAATGGTTTCATTAGTAAACCCTCTTTCTTTAAAATAAGAAAGACCAATAGCTTTTCCTTCTTCAGATTTTAAAAGTGTTTTATGAAAATAATCTTTTGCAAATTCAGAAACTAAGTACATACTCTCTCGAATATCTGTATTTGCTTTTTCTTCATTTGTCTGCTCTGTTTCCTCTATTTCTATATTGTATTTCCTAGCTAAGTATCGAATTGCTTCCGGATAGGTAAAATGTTCGTGTTCCATTACAAAAGCCACAGAATTGCCTCCTTTTCCAGAGCTAAAATCTTTCCAAATCCCTTTGGCTGGGGAAACCATAAAGGATGGAGAACGCTCGTCAGAGAACGGACTTAGTCCTTTAAAATTACTTCCTGCCCTTTTTAATTGGACAAAATCACCAATAACCTCCTCTACTCGAGCAGTTTCAAAAACAGTATCTATAGTCGCTTTAGAAATCATTATTATTTTGCATTAAGCAAGCAAATATACAAAGTTTGATTTTTGAAAATCAATTTTAAAGAATCTAAATTATCGTAAAATAACACCTTATTCTAAAGAAATACCAATAAACTGTATCGAAAAAATAAATTGAATTATCATTTAAAAAAAAACCACCAAATCAAATATTATTTTAAAAACTTATTGGTTTCAAAAACACATCTGTATCTCAATCATATTTTTACGGATAAAAGAGTTAAATAAATTAAAGTTTAGTACGTTAATTCGCTTCTCCTATAAATGACTAAATTACTGTAGTTTTACACAATCAATTTAAGTCCCGAAACCATAACCCATAATTGAAAAAAAAATGAATATTTCAGAAGCAAGCTCTAGTTCGCATTCCTTAAATTTAGACTTAACAGAAAGCACACTTAAAAAAGAATTTGATACTATTTTAGACTACATAACAGATATTTGTGACGTTTCGCATGTATTTATTTCACTAAAATTAGAACAAAATAACATTATATTATCTCAAAAAGGATTAGAGAATTTCAATACCCCAAATGAAATTTCACACTTTAATGAACTTGCAAATAAACATGAAATTTTGATTCTTTCTGGTATAAATCAAAACTGCAACTATCAATTAAATGATAATGAAGAAACATTCACATTTTTTGCAGGTTTTCCAATAAACCCATCAAATAAATTAATTTCTGGAAGTCTTTGTATTCTAAATAAAAAAACTGAAGGAATTAGCAAACATGAATTAAAAATCATAAACCAATGTGTTTCCCAAATAGAATCTACATTAGCATTAAGTGCAAAAAATTCTGATTTAAAAAAACGACTAAGTGAAACAAAAGCCCAATTTCAATCCTTTATTGAAATTATAAACGAAATTATTTACGAACATACCTTAGATGGAAAAATTACATATATTTCTACAAATATCACCTCAGCACTTGGATATGAAGTCCATGAGGTCATTGGTAAAAGCAACTCGGCAATAATTCATCCAGAAGATACTGAAAAGTATTTTTATTTTTTAAGTAACATTAAATTAAATGAGATAAAAGATAAAGAACTAGTCTATAGAGTATTACACAAAGAAGGACACTATGTTTGGCATTCTTCAAAGATTAATCTGATAGAAAAAAATAACGAACAGTTTTATATTGGAAACTGTAGGGACATCACAGAATTTATAGAAAGTCAGCAAGAACTAAAACTACAAAAAGAATTTTACGAAACTATCTTAGACTGTTTACCAACAGATGTTGCCGTATTTGCTCCTAATCACAAGTATCTATATTTGAACCCTGTTGCCATTAAAAACAAAGAACTCAGGGAATATATTATTGGAAAAGATGATTTTGAATATGCTAAACACACCAATAGAACAGATGATTTTGCAATTGAAAGACGCACTAAATTTAATAAAGCGATTCAAAATAAAGAAACGTTGTCATGGGATGAACGATTATGTAATGCCTTTGGAGAAGAAACTTTTCATAGTAGAAAATTCACTCCTGTATTTAATGACAACGAGACTCTGGCAATGATGATCGGCTTTAGCGTAGACATCACTGAAAACACAAAAATACAAAATGAAATTATAAAAAACCGTCAACTTGTAAAAAGCGTTATTGAAAACGTTGCTGTTGGTATATTAGTTCAAGGGCCCCAATCAGAAATTATAGAAAACAATAAGGCTGCTTGTGAAATGCTAGGACTCACGCAAGACCAACTTTTAGGTAAAACATCTTTTGACGAAGATTGGAAGGTAATTCACGAAGATGGTTCCGCCTTTAAACCTGAAGAGCACCCCGTTCCTCAAGCTATAAATAAATCAAAACCAATAAATAATATAGTAATGGGAGTCCGTCGTCCTGTAACCAATGATTTAATTTGGTTATTAGTTGATGCAATTCCAGTTTTTGGACATACTAATCAACTACTTTACGTAATTTGTTCATTCAACGACATAACAGCGCAGAAAAAAACAGAACGAGAGCTAAAAATCAGCAATGAACGTTTTACATATGTCAACATGGCTACTTCTGATGTAATTTGGGATTGGCAAATAGGCTCTGAAAATATTATAATATCAGAAAATTACACGAAGTTATTTGGCCATAAATTAAATAATAGCAATAACCATTTAAACACTCACGATTTTAATACTCTTATTCATCCTGATGACTTAGAAAGAGTTCATAAAAACCTCAAAACAACAATTAAAAGCAAAGCAAGTACTTGGTATGATGAATTCCGTTATTTAAAATCTGATGGCACTTATGCCCATCTAAAAGACAAAGCCTATATTATTCGCGACCAATTAGACAAAGGGATACGAATGATTGGTGCGCAAACTGATATAACAGAAATCAAAAAAATTGAGCAACAAAACAAATTATTACTAGAAGAAAACAACGAAAACAAAAACATCCAACTTAATAAAGCTGAAAGCTTATATCGCCTTTTAGCAGATAATACAATGCACTTAGTATGTTTACATGATTTAAATATGACTTTTCAATATGTATCTCCTTCTATAGAAGCATTAGTTGGATTTACCTCAGAAAACCTAATTGGAAAAAACCCTAGAGATTTTGCGCATCCAGAAGACATTAAAAGAATGACAATTGATTTTGATAATCTCAATTCAAACCATGAACCGACCCGAAATGAATACCGTTATATAAATTCCACAGGAGCATACATCTGGTTAGAAACTGATGCTAAAATCGTTTTTGAAAACGCAGTTCCTATAAGAATTCAAACTAGTACAAGGGATATTTCAAAAAGAAAAGAAGCCGAATTTGTTATTGAAAAAACACTTAAACAACAACGTGAATTAAATGAACTACGCACTAATTTAGTTTCTACCATTTCTCATGAGTTTAGAACTCCAATGACAACCATTAGAACAAGTGCTGAATTAATGGAAATGTATATTCAAGATCAACATTCTCAACGTGACCAAAATCTAAGAAAACAAACAACCAGAATCACAGGCGAAATTGACCGAATTATTGACTTAATGAATTCAGTCCTGATAATATCGAAAGATGACTCTGGGAAGACTAATTTCAAGCCAATAAAATTCGATTTAAAAGAACTCTGTATTTCTATAATCGACACCAGTTTCAGCAACAATATCAAAGGCCAAAAAGTAGATCTATATTTTGAAGGAAATCAATTTTTAATTATTGCAGACAAAAACTTAATAGAGTATGCGATATTTAACCTACTAAATAATGCCTTTAAGTACTCTGAAAATTGTAAAAATGTAAGAATGAAACTAATTTCTAATAAATCTGAAATTCAAGTTGAAATAGTAGATTTTGGTATTGGAATACCAGAAAAAGATCAACCAAAACTATTTAATACTTTTTACAGAGCCAGCAATACTGATGGCATTCAAGGAACAGGTTTAGGACTTTATATTGTAAAAACATTTTTAGAAAGAAATTATGGAAAAATAAAATTAGAAAGTCAGCTTGGAAAAGGGACTAAAGTAACGCTACAATTACCAAAAGCATAAATTAGATCCTCTTTTTAAAATAACAACTAATTGTTGATGAAACAACACCACGAGAAACTATACCCTGAATCTTTATCACTGTCAGTCTAGAAGTAACTGAAACAAAAAAATGAAGGCAGAGCAACTCTAAATAAAACTAGCATTATTCCACTCGAAACAAACATGGTAATTTTTGACGATAATTATTATCTTAAAAAGTATAGAAATAAATAATTTTTAGAATAATATCGTTTCAGAGTTATTTACTAAAACTGAATTCTGAGTTATAAAAAAATGGATGTATCGGGGAGACCAACACTAAAAAATAAGCTTTTATATTTTAAGAAGACAAAAAAAATATAGAAATAAATAATTTTATACAATTATTTGAACCTATGTTTTAATAAAATTAAAAACTTATCATAACAGCTTACATTAAATATTATAATTAATTCGTTTTATCCCCCCGAATAAAATTTTCAGTAAGCTGTATGATAAGAGTTAAACCTACTGAGTAAAGTTACCAAGTAAAAAAATAAAATCATTTACTTTTATTGATAGCTACTAAAAAACTACTGTTAATTTAAAAAGGAGTTTTGTGAAAATCAGAAAAATATATTTTTGTTCTAAATGCAAAGGCTTTACAGAACTTTAAAAAAAAAGTACAATGGCCATCATTAAAACAAATATAGTAAGTGTAAGGCAAAAATATAAAACCCAAGTTATCCTTTTAATTTTATATGAATTTAAAGAAGTTTCAAAATTATTCCAAACTTCTTTTGAAGGTCTACTTTTTATCAAAATATTAGCTTTAATTTATTAAGACTAAAACTTCTATATTACTAAATATGAAGGATTTTAACATTATTAGTAATACATGATTTAAAAATAAATGCTGTTAATTAAAATAATATTTTATATTTGAGTAGACTTAACATAATCTCTTAAAGTCATGCCTACATACTTCTTAAAACTAGTCGAAAAATAAGACAAAGAATTAAAACCTGTTTCTTCCCCTAAAAACTGCATATTTCTTTCTCCCAAGAAAATTAATTTAAGGGCATAATCCAATTTAAATTCTCTTATATACTGACTTATATTTTTTTTAGTGCGTTTTCTTATTTTTTTATCTAATGTGGATCTACTTACATGAAGTTGAAATGCTAGTTCTTCAATATCTATAGTTTTCTTAATGTTTTTGAATAAAATAGCATTAACTGATAATAGAAAATCTTTTTCAGATAATTTTATTCATTGTTGTCCGATAAAAAAAGAAGCCAAAAAGATGGCTTCTTTAAATGAATCGTAAATTTGTGTTTCGACATAC